>DBYM01000012.1:35552-61162 GCA_002309875.1 Cyanobacteria bacterium UBA1186
GGGAAAAAACTCGGAAGAGTTCCGCTTGCGGGTATTCCTGTTAAGGCGGTGGATAATTATCTTGAAAAATTGGTTGCCAAAGACTATAAGATTGCCATTTGCGAACAACTCGAAGATCCTAAACTTGCAAAAGGCCTCGTTGACAGAGGCGTCGTCAGGGTAATAACCGCAGGAACTCTTGTTGAGAGCAAGTTTTTAAATCAGACAAGCAATAACTATATCTGTGCGCTTTTTGAGGAAAAAGGGAATTACGGCTTTGCATATACGGATATTTCGACGGGCGAATTTAAAGCGGCCACACTCGGGTATGATGCAATTTTGACTGAATTGGCAAGGCTTCAGCCGTCGGAAGTTATCGCACCTTCTAAGAAACTTAAATTAGAGCAATATCAGATTGTTCCCGAAGAAGTCGTAAATCTTCCCGATGAAATTACCGATAATTATAACTGCGTGAAAGTTCCTATGAAAGTTTTTGAAGATACTTTTGCTCAGAATAATCTGAAAAGTGTGTTTAAATTAGATAACCTTGACTCATTAGGTTACAAGGAAAATCCTCTAGCGTTCAGGGCTGCGGCTGCAGTGCTTGCTTATATATGGGAAAATATGAAGGACGGATTTCCTTCCTTTGAAAGAGTTGAACTTTATGAACTTTCGGAATATGTTTCGCTCGATGTTAATACCCGCAAAAATCTCGAACTGACGGAAACTTTAAGAGAGAAAAACCGTTACGGGTCTTTACTTTGGGCAATAGACAAGACAACCACGGGCATGGGGGCAAGGCTCCTCAAATCCTGGGTTTGTCAGCCGTTGAAGGATAAGGCAAAGATTACGGCAAGACAGGAGGTCGTAAAGAAACTTTTTGAGAATCCTTCGGCAAGATATAATTTAGAAGTAATATTAAGGGACATATCCGATATACAAAGACTTTCTTCAAGAATGAGCAATGGCTCTTCGGGTCCGAGAGATTTTATAAGCCTTAAGATGTCTTTGAATGTTCTTCCCCGCCTTGTTGAAGAGGCAAAGTCCGCAGGGATAACCATATTTTCTTCAATAGAAGACCGCCTGGACGATATTAAGGAATACACCAAATTAATTGATAAAACAATTGAGGAAAACCCTCCCGTTGTGATTAAAGAGGGTGGAATTATCAAAGCAGGAGTGAATGACACACTTGATTACCTGCGCAATTTGATGGCAAACGGCGAGGACTGGCTGAAACAATTTGAAGAAAAAGAAAAGCAGAGAACGGGAATAACGACTCTGAAAGTCGGGTATAACAGGGTTTTCGGATATTATATTGAGGTTACAAATTCTCATTTATCCAAGGCCCCTGCGGATTATGTGCGCAGACAGACACTTACGGGCGGAGAAAGATTTATTACGGAAGAACTCAAGAAACACGAGGACGAGGTTTTATCGGCGCAGGTTAAGGCAAATGATTTGGAATACAAACTTTTCAGTGATTTCAGAGAATATTCCAAAGAATTTGTTTCGCTGATTCGTGAAATCTCAAAATGTGTGGCAGAACTTGATGTGTTTAATTCGTTCGCAACAATTGCCGCTGAGCAGAATTACGTTTGTCCTGAGATTAATGACAGCAGGGAATTTGTTGTGAGAAACGGAAGACACCCTGTTTTGGAGAAAATTTTACCTCTCGGCTCTTATGTTCCGAATGATTTGGAACTCTCCGGCGACAGTATTGATAAGACACAATTTATGATACTTACAGGGCCCAATATGGCGGGTAAATCAACCTATATGCGTCAGAATGCACTGATTGTAATTCTTGCGCAAATAGGCTCTTTTGTCCCTGCGGACAGTGCAAGGATCGGAATTGTTGATAAGATATTCACCCGTGTCGGAGCAAGCGATGATTTGACTTTGGGTAAATCCACGTTTATGGTCGAGATGACGGAAACATCTTATATTCTGAACAATGCGACGGACAGAAGTTTTATTCTTATTGATGAAATAGGCAGGGGAACGAGTACGTATGACGGAGTTGCTATCGCATGGTCCGTTGCGGAATATATTGCGGGTACAATTAAGGCAAGGTGTATATTTGCAACTCACTATCACGAATTGAACGTTATGGACAGAACGTTCCCGCAGATTAAAAATTACAGAATTACGGTGTCGGAAGAAAACGGCGAAATTGAATTTTTGAGAAAAATTGTTCCGGGCGGAGCAAGCAAGAGTTACGGAATTCAGGTTGCCAAAATGGCAGGTCTGCCGGCGAGCGTTGTTAAACGTTCAAAGGAATTAATGCAGAAGATGCAGAAGGATTCCAAAAACCTGTCAACAAAAAAACGGGCCGAGGAAAGCGTTCCGGAATTAGAAACTCCGCAATTAAATCTATTCTGATTTTATACTACACCAATAAGTCCAAATTAATTGTAAACTATTCTCCAAATCCGAAAAATATGTTATTATTCTGCTATACAGATATTATGGAGAGGTTTATATGGTACAGATTTCAAAGCAACTTATTGTAAGAAAAGAAATTCCGCTCGACAACTCTACCGATTTGGTTAATTCGCTTGATGTTGCACTTGCGGAATATCATTGTACTAACAAAGAATATGAAAAGGGTTTAAAAATATACAGGGAAATTCTTCCTCAGTTAAGTGATGCCGAGAGATTTCCTGTTCTAAATAAATACATAAATTTTGCATTGGCGTATGCCCGTTCAATGTCTCAGGACAAAAAATGGGTTGAGGCGATTGAAATATATCGTGACATTATGAAATACAGAGGTTTCCCGGTTACGGTTTACAAAAACATCGGGCTTTGTATGAAGGCTATCGGTAATGCGGATTTGGCGATTAAATTTCTGAAACGGTTTGAGGAAATTTCTCCCGATAAAGAAGACGTTTACGTTTATCTTGCAGACATTACTTATGCGGATATTAAGGATAACATCAAAGCGATTGAATACTACGAAAAAGCACTTGAGAAAAACCAAAACAATTTTTCAATTTACAATATGCTTGGTCACTTGTATTCAACCTGCTATCAGGATAAATTCAAAGAAAAACAAATCGAATACCTTACAAAAGCATTTGAACTTGCTCCGAATAACAGAATTGTTGTTAAAAACCTTGCTTATGTCTATGGTAAATTCGACGAAGTTCAGAAGGCCGATGAATTCTATTCAAAACTTATGTATCTGAATCCGACGCACTCGGATTTACACTCTTATGGTGCATATTTGGTTAAACATGAAAGATTTTCCGAAGGTTTCAAATTCCTTCAGCACAGATTTCAGAAGGAAGATTTGGGTAATGTTGCATTCCCTGAGATTTTCTTAAATAAAAAGAAACGCTGGAACATGAAGATTGATATCAGAGGGAAGCATATTCTTGCACACTTTGAACAAGGCTTTGGTGACTCAATATTATTCATACGATTTGTTAACGAACTGAAAAAACTTTGCGGTAAAGTTTCCGTTGCAGTACAGGGCGGACTTGTTGATTTGTTTAATGATTCCAATCTCGGTGTTGATATATATACTGAGGAACAGGTCAAGACCCTGAATTATGACTATTATATCCCGATGATGGACCTGCCTATTGTGTGTGAAACTCAGCCTAATACGATACCTCTTGCCGAGGGTTATCTGAAGGTTCCGAAAGCCAAAATAGAGGCATACAGGAAGGAATTTATAAACGATAATGACAAACTCAAAATCGGTATAGCATTTGAAGGTACTGTATTTTCTAAGGAAACTGACCGTGATATTCCGCTTGAATATCTGTATCCTTTGATGAAGATGCCTGAGGTTGAGGTATATAGTTTCCAAGTTGATGACCTGAGCCGTCAGATGGACAGAGTTCCGTCGGACGCGCAACTGATAAGACTCGGTAATACCTTTAAGAATTGGGAAGATACGGCATGTGCAATGAACTGTATGGATTTGATTGTAACAACCGATAACGGTGTTATGAACCTTGCGGGTGCATTGGGTATCAAGACATTCGGGCTTTTCAATACCATAACTGAATGGAGATGGTTTAAGACAACGGGTGAAGATATTGCATGGTATAAGAGTATTAAACCGTTCCAATGCCCGACTTCAAAAGCATGGGACGTCCCTGTTGCAAAGGTTATTGAAGAAATCGAAAAAATGCAGATACAAAAGATTGCCAAAAAGATAACTTCGGGCGGCCTGAAGGGATTTCCTAATATGACAGAGGAAACACCGATTAAGAAATCACCTGCGAAATCAGCCGCTAAAACAGCAAAGAAACCTGCGGCCAAAACGGCAAAGAAACCTGCAGGCAAAACGACGGGTAAGTCCGCAGTTAAAACAACAGGCAAAACAACCGCTAAAACAGCAGGCAAGACGACAAAAAAGACTAAAAAATCATAAAACTAAATTAAGCATTTATGCTGCTTTTTGTGCTTCTTGTATCCATTGTTCAACCATTTCAATCGTTACATTCTTCTTTTTGCCTTCTTCTTTAGGCATACAGAAGATTTTGTGAACTAAGTTTTCTGATATATTGGTTACATCACGACCGCCTTCACCTTTGGCTTGTTTGGCAATCAGGTCGTACATGCCGTCAGGTAATTCAACAGAATCTTTGAGTTTGTGATAATCTAATGCTCTGCCTACCTTAAATTCGGCAACCTTAGCTTTTTCTCCCAACGTATATGGTTTAATATGGAATACATAAGATATTCTGTCTCTGATGGGCTCGCTTAACTTATTGTAGTCATTGGTTGTAATCATAACTATGGAATTTGAAATATCAATATCAACTCCTAAGAAGTCATCATGACCTTTGTGACGACCGTCAAGGAATGATAATAACGCATCATCAGGTTTTCCGTTATGCTCGGAACTTCCTGTTTTTTCCAATTCATCAAGTATATAAACCATATCTTTTGTTTTGTGTTCAATCTGTCCGTCTGCAAATTCACCCCAACTTGCGCCCTGATAAACAGATTCGTTACCGATTACTTTTGCCTTACCCGTCGCACCTGCCATAGATATTTCTTTGCAAGGCAATTCGCAGGCTTCCGCAACGGCCTGACAAAGTGTTGTTTTAGCGGTACCGGGAGGTCCGTCAAGGGCTATAACAAGAGGTTTATCGGGCTTGATACCTTCTCTTATACATGCATTTCTGTATTCCAAAAATTCAAGAACCTGTTTTTTAACTCCTTGCATACCGATAACTTTATCGTCAAGTATTTTCTTTGCCCTTTCTATATCTACTACTTTTAATTCGGTATCGCTTATTTTCGCAAGTTCCGTAAGTGCATTTACTTTCTTTTGTGACATTGAAAGCGGACCTTTTTCAATTTCTTCTTTAACAGCTCTTACGATACTTTTGTCTTTACAGTTATTAAGGACATCTTCAATAGGACTTGCATCTGTTTTTACACTTGATAAAGCTCTATTTAGCGCCCTTTCTGCTTTTCTTTGCTGAGAAGTGGATTTAAATTCTTTTATAGCCATGGGAGCGAATACCGCAATCATTGTTGCAGATGCTAACAGACCTACCGTCCAGGCAACATTATTTTTAACCTTTTGGCTTCTTTGTTCCCGTTGACGGTCTTTTATTGCCTGTGCCTGCAAAGCCTGTACATCTGATTGTCTGACAAATCGGTCATTTTCGGCTTTAAAACTTGTTTTGTTGGTATTTACCTGCTTTAAGCCGTTAGTTTGTTGAACTGACAATAATCCGACACTTTGAATTCCGGTCATAATAACTCCTTATACACACTTATATATAATGTATAAAACAGAACAAACGATAAAATTGCCTTAATGTTAAGTTTTGTAAAACTTTCTTTAAAAATCCTAAAGTTTTGGCTAAAAATGCCGATATACATGCTACATAGGGACAATAAAGGAAAGACAAAATGGGATTAGCTGCCTCACAAGTTAGATTATTGGCAATGACACAGCGCAAAGCAGATGTCGAATATCAGATCGGCATGGGTGCGATGCATAAAATGGCATTGACCAGAGAGGTTTCCGATTTGGCTCGTGAATACAGTTCCAAATTACAGCAAAAACAGATTTCTTATTATGCAAACGGTAAGTATAACAAAATTAATTATCAATATTTAATGGGATATGGAGCAAACTTTGCTGCGGCATGGTATCCTGACAGATACCCGATGAAAGATAATAACGCAATGGTATTAACCGATTACAAAGGTCAGGTTGTTTTAAGCAAGGCTTATGCAGATGCGATTAATAAAGTCATTCCGAAAGGTATGAGTGCATGCGGTAAGGGCGGAACTTTTGACAAGAGTAAGATTCCTGAAATATTGGCAGTTCTGTTCCCGAGCCTTGATGCTGAGACAATAATGAAGGTTAAAAACGGCGGAGAATTAGAGTCTTCTTATGATGCTGAAATTATAAAAACACTTACGGGTGAATCTGTCGGAGAAGGCGAAACTAAGAACAGTGAAGCTGCAACAAAGATGGTGCAGCAGTTTATAGATGCTTATTGGGCAATTTTTGAAGCTGCTTCAACGAACGGTTGGACAACGGAATATAACGGTGAAATCAATTCAAATCCTGATTATATTTCAGATGCATTGGTTTCCGGAACGTTCCATCTTGAAACTATTGACGATTACGGCGAGTATGATGATTGCAGTACGTTGAATTACTTTGTGACAAACGGTGATATTTCCGAGAATGTAACAAACGAACACAGAGAACAAGTTACGGCATGGTATAACGAACAAAAGGCAATACTTAATGAAAAAGAACAGTTTGTCGATTTGGAAATGCAGGATTTGTCAACAGAATTAGAAGTTATTAAGACGCAGATGGAAGCAATACAAACATTTATAGATAACGCAATACAGCACACATTCACATGGGGCAGTAACGCGTAAAAACAGTTAAGACAGGTAGTTAAATAAACTTTATTTCCCTTTTCTCAAAACAAAAGGCTAACTCGTGTTAGCCTCTTTTTATTATATTTATTTTTCAGGGTTTCGGGTAATCTGTATTTAGATTTACGCCTCTACGTTTACCCCTTTACCCCTACCCCTCTTTTCTTACTGTGCTTTTGATGTGAAGTTCTCTTAACTGCTGAATTGAAGCCTCGCCCGGAGCATCGGACATAAGACATTTTGCGCTTGCGTTTTTCGGGAATGCAATAACATCACGGATTGAATCAGTTCTGCAAAGTAGTGCAACCAATCTGTCCAAACCGATTGCAAGGCCGGCATGCGGAGGAGTTCCGTATTGGAGAGCATTAACCATAAATCCGAATTTTTCGGTTGCCTCTTCTTCCGTCAGGCCGAGAGCCTTAAAGATTTTCTTCTGAACTTCCGATGAGTGAATCCTGACGGAGCCTCCGCCCAATTCTGTTCCGTTATAAACGATATCGTAAGCAATTGATTTAACGTTGCCCAAATCACCGCTGTCAAGTTTATCCAAGTCTTCAAGGTTTGGAGAGGTGAACGGGTGGTGCATTGCCATATATCTGCCTTCTTCTTCCGACCATTCAAACATCGGGAAGTCAACAACCCAAAGCAGGTTGTGTTTGTTTTCGTCAATAAGATTTAATGATTTACCGAAATGTAATCTCAATCTTCCCATGATGTCGTAAACGAGTTTCGGTTTGTCTGCAACGAAGAAGATTATATCGCCTGCCTGAGCACCTGCTCTTTCCTGAATTGCTTTAGCCTGATCTTCTGTTACGAATTTAAGAACAGGAGATTTTGCCGTTCCGTCTTCGTTGTAAATGATGTTAGCGAGGGCCTTGGCGCCGAAGGAAACGGCAAGTTTTGTAATATCATCAATATCTTTTCTTGAATAACTTGCGCCGCCGGGGATTCTGATACCTCGGACAATACCGCCGTTTTCAAGAGTTTTCTTAACGATTTCAAATTCTGACTGCAGGATAATGTCGCCTATATCAAACAATTCCAAATCAAATCTTGTATCGGGCTTGTCAGAGCCGTATCTGTCCATAGCCTCCTGCCATGTGATTTGCTTGAACGGAGGGTGAATATCAACTCCTGCCGCTTTGAATGCATCAACGAGCAGTCCTTCAACCGTCTTTATAACGTCCTGCTGTTCAACAAATGAGAGTTCCATATCAATCTGAGTAAATTCAGGTTGTCTGTCTGCTCTCAAATCTTCATCACGGAAGCATTTTGCAATTTGATAATATTTTTCAATTCCGCCAACCATCAGTAATTGCTTAAAGATTTGCGGAGATTGGGGAAGTGCGAAGAATTTGCCTTCCTGAACACGTGAAGGAACGAGGTAATCACGGGCACCTTCGGGTGTTGTTTTAATCAAAATCGGAGTTTCAACTTCAAGGAAACCTTGCCCGTTCAGATAATTACGAACTGCCTGAACGATATTATGTCTTGTTATCAGGTTATGAAGCATTTTCTCGTTTCTTATATCGAGGTAACGATATTTAAGACGAACATCTTCCGAAACATTTTCATCACCAAGAACGAAAGGCAAAACCTTAGATTCCGAAAGGATTTCAACAGATTCGGGATACATTTCAACCTGACCTGTCGGATATTTTTCATTATATGTTTCTTCAGGTCTTCTTGTAATCTTGCCCTTAACCATAATAACGTATTCACTTCTTACTTTGGCGAATGCCTGATGAACGTCGGGATTGATTTGCGGGTTTGCAACAAGTTGGAAAAATCCGCTTCTGTCACGAAGTTCTATAAACAAAATTCCGCCGAGGTCTCTTACTGTTGACACCCAGCCTGAAAGAGTAACTTCTTCGTTAATATTACTGAGATTTAATTCACCGCAGTTGTGTGATTTCATACGAGTTTTCAATTCTTCATCTCCCTATCAAAATATATTTTGCCCTCAAATTCTAACAAAAACAGGGTTAAAAGTAAAGGTAAAAACGTGTGCCCATTATATGTTATAATTTTGCCATGTTCTATTTCGATTATTACAGAGGACAAAAAGTTCTAAAAAGTGATTTTATTAGCGAAGTGGCGGCTTTTTTCACACTGAGGAAGCACCCGGAACCTGACTTTGGCGTAACTCCCAAACAGACGCACAGTGACCATGTGGAATTTGTTGATGACAGAACGGAATATCCGGACACGGACGGTTTAATTTTGACTAAATCAGGTCAGGCTTGTTATCTGAGGTTTGCTGATTGCACCCCTCTGATTTTTTATAACCCGAAGACAAATATTGGTGCTGTTTCGCACGCAGGCTGGAGAGGAACGGCTCAGAAAATCGGAATCAGAACGGTTGAAAAAATGGGCGGTGATCCTTCCGATATTATTGCTGTAATCGGGCCTGCAATCGGCTTATGCTGTTACGAGGTCTCCGATGAAGTCAGGGCTAAATTATTGGAAACGGTTAGCAATAAAGAGGGCTTATCACAGGGCAGAAACGTCGATTTAAAAGGTATAAACGCACGTCAACTCCAAGAAATTGGAGTTGAGCGGATAGATATATGCCCTTACTGCACAAGTTGTAACAACGACCTGTTTTATTCATACCGTAAAGAGAACGGCACAACCGAACGGCATTATGCTATGCTTGCTCTGCCATAGCGGCTTTTTGGGCAGCCTCTGCTTTGCGTTTTTTATCGAGTTTGTTGGTAATGTAGATATTCAGGTTAGGAATACCGAGACCGAGTACCAATCCTGAGAATGCATAACCTGCAAGTTGAGCCTTGTTAAGTATTCCGAGACGTTTCTTAACGAGTTTTTTTGCTGCTTCAGGCAGTTTATCAATATCTTTTGACATTTCTTTGAATGTCTTTGCGATTGTTTTGCCGTTTTCGGTTTTAACGGTTTCGATTCCGTTTTCTGCAAGGGCTTTAATTATAATTTCATCTCTGTTCTTGAGAGTAGATTTGAATACACGTTCCCAATAACCTTTTTCGGCAACTTCATTGTTTCTGTTCATTACGGATTCGTATTTGCCTTTGCCCACTGCATTGTGGAGTTTCTTATCCAAACCTTCGGCAACCATTTTATTTACGAAATCACCGAGAACAAGCCAACTCAGGAATCCGAGAGTGTCTTTTGTGAGGGCTTCTCTGAGTTCGTCTTTATCTCTTGTAGAAATAATTCTTGAGATAATGGTCATACCGTAGATTCCTTTTAATTGGCTTATTGTCGGCCAAAAACCTTTGAATGCCATTTTCCCGAAGAATCCTTTTGGTGAAATTTTCTTTATGCCTTTGTTTTCAGGATTTAATGTTGCCAAAACCATAGAGAAGAATGCTGCGGCGCTTCCTGCTTTTAAGAATTTGAAGCCCGTGCTTTTATCTTTTGTTCTTCCTTCAACACCGACAAAACCGTCCTGACCTGTTTTCTTTCTTGTCAGATACATATTAATCGGCTGGATTGACATACCGATTCCTGAAGCAAGAGCAAAGCCTGCTATTGATTTAACACTTTTGTATTTTGAAAGGTATTTAACAAATACGTTTTCTGAAATTCCTTTATTTTCTTTTATTTGTCTTACAAATGCTTCTTTAACCTTTTCTTTGTTAAATGCTTCTGAAACTTTATAAACATCTTCGAGTAAAGTCCTGAGGTTTGTTTCACTCTTTGTTCCGTTTTCCAGAGCAGACTCAAGAACGTATTTTGACTGCGCACCGGTATCGGCAGTAATCAGGTTAACTACGACATCAAGAGAATTATCAGTCTTTTTGCCCGCCCATTTTTTGAAGTTTGTTTTTTCATCATTAATTACTTCGTCAAGAATTTTGCTTGCTTTTTTGATTGTTTTGTCGGAAATTCTTACGAAACCGTCAGTATCAGCACCTTCTGCGGTAGGATTGAAGGCTTTTACGTTTTTCAGTGTTTCACGCAGATAATCAATTTGCTGTTTTTCTTTTTCAATCTGACGAGCCTTGTTTTCGGCAAGGATATTCAAAGTTTCGGGCGCAGTCATAATCTGATTTGCGCTCGTTCCGTACTTGCGGTCTATACCCATAAGAGTTGCGGCAACCGCACCGGCTGCGATACCATATACACCGATTAAGGTGTGGTTAATTGTACCTGAAGCCTCACGGCGTCCTGTTTCCAAACCTGCGTTAGGTCCGCGTCTGATTGCGTCGCTTGCAGTTCTCGGTATGACCATGAAGGCTACGTCAACAGCATTTGCACCCATTGCCTGGTTGGTTGCAAAAAATCTCAGGGCAATGTCGCCTGCACCTTTAAACTGCGGGGTAATCTGTAATTGCTTGTTGTCTTGAGTGATTTTCTGTACGTTCATAATTTCCTTTTTCAACCTCCATCGTCTTGTTGTTAACCATCAAATTTTCAGCAACGCTGAGTTACGGGCGCTTATTTTATGCGCCCACTTTTGTGGCTGTGCCCGACGACGATGTTTGTAGTTGAACTATTTTCATTTCTTCGGCATGTTTTTTCTTTGTACTTCTTCTGGTAAATATTGGAATAACCAACCCAAGCAGTATTAATGATACACCAGTATTGGCTATTTGGCAAGCGGAACGCATGTTAACCGCTTTTTTAAGTTCTGCCTGCGTCTTTCCGACCACTTCTTCGGAGGATTTGAGTTTAACATCTTTAAACCAGTGCCAGAATTTTTTAAGTTTGTTGGCATCTTTTTTGATTGGTTTTGTGTCATTCAAAAGTGCAATTCCTGTTTTCTTCTGTATTAATGTTGCGGCACCTTTAGCGGCATAATCACCGAGGAAATACAGGCTTAAGAATGTGCAGATGTCTCTTACGGTTGATTCACGGAGTTCGTTTTTATCTTCCGCAGCAGCCATTCTTGACGCAAAGGTCGTTGTTGAAATAATTCTGGCCTGGTCCATGGTCGGGAATTTACCTTTGAACTCAAACGTATTCCAGGTCGGTAATTTCATCATTGACAAAAGACCTACGAGAATCATTGAAGACATTGAGATTATTTTTTGTTTTGTAAGACCTTCCTGGGTCTTGTGTTCATGTTCTTTGTTTTTCCCAAAGTCTTCATAGATAGGCGCACCTTTTGTTCCCGATACCTTAGATGTAATCCATCTGTTAATGAATTGCATTGATGCGGCAAGCGGGAGTACGATAGCAAATCCGAGAACGCTTTTTGTACGTACAAGTTTTTTACCTTTCTTTGCGAACTCGGCGATATCGATCTTTGCATCACCTTTTTGTGCTTTGCCAAATTCCTGGAAGAACTTGACAGTGTCCTGCAATAGAGTAGAAATTGTGTTTGCTTTAACTTCTTTACCGCCTTTGACGGTTATATTTTCGTAGATGTGTATTTTCTGGGCAATATCTTTGGAAATGTTTTCGATTTCAGCCTTGAGGGCTTTTCTTTCTTTCCTGCTCATTGAGTTCATATCCTTTTGTGATAACTCTTTGAGTTTATCAACATATCCTTCTATGTCGGCATAAGAGATTTTTCTGCCTACATTTACAACATCATTTCTGTCAACACCTTCAATTCCTCTGATCATTTGTCTGAAGGTATCTGCGACTTTGTCTGTTGATGCTGAATTAGTGTATGATTCCTGGATTCTTTCTATCAATGAACTGTCAGCCCAGCACTTAGCCATACGTGCACCTTTTGGCATAATGAGTCCGTTGATACCGGCTGCAACTCCCATAGTTATTAAACTTGGAGTTAAACAGTTTACGATTAATCCTGAGGATTCTCTTCTGAAGGCTTCAAATCCTGCAAACCAATTGGTTAGAGATTCTACAAATGTACGCGGCAAAATTGCGGATAACATATCGATTACCGCAACATTTATCATCGGATTTCTTTCGCAAGCCTGCATGAGTCCGAGCGTAGCAAGCCACAATCCGCCGCCCTTGAAGTTTGGCTCTTTAGAGTCCGTACTTTTGTTTGGGATAGACGAATATAAGCTATTTAGATTTCTGTTTTCTACACCAACTTTGTTAATCATACACATTTCATCTAATGCAACACACTGATTATATCAATGTACATATATAATTAAAAGCACGGCATTTTGAAAATTGCCTTTTTTTTGTGAATTGTAAAGCAAATATTAAGATGAATTTTTGATTGTTTTTATTTTATAAAGAAATTTATGAATAACATTAGTTCTCGGAGTTTGATTGTTATTATATTTATAAGATGTTTTAAATCAAAAATACGCGAATATTGAGCATGTCGAATTGTAAATTTTTGTAACGATTTTCGGCAAAAAATAGAGTCTATACTTATATGAATATTATTGTTATAATAAAAAGGTTAGTGTTTATTACATTTTAAGAGGAAGTTTTAATGAAGATTCTTATTTCTAACGATGACGGTATTTTGGCAAACGGTATTCATGCCTTAATGGAAGAGTTGTCAAAAAAGCATGATGTTTATGTTGTAGCACCTGACAGAGAAAGAAGTGCGGCAGGCCATTCTTTGACTTTGCATACACCGCTGAGGGTTGAAGAAGTTGATGCGAAATACGGTGCAAAGCGCTGCTGGATTACCACAGGCACTCCGGGTGACTGCGTAAAACTTGCCATTAATGCTATATTATCCGAAGATGAAAAACCTGATTTGGTTATATCAGGAATTAACCACGGGCCGAATTTAGGTGCCGATATTTTGTATTCAGGAACGGTAAGTTGTGCGATGGAAGGCGCTATGATGGGGTTTCCGAGTATTGCGACTTCTCTTGCAAGTATGAGAACGGATTACGAAGATTTTAAGGTTACGGCATCAGTCGTTTCGGAAATGATTAACCATTTGTCCGATTATAAAATTCCTCCGAGAACAATTCTGAATATTAATGTTCCCGGCCTCGAAAGGGAAGATATAGCCGGAGTTGCAGTAACAGAACTCGGAAGCAGAATGTTTACAGATGAATATGAAAAACGTATTGACCCGAGAGGGAAGGTTTATTATTGGATGGCAGGCGAACTTATTACCGAGCCTGATGATGCAAATACCGATATTTCGGCTGTTCGTAACAACATGGTTTCCGTAACTCCGATAACTTATGATATGACCAGAACAAATATTATGAAAGAACTTGAACAGAGTTTGTGCAGTGAAAAATTCTGTAATTGGTTTAAATAGGGTAAGTCTTGTATAAAATTGCCGGACTAATCCGGAAGTTTAATAAAACAAAGCGGTAAATTATTACAACAGGTAATTTACCGTTTTTGTTTGGGTTTACTATGTTGATATGAAAGTATCATCTTTTTTCAAAATACTGAACAGAAAAATTAATAAGTATGACAAACTTGCTTCAAACCCGTTTTTAAACCATGACAAGGTTATAATTATATGGGTTGACGAAAGCAATGAATGTACCTGCCAAAATGAAAAAGATAAAGACAATTAAGACAATCGTGCCCCTTTTGGTACAACGGTTACTCCGCCTTCAGAGACGTAGAATCCTCTTGCAATATCTTCTTCTCTGTTAACACCTATCTTTGTATATGGCGGAATATCGACGTTTTTATCAATAATTGCTTTTCTGATTTCAGAATATCTTCCGACGTTTACGTCTTCCATCAAAATACTGTCTGATACCTGAGAGTAACTGTTAATTTTGACTTTTGGCGAAAGTACGCAGCGTGAAAGCGAACCGCCTGAGATAATGCAGCCTTCTGATACCATTGAATCGGTTGCCATACCGACCCTGTCACCTTCCTGCCAGATGAATTTTGCAGGCGGATAGTTATAGTTAAATGTTCTCAAAGGCCAATCAGGCGTATATAAATTCAGTTCAGGCTCGTAATCAAGCAGGTCCATATTAGCCTGCCAGTATGCATCAATACTCCCGACATCTCTCCAATAGCCTTTTTCACGTTTTGTAATTCCGGGGAAAGTATTTTCCGCAAAATTGTATATATAAACTTTTTTACCCTGATTTAACAACATCGGAATTACGTTTTTGCCAAAATCGTGGTTTGAAGTTTTGATTTTGGAGTCTTCTTCAAGAGCATTGACAAGAACATCTTTGTTAAATATGTAGTTGCCCATGGAAGCCAGGCACATTTTCGGGTTTCCGGGGATTGTTTTCGGAGGTGTTTTTGGTTTTTCAACAAAGCCTGTGAGCCTCCAGTTGTCGTCTATTTCAATGATTCCAAATTCGTGTGCGTCTTCTATGGGAATGGGAATTGCGGAAATGGTTAAGTCTGCGAAGTTGCTCTTGTGGAATTTGAGCATTTGATAGACGTCCATTTTGTATATGTGGTCACCGCCAAAAACGCATACAAAATCAGGGTTTTCGTCGTGAATATGAAAAACGTTCTGATAGACGGCGTCTGCCGTGCCCTGATACCACGTTCCGCCTGTTCTCATCTGAGCGGGCACGAGGTCAACGTATTGGTTTAAGAATGGTGACAATGACCAGCCTCTTGTTATATGCTTATTCAGAGAATCCGATTTATATTGGGTTAACACTTTGATTTTGTAGAAACCGGAGTTGATGAAATTGTTTAAAACAAAGTCAACAATTCTGTATCTTCCACCAAATGGTACGGCAGGTTTTGCTCTGTCCTGAGTAAGAGGGTGCAGTCTTTTACCCTCGCCGCCGGCAAGAATCATAACCAAAGCATTATCTATTGACATATAAATCTCCTTTTCCTCGATTGTATCAAATTTTAATAAAAGTTTCTACTGTTTTATTATAAAAAATTCGGATAATATTATTTTTCAAAACAAAAAGGAACTAAAGAAATACTTTAATTCCCTTATAAAACGGAGTTTAACTAATTTTTATTTCAATCAATGGTTACTAATTGCTTGTAGCCATTTCCATTGCGGACTGCAACAACTGCTTGTTAGACTTAATCAGTGCATTAACAAGTTCCATTTGGACTTTTGCCTGCTGATAATCTGCCATATTGTTTTTGAAATCTATGTTAGATTGTTCCAAAAGTCCTGAACGGATTTCGCCTCTGCCGACTACGGGTTTGCCCGATTCGGGAGTTTCCACAAACAGTCCGTCTTTAACTTCATACAAACCGCTCGGGTTATGGAAGTTTGCGGTGGCTATTTTATAAAGAGGAACGGAACGGTTTCCGCCGTCTGCTTTACCGTATATTGTTCCGTCGTTTTTGATTTCATATTCGTCGTATTTGCCTAAGAATTTACCGTTATTCGGGTCAATCCACAGTTTGATATTTGTAGTCGGAATACTCATCGCTCCGCCCTTAAGTGCGGTTTCTTCGTACAAATCAGCACTTATTGACTTTGTTCCGGACATAATCTCGCCCTTGTCGTTCAGTATGTATCCCTGAACTGTGGCACCGTTTTTAGCCCTGTAAACACCTTCGCTGTCAAAGGTAAATTCGCCAAGTCTTGTGTAGGAGACCTGTCCTTCAGGATTTCTTATAATGAAAAACCCTTTTCCCTCAAGGAACAAATTTTCGTTGGAAGTACCGGGAGTTGATTTACCCTGCCCAAAATTCTTGATGTTGTGATCAAGAACGGCACCTCCGAGGAACGTGTTGAACGTTACTTTGTTTTCTCTGAAGCCCGGAGAATATACGTTGGTTAAGTTATCTCCAAGAACGTCCATCCATTGTATAGTTGCTTTTTGGGTATTTATAGCGGTTGTGTAAATATCATTCATTTTCACGACCTTTCTTTCTGTTATCGTCTTGTTCTCTGTTTCTTCTTTCACGCTGATTTAATTTGTCATAATCAATATTTTGCTCATCAAATCTTTGTCTGAGAAGAGGTAAATTTTCTTTTAGATATGCTTCCGCAACTTGAGAAGACGGAAGGAAATCTGCGGTAAGTTTTCCGTCCCTTGATATTTTTATAATGACGGAAATGTTATTGTCAAAGTCTATTCTTATAGGTTTATTATCTTCCATTGCTTTTGCAAGCATGTCTGCAAGAGTTTTTGATACCTGAACGGATTTCTGCGCCGCTTCGGGAGCCAGGTTGTTCATATTAACTTCGCCGTTTTGGACAAGATTTGCAAACACTTCGACGTCGGCTTCGTTCATTATTACGGTATCATATTTGACTATTGTTTCTTTTGTTATTCCTGTCTGAGTATCAACCTTTTTAATTCCGTCGTTTTTGTTAACGATTTTTTCGGCAGGCTCTTCGACGTTGGCTTTGTTTGCCATTGCAATATTTTCAGCCATTGTTGATAAGATTGCGGCTTCTTCCGCCAAATCCTTGGTTGATGCGGAGAGTTTTTGAGTTCCCTGCTGAGGGGTTTCGTTATTCATAAAAGAAGAAAACGGTTGGCCGTCTCCGCCAAAATTCATATTAGGATTCATTTGCGGGAGCAGGTCTTTATTTTCCTGTATGTTAAAATCATTGTTTATCAAGCCGAAACCTCCATTTTCATCGGAGTCATTATCAATGCTGAATTTGCTGACGGTATTATTATCGGCAGTATCAAGCGGATTCTTTACTCCAAATGGCTGATTATCCTCTGTTTGACCTATGATACCTTCTTTGTTACGGTTTAACGGGATAAAAGTTTGATTTTTTTCAATACCGACTTCAATTTCAGGTTTGTTAAATTTATCTACCAGTGAAAGAAGACTGTTCAGAGCATCTTCTACAAGTTTATCATCTTCCTGTTCAACTGCAGGTTGATTATCGGCTTTTTGCTCTGTTTTTTCGGCTTTTACATCAGCCTTTTTTGTGCTTTCTTCAGTTTCAGCAGATTTTTGAACTGTCTCGGTATCCTTTTCCTGCTTGGCATTTTTCAGTTCATCGGAAAATTTAACCTCGCTGTCGGAATTTTGTGTTTTCTGCTGAGTTTGCGCAGTATCCTGCGTCGGTTTGATTGTTGTTGATTCGATGTTCATAATTTTTATCCTGTAATTTCTGCTTCGGTTTCTTCGATAATTTTTCTGAGTTCTTCATCTTCGGCTTCTTCCGCATTTTCTTTGGAATGGATATAGAATCTTTGTACGCCGATTTCCGAAAAAAGTTTCAGTTCTTTTGCTTTTTCTTCTTCAAGATAAGCATCTTTTTGTTTTTCTTTGTGTTTTTCAAGTACCTTAACCGCCTGTTCGCATTTGACGAGTTTTGCTTTTTCTTCGTCAAGTATGGCTTGCAATCGCTGCCTTTCAGCCTCTAATGCGTCTGCTTTGTCCCACAAATGATGAATATATTTATCGTAATATTCCATCATTTTGTAGTCAGCGGTTTTTCGGTTTTCAATGGTTTGGTCAATTTCTTTTTGGTTTTCGAGAATTCGTTGTTCTGCCATACGCACTTCGTTCAAGGCTTTTTGCACAACCATAAGTTGTTCTTCTTTTTTTCTGATTCTGAAATCCAGAATTTTTTGTAATCTGTACACGAAGGGCATAATATCATTCTCTGTTAGAATTATGACAGATTTTTCGAGGTATAAATACCTCTATATGAAGGATAATGACGCAGTGAAAAAAGTCAACCGAAAATCTGACTGACAACAAAAGAATCAATTGTTACAAAATCCAACGAAGTTGAAACTGCATAAATAATATGTCATAATAATATTGCTTTATGCAGGTGTTTATTTTGTTCCTACATTTTTGATTAAACGGGAGAGTAAGCTCTGTAGTTTGCGAAGTATACCCGCCGATAACAAATCGCCAGCGGGAAACGGATATTCTAAGGCACTCACCCACCTGCTAGACGGCAGGTAACAAAATCGCTCCTGTGTAAAGCCTTTTTTATGCGTCTTCTTTAAGTTTGGATATATCGAGGAGGATTTCGCCTTTGGATTCCTGAGCGGTGTATTGCTTGTAGTCTCTTATGTATTTTGTATCAACTCTGAGTTTTTTAAATTTACCTCTGTTTGCAAGTTGAATCAGACGGTCAATTTGTTTTTGGTTATTTTTTGCGGTATTGGGGCGTCTTTTCATTTGTTCTTTGTAATCAATATTTCCTCTTGCGGAATTTTCTTCTACCGAAGCGACGGCATAATTTTTCATGGAATCTTTTCCTCCTTTGGATTTCGGACGCCGATGCTCTACCGAACTGTACGAAAGGTGAGCGAGTCTGAATGCAATTTTATCGGACGGAGAATCTTTGAATTTGAGAATGTAGGCATCAACGCCGTTTTTTGAAGTCGGCAGGGTTTCCGCAATATTGTGCATTTGCTCTTTGAGTTTTTGGTTTTTCACTCCGTCTAAAATTTTGTCTAATCTGTATATAAAAGTTTTACGGCTGAAGGGGATTACAACGGGCTCTTTGTCAAGATTTGAGATGGAGGACAATAAAAGTTCGTTCAGAGGTTTGTAACTTCTCAGATATGAATGTGACTGTGCAATTTTTATCAGATTGTTTATGATTTCTTTCTGCTTATCTTTGCTGTTAATATCGGAAATGTCAGGCATTTTGTCGGATTCTTCTATCATTTTTACAACAAAATTTGCTGTTCTTTTGTTTGTTAAATCTCTGATATCATCGTGGATTTTTCTTAAATTATATTGAAAAGTCGCCTTGCTGAACGGGCTTACAATCGGTTTGTCATCAAGTTGGTCTTGGGTTTTGTCCATAAGAGTTTTAAATGATGCTTTGGCTTTGGGCGGTAATTTTTCCGACAGTTCTTTTAAATTGTTAAAGATGTCCGTTTGTCTTTTACGCAGTGATTTTTTATTTTCGACGGACAGAGCCTGCATGATTTCCTGTAAGTCATCATCGGGGTGATGCTGTGCTCTCTTTTTTATCTGCTGAAAGACTTTATAAGGAATTTCCGAAAACGTGTTTTCGAAGATTTTGAGGAATTTGACCGAATATCTCGCGGGCGCACTGAAAACACCCGATTTGAGCAGATTTTCGAACAGGCCTGACGGAATTGTCATTTTGCCCGTGTACATATCGGGAATTCCGTATTGCATCAGGGCTCTCAAACCTTCCGCATTCTTGATTGAGCCGAAACTCGGATTTGACTGCGGATACTGAAGGATACTGTTTATGCCGTAATTTCTGTATGTCCTGTTTGCGGAGACAGGTTTCAGTGTGTTGAATGTCGGATAATAAATATTTTGGACAGCCGCTACTCTCATACTCGAGAAAATAATATCATGGTTTTCGGCTCTTGTTAAAAATGTTAAAACTTGTAATATTTAATTTTTTAGTCGTTTTGATGACGTTCTATCAGTTTTTCTATTATGAGGAAATCATCAGGCTCATCTATTTCGTATGCGGTATATTCGGGCATTTCATATACGGTAATTTTACCTGACATGCGGTTTTTGTCCCGTATAATATTTTCGACGGAATTTATGTAGCAGGCTCCGTTTTCCTGAATTATTCCCTCGTAATCCTGCCTGCGGGGGCGTTTTTTGTAATCATAATTTATGGGGTTTCCGTTTTTTGACCAGAAGAAATGCTTTGTGAGAACGCCTGTCATTGCGGAATCTGCTTTTTCTTCAAGGTATTTTTTGTATAAATTTTCAATGTGTTTTGCTTTTAAGAGCGGTGAAGTTGCCTGAATAAGGAAGAATTTATCTTCTGCGTTAAGTTTTGCCCTTTTGATGTATTCGAGCATGACACTTTCGGTTGAGGAGGTGTCCTGTGCGTTTTCGGCAAGCCTTTTGTAGATTTCAACTTTTGGCAGGTTGAAGTTCAGAACGGTTTTTTCGATTTCCTGGCTATCGGTTGCTATGATGACTTTATCTATACAGACTGCATCATTGGCGGCTTTTGCGGTCCAGAAAACGAGTGGTTTCCCGAAGATTGGTTTGATATTTTTTAAAGGTATTGATTTGCTGCCTCCCCGGACAGGAATGAACGCTATGTTAACCATAAAATACTCCTCGGGATAAGTATAACACAGAGGGCGGGGAATGTGAATTTGTTACCGGCACTTTACAACGGAATATTTTTTGTGTAATATTGACGGGTGACCAAAGCACACTCTTGGAGGAGTGCCAGAGCGGTTGATCGGAGCGGTCTTGAAAACCGTCGAACGTGCGAGCGTTCCGTGGGTTCGAATCCCACCTCCTCCTCCATTCATATAAGCTGACGAGAGTCGGCTTTTTTAATACTATAAGGAGAGGTGTCCGAGCGGTTTAAGGTGGCGACCTCGAAAGTCGTTGTGAGGTTTAAAGCTTCACCGCGGGTTCGAATCCCGCCCTCTCCAAACTAATCAGACTCTGATAAACATCAGAGTCTGATTAGTTTTATTATAATTTTTGAACAGTTTGCGAATTTCAGTCAGTTTTAGAAAAACGGAAAAATCCGTTTTTAAATTTATTCTACGCGTTGTGTTTTCTCGTTTTCTATTGCTTGTAAAAGAGCATTTATGTCAATGATTTTAATTGGAACAGTTTCTTCCGTTCTGCCTTCATAGGGAGCTTCAGGATCTATCATTTCTGTAGATAATTGAATCCTTGCAGTTTCAGCAGCTAGTTGTTTGAACTTTTCGGGTGTTATACTAGGATCTGCTTGACAAGCAAGAGTATAATATCCTGCAACAGCAGGGATTGCCCAACTTGCTGAAGCTCTTGAATCGTGTCTGTATGCTGTTTCATTTGTAGGATCCGGGACAGTTCTATTCCCTGAATTTACATATAATGCATTTTTATTCCAAGCGCCAAGGCATATTTGATAATTATTAAAGTCATCAGTATCACCCATAGGATCTTTCTTTTCTAAATATCCGAAATCATTCCAAAACTCTTCACTAGATAAAACCCATACTCCTGAATCTGTAAGTTCTTTAACTAATGCTTGTGCTTCCTCTTGTTCACCGTATATAGGCCCTGAAATAGATACAACGCGTATCCTCTGATTTGCAGGTAATGTTTTATTTTTCTCAATTATACTTTTGAGAGTGTTTATCATATCATTACCGCCGGTTTCGCTTCTATCCTGATATTCGGCAAAGAAGTAAACATCTGCATCAGGAGCAATCCCGGTTTGTTGTCCTGCAAGTATTCCTGTGACTGCTGATGCATGGAAATAATCTTCAATTTGTGCTGCATATTCGCAACATTGATATTCTTTTATATTTAAATCATTATGCGGTTTTAATTGCCAATCACAAACGGCAACACTTACGCCTTTACCTGTATAGCCTTTCTCGTGTACCTTATCAATGCCTAAGCCCAATGACTTTCCCTTATCAAAGACCTGTTGAGGATTATAATTTTCTGGCAAATGTTCTCTCGGAGTATCTGCAAAAGTTGATTCGTCAAAACTTAAATAATAAAAAACATCTTCTGAATTTGACCAATCGATATCACCAGACAATGTCATTCCTTTTGGGAATTGAAAAACATATCCCCCCTGTTTGCAAAATTCTTTTATAAAATCCATTGTAATAGGTTCTTTTAATTCAATTTGTTCAAGCTTTTCATAAACATTCCACATACTTCCTTCTTTTATAGCTTCACGAACTAATGTGCCAAATAAGACATTAAAAGTTTCTTTATCTTTTGTTTTATGGCCGTGGAATCTGTATGCCTCATCACGCAGTTCATTTATAGCTTCCAATGAACATTTCTCGTATTCTTTGTCATATTTTTTCTCTTTAAATTCAACAGTAGCTTCGTTTCCTGTTTTTTCTTTTGCTTCCAAGGCAATTTGTTCCATGTGGTCTTGAAATTCCCAAATGTTAACTTGGTCATTAATTGATTGCAAATATTCATTAAATACACTTGGGGATTTTTGTTTTTTGATAAAGTTTTGAACTTCATCTTTCTGTATAGATTGGTCTTTGTTAGTATTAATCATCTTTACTAAACCGAATATGTTTAACATTTACTGCTCCATCTTTAGCCATACTTTACCAATGTGTATATCGGCATTTTTTTGAAAAACTTTAATAATTTGGGGAAATTGTTACATTCGGAGGAGAAATTTTACAATTCATAGGTTTAAGTGCGAGTGAGCAAGACAGTCCCGCCCTCTCCACCATTTTCATGTAAGTATAAAATTTTCATGCTACGATTAATTCTATGATTGAATGTTTATCAAATCCGGGCTGGATAAATCCGCAGATAGATTTTTTGCTGTTTCTGCAAAATATCAGAACGGGGCATTTGGAAATTTTTGACAAATTCTTTTTGTCAATCACGATTTTTGGTGAATTTTGGCTGCCCACGCTGATTTGTGCAGTCACATATTGGTGTATTGATTTCAGAGCGGGCATATATTTGTTTTCTCTTGCGGGGTTTAATTCAATAATTGCGCACTTTTTAAAAATGATCGCATGTGTTTACAGGCCTTGGGTTTTGAGTGACAAAATTCACCCGTCGGAACTTGCAATACCTTTTGCCAAAGGCTATTCGTTCCCGAGCGGACATTCGGCAATGAGTTCTGCTGTTTTGGGCGGAGTTGCGTATCTCGTCAGAAGGAAGAAAATAGCCTGTGTTCTTCTGATTTGTTTGGTGCTGCTAATCGGGTTTTCAAGACTATGGCTCGGAGTTCATACCCCGCAGGACGTGGTCTGCGGCTTGTTATTAGGTTTTACTTTGGTCTTTGTTGTCAAAAAAATCATTGATTGGGCGGAAGAAAATCCGAACAGGTATTTATATTTGGCACTTGCCGTAAATATTTTGGTAATTTTGGCAGTGATATACATTCGTTATTTCAATACATACCGCATGGATTATGTTAACGGCGAACTTTTGGTAAATCCCGAAAAAACAATATACGTAACAACGGTAATTTATAGTTACCTTTTGGGACTGTTAAACGGGTGTTTTTTATGCAGAAGATTTTTCCCGTTCAACCCTAAAGATGCCTCTGTTAAAAACCGTATAATAAGAGGGTTTGTCGGCGGCACGGTTATGGTTTTGATGCTCAAATACATTACCGAATACACGATTATGCACGAGTGGAGCCTGAAGTTTGCTATTCCTTGTATGCTGCTTACGGGGCTTTTCGTAACCCTCATTTACCCGCTGATTTTCCAAAGATTTACGAAGCGCAATCCCTAAACACCTCCGCTTAATAATTGGCGTTTAACATATTTTTATGGTAGATTTGAATTAAGAGATAGTGTAGTTTCGGAAGGTTATGGCGAATAAGTTTTTAAGTTTTTTATTCGGGAGTAATAAACCGATAATCAGGGAAAACACATTTTTGTTGTGGGAGCCGTGTTCAAAATCCCATGGCGAAATTTTACCCGGCTATGCCAAATATCTGCTTGATTTGGGGTATGAAGTTTCTGTTTTGACAACGGCAGAGAATATTAAAGGCGGACTTTTCGAAAGATTTAATGATGAAAAACTCTTTATAAACAAACTCGGCAAAAATCAGGTCAGAAAATATTTTAAGAAAAACAACCTGTCTGATGTTAAGGGGCTTTTGGTTACAACTATCGGCAAACTCTGCGACAGCGTGCATTATGATGATGCATATAACAGTTTTAATAAAGACGTTGACAGAAAGAAAATTTATTTTGTCGAACATGAGGCAAAAGGCTCTATTGATAACGGAACATGGAAAGAAGATTTAATTACCCTGAGAAAACTCAATTACAAGAATGCAAATTCTGTTGTTATAAACCCGCATTACTTTGGTGAAGGGGTAAAAGTAACGGACAAGAATGAGGACGTTACCAATTTTATTACCATAGGCGCCTTGAGGGCAAAGCGGAAAAACAGCGGAATGTTAGTTGAGGCTGCAGAGAAACTCCATAATAAAGGTATTACAAATTTCAGAATAACGGTTGTCGGGAAGGGGAAACTGAAAGATTTGCCGAAACATTTGAGAAAATATTTTGATATCAAAGGAAGAC
Source organism: Cyanobacteria bacterium UBA1186 (assembly GCA_002309875.1). Classification (GTDB taxonomy): domain Bacteria; phylum Cyanobacteriota; class Vampirovibrionia; order Gastranaerophilales; family Gastranaerophilaceae; genus CAG-196. The sequence continues at coordinate 60,152 of DBYM01000012.1, forward strand.
TTCAGTACGGCAAAATGTATTCCGAAATTGAGAAGTCGGATTATCTTTTGACTGCATATGATTCTCAAAATCCCGCACATCAGAGATATGTCACGACAGGTACGAGCGGGAATTTTCAACTTGTATTCGGGTTTTTGAAACCTTGCGTTATTGATACCGGTTTTGCGGAAATAAATGATTTTAACGGTGATAATGCTGTTTTATATAACGGTGTTGAAGATTATGCGAATGCTCTTGAAAGGGCGATTAACCTGTCGCAGGCTGAATATAAAAATATGCAGAATTGTCTGAAGCAGACGGCTGACAGAATATACGAGGAATCTTTGAATAATTTGAGAGGCTTGATTAATGGATAGAGTTGTACCCGTAGTTTTTACTTTTGATAAAAGAATTATCCTCGGCGCATCTGTTGCTATAAAGAGCCTTATTGACTGTGCAAAAGATACGACAACTTATGACATCAGAATCTTTCATTCCGATTTGAGTCCGAAAAATCAGGAAAATATTAAAAAATTGGCCGAAAACACAAGACACAGTATCGGATTTCATTATATTAATCCCGATTTGTTTAAAGATGCACCGAGAAGCAGCGGGAGTTGGACGGAAATAGTCTATTACAGACTCATTATTCCTGAAATTATGAAAGAATATGACAAAGTGATTTATTCCGATGTTGACGTGCTTTTCAAAGGGGATTTGGCGGAACTGTATGATACGGATATAAGCGAATACGAGTTCGGTGCTGTAAGAGCGGAGAAGAACGGCAAGGGCATGCTTTGCCACAAATATTTTGAAGAAAACAAGAATGAATTTATCTTCTGGTCAGGGTTTATGCTTCTTAATTGCAAAAAATTCAGGGAAGAAAATATTTTCGGCAAACTGCTTGATAATGCAAAAAGGCTTTATAGCGAACTTAAATTCTTTGATTTGGATTTGATAAATATAACCTGTAACAAAATATATCCTTTGGATTTGAAATATTGCGTAATGCAGAGTATTTATTATAATAGA
>DBYM01000016.1:0-1979 GCA_002309875.1 Cyanobacteria bacterium UBA1186
TTATTCAGTTTGCAGAACGATGTCAGTATATTAAAGTCACTTTTAATTGCTCTTTGCAGGTTTTTATGTCCTGCAACAATCGGTACATTCTTAGCCTGTTGGAACATCTTTAATGCCTGCTTTATGTATACTGATCTTTGGGCAGTTTTGGGCAGGGCTAATTCCTGATATAATTTGGCACACAAAAGATAATCTTTTACAAGAACGTTCTGTAACATAAATTTCTTCGCAATAAATATTGATTTTTCAATATAGACCTTTGCTGATTCGAAATCCTGTTTTGCAATATAAATTTCGCCTATTAATTTGTTGAACAGTGAAATAAAATAGTAGTTATTAATATTTGGTCCCTGAGCAATATCAAGGGCTTTTGTCGCAATATCAAGTGCGAACTGAGTACCGTTTGTTATAAGTTTAATCTCTGCGATTAAATACCATGTCAGCAAAACGCCTGTCGCTACTTTTTCTTTGGCAAAATATGAAACCTGTTCTTCCAAAATTTCAAGTGCTTTTTTGCTCTGATTATTTTCTTTTAATATTTTAGCCAAAAGCGTTTTCAGGATATTCTTTGTAAAACTGTCATTAATATTATTGGCATAGGCAACAACATTAAATAACTCATTCTGCACTGAAGAATAATCATTATCAATAAATTTATTGATAATATCTATAAAATTCCAGCGGGATATTATAAATGAATCCATATTGTCCAACGTATAGTCTTTTAAAATATCATCTAATATTTTCTTTGAGTTATTTATATCACCACGTATTGAATTAGCCAATGCAAGGAGCAGGTGCGTTTTACAGTATAAATTTGTATCCTGCTTTTTGTTTTTATCAAGGATTTCATATATATCCTGAATAATTTCAAATGCTTTATTATCACCCTGAAATACCAAGGCTTCGGCCCAGTCAAAATAAACACTTATCCAGGTTTCAAACAAATCATCAATTTTGATTGAATGTGTACTTTTACCTTTTATTAAATATTTTTCCAATTCATTGACTATTTCCGTCTCAACTGTATTAATTAATTGTCCGTAATTACCGAGCCTCAGCAAAGGCGCAATAAGACGTGTTTTAATCAGTATCCTTTCAAACTTCATCTCTTCGGGCAACTTATTCAGAACACTCTCGACACATTCTATAACTCCCGTATAATTTCCGGCTTTCATTGCGCAGGAAGAAAGGTAACCCAAAAGTTCAATGTGCAAAGGATCTTCGCTGTCATCAAGCATTAATATTGCCCGCTGAAGCATATCAAATGAAGAATTGTGGTCAATCGGCTCAAGTAATTTACCGACTCTTACATAAATATTTTTCTTCACTTTATTATAAAAGGGATCGGATTTATCCTCTATCAGTTTTAAGGCTTGTTTTTGAGCAATTATGTATAAACCTATATCGCCTATGTATGAGGCACGTTTCATTAATTGTGTCCATATATCAAATGCGCATTCGTTATTATCAAGTTTTTGTACGATATATCCGAGAAGTGCGATAGAGGCCTGTTTATATATGCTCAAAATATCATACATGGCATTTAAAATACCGTCGAAATTTTCATCATTTTTTACTGTATTAACTATGGATTTCCATACACAAGAGCCCTTAAATTCAAATGACAGACTGTTAATTTGAACAATAAAACCCTGTGAACACAAGTAATCCAAAATCGAATCAAAATCGCTGGGTGTATTGTTATCAAATGCTTCCAAAACCGCAGGATAAAATTTATTTCCCAAAACTGATAATGCCGACAAAAGCCTGAATGCCTTATAATTTTCTTTCTTAAGAATCTCTACCCTCATTCTCATAATTTCATCAAGCGATGAGGCATTATAACTCTTTAAATCAAGCCTTTTTACATCTTTTCGGAGCAATACCATCTGTTCAACAACAGCAGGATTCCCGCCCGATATTTTGGCTGTCAGATTAACAAAATCTTTGCCGAACTTATCGTTATCGTACTGTTT
>DBYM01000016.1:2007-7142 GCA_002309875.1 Cyanobacteria bacterium UBA1186
TAATTTTCCTGTGTTAAATTAGCAGATGAAATGAGGCCCATACCGGGTTTGGACTCTGAGTTTAGGATTATAAACTTACTTCTTTCAAGCACTCTATCGTCAGAAATAAGTTCTTTAATAAAATCAAATGACATTCCGTCTATAGAACTAAAATTATCGATAATAAATACAACTTTTGCTTTTTCGATAATTGTATTAACGACTTTATGTAAAATTGAGAATGACCGTGCTTTGTTATAGTAAATGTTTTCGTATCTATCTGTTTTTTCGGGATATAAGAAATTTAGCAAGTCAACAATTTCATCATTCGCCAATACAGGAAAATCCTGTTTAAAAAATTTGATTGAATTTTTTTTTAATTGTAATGTGTCAGGGCAAAAATTGTTGACATTAAAGAAAGACAGCAATAAATCCTGAATATAGCCTAACGGAGATAGTTGAGTTACATTTGTACACGTTCCGTACAACCAAATAAGATTTGCGCTTCTTAAATCACTCACAGCGTACCGCAATACAAGATTTTTCCCTATTCCGCTTTCTCCGAACACTGTAATAATTTTTGTATTTGCGTCCTTGATACCGTCAATAAGAGCAGATTTGATTTTCTGCTGTGAATTCATATTTGCAAAATAAATCGGATGGGTTAATTCATCAGCGTCTTCTTTAGACACGAATTTTATCCCGCATTTTCTGCAGACCTTTGCCTCAGGAAGATTAGCGGCACCACACTCACTGCATATCCTTAGGAGTTCCTTTCCGCAATTAGAACAATTCGATGCGGTAATTAAATTATATGTTCCGCAGTCCTTGCATATAGAGCCGATTTTTACACCGCAATTCTCACATTTTAATGAATTATCTGTAATCTCTTTTTTGCAGGCCGGACACAACATAAATACAGTTACACCTCAACTATGTCCACTATAGTTCCTAAAACCGCCAAAACACTTTCGGTGTCGGTATTAAGTATTTGTGATATTTCTGATACCGATTTATTTTCACGGTATTTTAATTCAAATATTTTCATAACCTGAATATCATTGCGCTTTTGTGCCAATTCCGTTAATTTTTTATACACATAATCAACGTCAATTTCTTCAGGTTTTACATCAGCATCAAAACACGATAAGTCAGGGAAACTGAGTGGCTCTTCAGGCTCAGACTGAGAAATTTCCTCGGGTTGCGGGATATCTTCTGTTACCTTTTCATTGTCGGTTAAAATAACCTCCTCATCGTTATCCTCAAAGATTTCAATGTCATCAGAACTGTCTGAATCAATTGTCAGAACTTCTTCATTATCAAGCAACAATGTATTGTCTTCTTCAAACGGGGTATTAAGTTCGTCAATGAAATCCGTTTCAGACTGAGCATCTTCCTCTAATATGCCTGCGTCTTCCGTATTGTCAAGCGGTTCAACAGAATCAATGTCTTCATAATCGAGGTCTTCATCTGGGATCTCATCAGCAGGAACGCCGTTAATAACCTTTTCTACTAAGTCTTTATCAACTTCGGGCTCATTAAGTTCGACAATTTCTTCGCTCTCAGTTGTATCTTCCGCAATATTGACTTCAGAGAGATTTTTTACATTATCAGGCTCGGCTAAAATCTCGATTTCGTCCTCAGATACAAGTTCTTCAGGCTCCTGAAGTAGTAATTCCTCTTCTTCGGCAGGCTGTTCTAAAACCTCTTCTGCAGTATCCGCTATTAGATTTTCTTCAACGTCAGCGACAGGTTCGAGTGTTATTTCCTCACCGTTGTCTAACGAATATTGTTCTTTTTCTTCTGTTACGCTGTCCTCCGCAGGAATCTGGATTCTGGAACTGTGACGTGTCTTAATGTTTAGTCGTTTCGGAACGGTAACCATCGCAATATTTACCATTCTTTCAATATAATTGATGATAATTTCTTCGCTTTCGACAGAATCAATAATGTTTTTTGATTTTGTCCAAACTTCCTGCGCTATGTCATCAATTATTGATTCACACCCCGGATATCTTTTATTCTCTTTGATTAAACTGTTAATGATATTATAATATTTTTCCATAAGACCGCTTTTCTCTTATAACTTAATTACCAACAAAGGATTACCGGACATATTGCCAAAGGAATCCAAATTAATATTAAAATTCATCTTAAGAACATCTTCAACTGTTCTTTTAATCAGGTTATCGACCACGCTTTCACCGCTGTCAACAACTACATTTTTAATGGTGAAAGCCCCGGCATTTTTGTTATATTCGAGTTCCAAAACTATTTTATTATTAATAGGCGGTTTAGTAAGTAAAAGTAACTCAGTTTTCAATTTTAGTTGTATTACTTTACCTATTTTTTTGAAATACCGCTGTGCAGTATTGCTTGACAAATATGCGGCAGGAACTTCCCAATTTACTGACAAATTAGATACTAAAATGGACGCATCTAAGTTTTTCTCTATCGCAGGTATTGAAACTGCATTACCTTCGTTCTTTGATGTGTCTTTCACCACATTTTCTATAGATTCGGTTGGCATTGCATCGACACTGTTATCATTGTTTTCGGTCTGTGTAATTGGTGCCTCAGGTTGCGCAGCAGGCGTGCTCGGTAAATTTGAAGCGGAGTATTTGCTGTATCCGAAGTATCCTAAAGCACCTGCAAGAACTAATACTCCGATAACAGGCAAAAGTGATTTCTTCTTTTTCTCAGGTTTGAAATTATCATCAATATTGACTTCAGAGCCATCATTGTTATCGTTGTTCTCAAATAATTCATCAATAGATTCTGAACTTTGGGCAGTATTCTCATCAGTAGCCTCGATTTCTGCCTCCAAATCATCTGTCGCAACTTTTTCATTTTCTATTGAATTAATACTCGGTGTAATATCGGTTGAGTACAGATTTTCTTCTGTTTCAGGCTCAGTTTCAGCAACGATTTCTTCTGCGGGCAATTCAACGATTTCCTGATCTTCTTCAACTAAATCACCTGTTACTTCCGGCTCAATTATTTCTAATTGTTCTTCAGAATTCTCCTGTTGAGTGTCGGTTATTATATCATAAATGGAGCCCTCACCATTGTCTTCCGGTATGACACCGCTTATATTTTCAGATATATCTTCAGATTCAAAATCATCAGTTACCAAATCAGATAACCCGTCTTCAACGGCTACTTCTTCATTTGGAATTTCCTGTAAGTCTTCTGTTTCAAATACTTCTTCTGTATTGTTATCAAAAATAAAATCGTCATCGCTTTGTTCAACGAATTCTTCAACAGTTTCTTCGTTATTATCAAGTTCTAATCCGGTATCATCAATAACTGTTTCTTCAAGTATATTTTCGCCAAGATCCTCAAACTCCTGAATTTCGTCAGTTTCCTCAAGGATTGTTTCACCTGAATCAACAATAAACTCTTCGGAACTATCAAGGGGAGCAAAAACAACATCATTATTATCTTCTGATGGAAGCAAATCTTCTGCGGCTTCTTCCATATTATCCTGTATATCCGGCTCTACTGATTCTGCGACTTTTAACAGGGCTTTGCTTGCATTATATGCCTTAATCAGCATCTCTCTTGCTGTTCTTGAGGACAAGAGTTCCGAATAAAATCCGTACTTATCATCAATTGTCCCGTCAATATAATCATATATTTTACGTTCTAATTCTTCCGAGATTTCATCATCATCTTCACTTGTCAAAAGTGGCTCGACATCATAGAACGAAAGGAGGGAGGAACTGTCAACTTTGTAATATCCGTTATAATCCGTGCTCCTGTTTACGGAACTCGGATTTATAAATCCTGTAACCGTAGCCTCTGAGAGACCTTCATTGAGTCTGATGAACATATATGCTACGGGAAGAATATTCTTGTCAAAATGGATTTTAGGAACGCATAGTTCGTTGTCATTAAAATACAGACGAACATCAATAAACGAATCCTGAACATAGATATCCGAGATATCTATGTCTTCAAGTATTTGCGGAATATTATGCAAACCCGAAGCGGTATCCGTCTTAAGTTCTTCAAAATAATCCTTTGCAAGTTTTGAAGCAAAGACATCGGCTATAGCACGATTCCTGCAATCGGAATCGTCTATTTCACAACAAATCCTTTGGGAATCATCCAAAATATTTTCGTCAACCAGCAATGTTTCTCTATTCACTTATTTGCTCTCCCTAATCCTGAGTTTATAATACCATATAAACAAAAAAAAAGCCAGAAAACCATGCTAACTTGACTTAGCATATAAAATTATTAAACCATTTAGTGTATTTATATTAACCAAAAGTAAAGTTAAAGTATAAATTGAACGATATATAATTTGAGAGGAATATTTATGTTTTCAGCAATGATTCAAAATCTTTTATCATCGTCAGGACAGGCAAATGCTATGCAGCGGGCTGTTCAGATGAAGAATTATGTTGAAAATATTAATTCTCAGTGGGCACCTGTTGCAAAAAATAATGCAGCATCTGCAATTAATAATACAAATATTCCTTCTTTCGAAAAGGTCCTGCAGGAAGGAGCCAAAACCAAGTTCGGCGACTTATTAACAAATCCCTCGACAAGAGTTAATGCACAACTTTATACAAATACTGCTAATTCCGTATCTCCGCAAAAGGTTAATCCTGCAAAAGCAAAAATTAAAGAACTTATCTCACGTGTTTCACAAAAGCACGGTGTCGATGAAAAATTAGTCAATGCCGTGGTCAAGCAGGAATCAGGCTTTAACCCAAATGCCAAATCAAAAGTAGGCGCCTTGGGTTTAATGCAATTGATGCCTTCAACGGCGAAGGGATTAGGTGTTACAAATGCATTAGACCCCGAACAAAACGTAGAGGGCGGTGTCAAATATTTAAAATCAATGCTTAACAGATATAATGGCAACGTTATACTTGCACTTGCTGCTTACAATGCAGGCCCAAATGCCGTTGATAAGTACGATGGGGTTCCTCCGTACAAAGAAACACAGAACTACGTTAAGTCAATACTCTCTGAGTATCTGTAAACTATGATACCGTATTTAACTTAGCCTTTTGTTCTTCTTCCTTCTTTGCATGGATTCTTCTTGTGTTGGCATAAGTCAATCTCGGAATAAACCAGCCAAGGATAAACGGAGAAATAAAGAATGTAGTAATCAATGCAGGAATTGAATTTAAACCTCT
>DBYM01000014.1 GCA_002309875.1 Cyanobacteria bacterium UBA1186
GTAGCAGGGAATGCCCCGTTGGTTGCTGCCAAATATGTGGTTGCAGCACCACCTGCCTGATTTAAAACGTTATTGCCTTCCTGCAGACGCCTGTCTCCAAAATCATTGTCATAACCTGTCTGATTTGCAGCATATTCTTCACCATACTTAACCCATTCCTCGAATTCATCTTCAGGAAAATAGTAAATATTGGTGTCTTTTGTTATTTCTGTCTGCCATTCCTTAACCTTATTTGAATACTCGGAAACAATTTTACCCATCATTTCAGGGGGTGTGTTTAAGCTGTTACCGTTTACATAATAGTTGTAGTAAAGTTGGTAGGCTCTTGTTTCGCTAATTGTAGTCATAATCCCTCCGTTATTTTCTTTTGATTTTATATTCTTTATCATGAACTATTACGGCATTTTAGGGGTAAATCTTTAATTTTCATGGAAAAATTGTTACAAAAGTTTACAAAGAATTGCCTTATATGTTACAATTCGAATTATGGAAGGTGTTAATCAGGATTATCTGAACGAACTTAAACAAAAGGTGCAAAATAAACTCGAAACAGTTGATTTGTACCAATACAAAGGCAGTGTGTCCAAACTTTTGGGACTTACGGTTGAAGTTAAACTCCCGGGGCTTAAAATCGGCGACCTCTGCTATATAGAAGCCGCTACGGGCGAGAAAAAACCCGCAGAAGTTGTTGCATTTAAAGGCGATGCCGCACAACTCCTCCTCCTCTACGACGGAGCAGGAATCGGGCAGGGAAGTCTTGTTCAGACAACAGGAAAACCTATCACAATCCCCGTCGGGGATTTCCTCCTCGGAAGACTAATTAACCCCCTTGGCGAGCCAATCGACGGAAAACCGCTTAACACCGAAAATGCCATTTGGCGCAACGTTGAAGGCTCCCCGCCTGACCCTCTCGACAGGCCAATAATTACAGAAATGTTCTCAACAGGAATCCGTGCCATAGATGCATGCATGACCTTTGGCTGCGGACAACGTATGGGCTTATTCGCAGGCTCAGGGGTCGGAAAAAGCACCCTCCTCGGTATGATTGCACGTAATTCCGATGCAGATGTCAACGTCGTTGCACTAATCGGAGAACGTGGAAGAGAAGTCAAAGAATTTATCGAAGATTCTCTCGGGCCTGAAGGTATGAAACGTTCGGTAATTGTCTGCTCAACAGGCGACCAGCCGCCGTTAATCAGGCAGAAATGTCTGCTCACCGCAACAGCAGTTTGTGAATACTTCCGTGACCAGGGCAAAAAAGTGTTCCTCATGACGGATACCGTTACCCGTTGTGCAATGGCAGGACGTGAAGTCGGATTATCAATCGGCGAGCCGCCTACAATGAAAGGTTATCCGCCGTCAATCTTCTCATGGCTTCAGAGAGCAATCGAACGTGCAGGTAACAGTTCCAAAGGCTCAATTACAGCCTTCTATACAGTGCTTATGGAAGGCGATGACATAAACGACCCGATCGTTGATACCGTCAGAGGTATTACGGACGGTCACATCTTCCTCTCAAGAAAAGTTGCGGAAGCAAACCACTATCCCGCAATAGATGTTTTGGGAAGTATCTCAAGACTTATGACATCAATAGCATCAGAGGAACACAAAGATGCCGCCGCAAAAATGAGAAAAATACTTGCCCTTTACAGAGAAAACAAAGACCTCATTGATGTCGGCATGTATCAGCCCGGAACAAACCCGCAACTTGATGTTGCAATAGAAATGATGCCCCAAATCAATGCCTTCCTTCAGCAAAAAACTTCCGACAGCGTTAATATGCAAAATACAATAAACATGCTTGTCGATATGATGGCTAATGTAGATATATAGTTTGTTTTTGGCTTGTCTTTGTTATAAAATTTTTACGGGAGAATTTTGGGATTTTACATTGTTAATTTTTGTAAATTATTCGTTTATTTGGCTGAATGAGAGGCAATAATTTCCGTCCCGAAGTTTTATAAATATTAAGGAGTCCTTGTCTGTGCGTGTAGGTAATGTAAGTAATGTGTTGAATAATCAGTCCTTCAAAGGCCACCGTTGGGTTGTTGACGAAACGGGCGCTTTCAGACGTGTTTATGAATACCCGTTTGACTACAAAAGAACAGACAGGCAACTTTATTATCAGTTTTACAAAGTAAAAGAAAATCGGAATAATTACGCAGGAATTGAAATTATTCCGAATGATAACCCGCCAAAAGCATTGGCTCAGGACAAAAAAGGACTTGAAGAAGCAGTTGAGAAACTCGGACTGAAAGAAGGCGAAGGCTATATAACCATGCTCGCTGAATATTCGGGCGACAGGCTTTTACGTACATTCGCAGATACGGGACAACAGCACAGATGGGACGGACAACCCGTTAATCCTTTTGACGGAAACAGAAAAGGTGAGTTTAATTTTATCAGAAATAATGTTACCATGCCTGTTGTTCAGGGCTCGGGCGAAGCCCTATTCATGGATTCACTATATCCCGAACTCAGAAGAAAAGGGTTTGAATCCGACACCCCGGGACAAATATACAAAGACGAAAACATAAGAAAGGCTCTCGAAGGGCAACACAGAACTTATTCAAACGTTGCAGGCGGAAACTCGGCAGGGTTAGACAGATATCTTGACATTGCACGTGCCAACGGTACAACCGTACTCTATCTCCCGCCATACGGAAACGGGGATTCCCTTTCCTCTCACGGATATTGGAATAAATGCAACAATCAACTTACGGAAAGATTCGGCACTACAGAAGATTATGAAAATTTCACCGCAAAAAGATTTGCTATGGGAATGAAACACGTATTCGACGCAACATTTATCGGAGAAAGCCTGCTCGGAGTTCATTTTAATTATGCAATGAAATGGGCGAACAAATTGCCTGAAGACCAATTCCCCGACGAGTTTTACATGTTCAATATGGAAACGCTGAAAGACAGCCCGATAACATTCGGCGTAATTCCGAAAGATAATAAAAACATCGGCTGGAGAATTGTTAATGCTCCTAACATCGTTAACCCCGACGGAACGGTTAATCCTAAGCCAAACAAAGATTACGAGCCGGGCAAGCCGACTTATTTCCAAGTTTACGACAAAAGTTTTGTAACAAAAAATGAACTCGCAGACACAACAAAATTAATAAAAGCCTACGAAAAAGCAAACGGAAAAAATCCTTATAAAGGTGTGATTTACACTGAAACCTGCCCGCCTTATTACAAAAGAATTTATGACTGGAAGGAATTTGTACGCCAATACGAAAGAACTGTAAAAAGCGGTATTGATTTAAACTCCATAGAAGGAATTATCGCACTCTCGGAAACTTCGGATTCAAAATTCGGAACGATGACGGAAGGGGTTAAAGTCTGGGACGCAAAAAATGATATCCCGAAAATGAGATACTCAATGTCCGCCTACGATGAGCATATATTGGAAAACATTGAAGATTCCGGAATTAAAAAGAAAAAAAGAGAAAGGTATCAGCGCTCCGCAAATCAGGCATTTGATATGATGCTTGAATCACTGAGATTTTGGTCAACACGTGATAGAGATGTAAACACCCTTGCACTTGCCAAAATAACGGGAAATGTAAAATCTGCAGATGATATCGACAATTTAATCATAGATATGAAACTCCCGCCTAACGCAGTACTTACAGATGAACAAATTCAAAGTATCCTTGACGGGGATTGGGAAAATCTGAGACCAATCGGAGAATACGGAAGAAATGATACAACCCTCAAAGCCCTTATGAAATATCCGCTCGATTCTCTTGAACTTGGCGATGACACACTCGGAGTGTTATCCTCTCCTTACCTTGCAAGCAGAGCAACTAAAGAAGACCAATTAGGAAAAACAATGTTCGAACTTATGCTTGAAGGAAATCCTCAGGTAGATAACGAACACGGCTATGCTTACAGAGCCTTATTAAGTCTGTTCTCCCACGAAATTAAAGGTTTTACGAACAAAATAGTTGAAAAACTTGACGAAATATTACCCGAAAAACTTATTGAAAACGGGGAATATACGGAATACGGCGAATATGTAATTGATGCAATAGGACCGGCTATAACTAAATTTGTATTCCTAAAAGCACTCGGCGGCAAATATTGCAAAGTCAAAACGCTTGAAGACGGAAGGCTTACATACAATTATGATGAAATCAGAGAAAACACCGGGCTCCTGCAATTAGGCATAAAAGAACAAAGTCCGTCCTCCGAAGCACAGGCTTTAGTTGAAAAGATTGCATGCGCTCAAATCGATACAAAAGAAAATCTCGAACTTTTGGTAAATTCATTTGCCAAAATGCTTGAAAACACATCAACAAACAGTTTCAGACTCGCAGATGCAATATATATAAAATCGGGCCTTGCTCTTGATTACAGATTTGATGCCATAAAAGATTATGTTGACTGGGATTCCGTAAGAGTCGGAAACGGAGATTTCAACACAACTCTGCGCTCACTTATAAAGATAGTTTCACTGATGACACAAACAATAAAAAAAGTTAATCCCGCAACAGTTATTATGGGAGAATTGACCGATATTGATAAGTTGCTCCAAAGAACATACAGCACTAATGTCGGATATGACAATAAATTCCAACTTCTGCAATCTCTCGGGGCTCCCGTTAAAAGTAAAAATGACGTAACCTCCGCACTAATGAATAAGACCGGTCTGACTACTCTTGCCGGATATGATTATTTCTTCTCTTCTGTCACAAAAACGTTTGCAAAAGATTTTGAAACAGGAAATGTTCAGGGCGGCTCCTGGAATATCAAAAATGCCCTGAAAGAATTGCTCACGCAGCAAGACCCTGATTATGTAAGAAATATGTTCTCGTTCGTAAGCAATTTTGACAAGCAAACTCTTATAAGCGGTCTGGCTGTTGACATGGAACTTTATCACTCAGATGTAAGCCCTTATCATGATTCTCACTACGACCACAACTACAAACTCGGATACAGAGAACAAATAATGAAACTTGTGTATGGAGTTGAACGTCTTGAAGATTTACCGCTTGAAATAAGACTGAACATAGATAACCCCGATTACTTCAAGACAATTAACACAAAAGCCGCAGCAATGAGTATGCTCATAAGACAATCGCTTGACGAACTTCCTGAAATCGCCGAAGAAAGAAAATATATCTATGAAGCAATTGCCAACCTGACTAACGGTCAATATATGGAAGGCCGTTTAAATGAAGCAAACAAACTCCATCAAGCAATAGACAAAGAAAAATTACCTGCATTATACAGTATTGAAGGTGCAATTAACGAAATATTCAGCATTGCAGGAATTCAAGATCATGAAGATCTCAAAAATACAATTGCTTCAATTGCAAATAATAATGAAAACCTGTACAAACATCTGGTCGTAAAAGAATATTATGGAGATAAAATCAAAGATATTCTCGGAGCAGATGCAGATATTCAAAAATACAGTCCTTATGTAACCTCAATCGCCTCCTTAATAAAAGATATTGTAAATAACTACGGTCTTGATATTGATACGGAAACAAGGCAGGCAATTCTTAATGCACTGAAAGATTTTGTTGTTAAGTATGATTTGAAAACTCTTGAGGCAAATTCCGCTGCATTAATCCTAAAAGACAGCGAAGAAAAGGAACTCCTGAAAGAAAATTACGGAGCAGGCGATATTGAAACAAACATAGGTGATATAGTTAAGTACGCAAAAACCCTTGCAGAAAAAGACGGAGTAAATCTCGAAAGATTTAACGATAAAAACCTTGAGGCTCTCCAAATCGATATTACAAGAAAAGCACTGACTCCCGCAATCAACAAAGCAGCCTCCATACTAAGCATTCTGCACGCACTGCCCGGAACTCCGACAACCTGCTACACGGATAACCACGGCAAGAGCGGAAATGAAGGACCTAACAACCGTTATCTGAGAAACAGAGATTTTGTATTCGATTATGAAGGCGAAACAAGTCCGACCGCACTTTGGCATAAAGAAGTTATGCAAATCTTCCAGCCTGCTATGCAGACTAGGTCATTAATCGGATTAGATGCCCTGAACAAAGGCTCATACTATGTGCTTGAGCCGTCAGATGCAGACGTGGTTGCATACCTTGCATATACCGATGACAGTTCGGTAATCTCGATTATGGACCTGTCAAATATTGATGTTACAGCAAGAGACCTCGCACCCGTCAGCAAGAATCTCAACCACATTTACCTCGGAGAAAATGTTTCACTCCCTGAGGGAACAATGTTCTATAATGCGGAAAATCCTGACGACAAAACTCAATATGTAATCAGACGTGAAGGGGATAATTATTACCTCAGAACGGCTGACGGCAGCGATATGAATATTACGGGAAGAAGGCTCCTCCTTACAACGGAAAATGTCAGTGAATTACAGGCAAAACTTGGCGAAGAAGTAAACAAAATACAGGAAAAGAAGAAAGACGTTAAACCTGCCGTTCTGTTATCCGTACTCGCAGCAATGACTGCAGCAAGCAAAGTCTTTAAGAATAAAATCTTAAAAAACGGCGTGCAAGGTCTGAATATCAGGGTTTAAAAACCTATTGCGACATTAAATGATTTTTTCTTCTTAAATTTAACCGCAGGTGCTGTCGTTTCTGCAGTAACTTCAGGGGTTTCAATTACATGTCCTGCTCTTTGAAGCATGTTATTCTGCTGCAAAGTTTTATCAACATTGCTGAAAGATTTAAGAGTATCAAGCCTGTTCTGAAGTTCCGCATTCTCATTATTCAGAACAATCGTCTGACGGCTCAAGTCATTAAGTTTAATTTCGCAGGAAATTACGAAATAGTAACTTATTATAACTACCATAATAAGCAGGCTCAATATCACACACAAAGTTTTGTTTACACGTTTTACAGCCATTTGCCGAACTACATTCTCCTTTGGAAAGTTCCCTTCTATTATACTATTAAATGCTAATTTTTGAACAGACTTGTCCACAAAAGATTTTTTATCATTGGGATATTTCTTGCGGGACGGAGCAATATCATTGGAAAACCGCCTTATGATATTATCTAAGACGCCTTCTTCGCCATCTCTTTTATATGTCTGATTATTGTTGTAACTTTTTAAAGCGTGAACCAACTATTTACTCCGAAACGACCGATTGAAAAATACACCTTGCCACCCTTAACTTTGCACTCCTTGAAGGCGGATTTTCCTTTATCTCCTCTGACGATGCCGTTATAGGTTTCTTGTTTACAAGTTCTATTCTCGGCGGTGTGCATCTGCAAATCATCTCATTACATCTGCACTTTTGGCTTTCAAACTTCAAAATCTTTTTCACTATTCTGTCTTCTAAAGAATGAAAACTTATTACTGAAATTATACCACCTATCTCCAATAAATCCAATATGTCATGCAATACAATATTTACATTTTTTAACTCATTGTTTACTTCAATTCTGATTGCCTGAAATACCCTCGTAGCGGGGTGTATAGAGGATTTGATCTTTGGAGTTGCATTCACAATAAGATTGGCAAGTTCTGTCGTGGTTTTAATCGGTTTTCTTGCTCTTTCTTCCACAATTTTCTTTGCAATTCTTTTTGAAAACCGCTCCTCTCCGTATTCGCTGAAAATTCTTACCAAATCTTCTTCTTTATATTTGTTTACAACATCATAAGCGGAAAAATCGCTGTCCGTATTAAACCGCATATCAAGCGGAGCCTCTTTTGAAAACGAAAAACCTCTTTCCGCCTTTGTCAACTGATGATAAGATGCGCCCAAATCAAGAATAACTCCGCCCGTAATCTTATCTATTCCGAGTTTTTTAAGTTCCGCCTTTATATTTGTATAAGAAGATTTGACTATGGTCAGATTTTTGTAATTCTTCAGACGTTCCTTAGAATGCTTTATCGCCTCATCATCAATATCAAAAGCAATTAATTTGCCGTCAGGCTGAATCCTTTTAAGTATGAGTTCGCTGTGCCCGCCTCCGCCAAGAGTGCAGTCAACATAAACCTTTCCGCTCTCACATTCCAGCGCATCAACGGCTTCATTCAGCATTACTGTATAGTGTTTGAAATCGTCCATAAGATAATTTTAGCATAATTTTACAAACAAAAAGGAGATATCAATTATTTTTGTCAAATAAGTCGGATTATTCGCTTACGGATATTTCTATGCCCTGCTCAGAATAACAAAAGTCTTCCCCACTCCAATATATTTACCCCCCTCCCCACTATACGCATTAGTTCACATAGTTGATGCTCGTCTTTTTTGAGTACACTTTTTAATTTATATTTAAATTTCAGGCATGCCGCGTCTGAAATCATGTAACCGCATGCATTTTGCCCTTTTTATAGACCATTCGGTCTAAATCCTATTATCAGGCACAAAACCGCTAAAATAAACCTTGTTATTGATGTAGAAATCCTCTATCAGGAGGTAATATACATAGAGTAGGTAGGTATTAATGTACTAAATTTTTATAAAGATGGGGAGAAAAGAGAGTATGAGACACGATTTTAAGAAGAAATCAAAAGTTTTGCTTATTGACGACAACTATGAACACCTTGTCGGCATCAGAGAATTGCTTAATCTTGAAGGAACTTTTGATGTTGTTGGTATCGCAACAACCGTTACCGTAGGTTTAAACCTAATCAAGAAATATCAGCCGGATATCGTGCTGCTTGATATGAATATGCCTGATAAAGACGGTTTACAGGGTATTATTGAAATCAGCAAATTGGATATGGGTACAAAAGTTCTTGCACTTTCAGGCTACGATGATGCTGATTTGATTTTCAGAGCAATGAAAATAGGTGCTAAAGGCTATGTGCTTAAAACCATGGCTTCTGCTCAATTAATTTACGCAATCGAAGAAGTGCTTAACGGCAAAATTTACTTACCGCTCGCACTTTCATCAAGATTTTTCGAATACTTCCAGCAGTCATTCAGAGAAGAAATTGCAAAGCAGGATTCAAACGAAGAAAATCTCTTGTCATACTTAACTCAGAGAGAAGAAGAAGTTCTTGAACTCTTAACTCAAGGGGTTACTTACAAAGGTGTTGCAGGAAAATTGTTCATCTCCGAAACAACGGTTAAAACTCACGTAAACAATATTTTCCAAAAACTTCAGGTAAATGACAGAACTCAGGCCGTTCTCTACGCTATCAACAACGGTTTCTTAACCAAAAAAGGCGTTTTGACCGGAAGATAATAAGGATTACTGATGAAGAAAATTGTCAGACAGCAGAATTATTTAAAAGAACTGATTGAAACTCAGGGAAATCGGTTTTTAACGAGACAAGCACTCAAGTGTCTTGTCCGTTCTGCGCTGGAGCCTTTGCTTGACAATCCCGAAGACGGAATTGTTCTTTACAGAATCGAAAACAATGACGGACTTCAGGGGTTATTAAAACGTCTTGAATTTTCCGAAATAAAATCAGTAAACTACAACGACAATTCCAAAAATCTTCTTGAAAAAGTTTGGGCAAACACAGAATTTATCTGCGTTATGACTCACAGGTTTGTTTCGATAATAATCTGGGATAACAATACCGGTGACAAAAATACCGTCAGATATTATTCACTCTATAACTCGAAACTGCAAAATGAGCCGTTAGATATAATAAAGAGAAATTCTAAAGTAGATATCTCGGTCTATCAGGAAAAGTTTACACCCGACAGACGTGATAATGCGCTTTTGAATTCATCAATCAGACGGCTTCTTGATAATATGGACGAGGCTACAAGTGATGCAGTTCTCGGTTATGCTGAGAAAAGTGCGGAAACTCTGACGGATTCGGATTATGCACAGAAAAAATCAAGAGTCATTGCTCACGAAGTCAGAAATCAACTTTCAATATGCGACCTTTACACAGAAATAATCAGAAAGCACGCAGAGAACAAAAATACCGAAGGTATTCAAAATGCAGTCAGGGCAATTAACAAGGCATTAAAAATGGCAGGGAATGCGCTTATTTCTCTGAAATCAAAAGAAACGAGCGAACTTAAACCAATTAATCTCAAAGAATTAGTAGAGTCTGCCGTTGATTTGAGCCGGGTTTATCTTGAAGGAAAAAATATCGAATTTCAGGTTGAAAACGCAGAAGAAATAACGGTTTTGGCAGATTATGACAAACTTGCTGCCATAATTATTAACCTCGTCAAGAACGCAAGCGAGGCATTTCCCGCTGAGGAAATAGACGACAAGCCTCTAAATGGTAAGTATATAAAAATTAAGACTGAAAAAAATGACGATTTTGCCCTGATTATGGTTTCAAACAATGCCGCAGGCATTGAAAATCCCGACAAAATATTTGACGAGGGTTACACAACAAAAGCATCGGGGAGCGGCTTAGGTTTATGGATTTGCAGAAAAACAACGGAAGAGATGCTCGGACAAATTGAACTTTCCCGTTCAAGCGAAGACTACACCGAATTCACAATTAAGTTAGGCACGGTATAACTATGGACTTAATATCATCAAGGACAATAGAACTTACAAAACTCGGAATGGACGGTCTGATGGACAGGCAGCAGGCTATATCCTCAAATATAGCAAACGTTATGACACCTGATTATCAGAGAAAAGAAGTCGCATTTGAAAGTCAACTTGCGGAAATTATCGAAAAAGAAGACCTCAAAGATTATATCAAAGGTCTGAACAGTATCGAATACGTTCCGCCGAATGTTGATGTCTTTACGGGCGAAGTTCACCATTACAGAACACCTACCATACAGGAAAAAGCATACCTGAAATCAAACGTAATGGAGGATTTTAAACCGCAATACGTTACGGATATTTACAGCGGACCGAATGTTGACGGAAACAATGTTGAACTTGAACGTGAAATGATGGATTTGGCAAAAACAGGTCAGCAGTATTTAGTGCTTTCAAACCTCGAAAGACGACAATTTACATCACTTACTAACGTTATAAGAGGTCAATAGAGGGGTAAATAGGACAAGCAAAGCCTTATTCAGCCCTTAGAGTAAGACAATAAAATAACTTGGAGAGAAGGAAATGAGTTTTAATATTTTTGACATAGCAGGCTCAGGTATGACCGCCCAAAGAGCAAAGATGGACACGATTGCAAGTAATATTGCAAATGTTCATACAACAAGAAAGCCTGACGGCTCAAAAGGAGCATACGTTAAAAAAGATGTGTCCTTCAGAACAATATACGAGGACAACCTTAACAGAGGCGGAATGAATTTTTCAAGCAATGCTCCCGATGCACAGTTTGACCCGAAAACAGGGAATATGCTCATTAATGCAAATATTGCCCTGAATTACGGAATGGTAACGGGCGGAGTACAGGTTGAACAGATTTATGAACGTGAAGACGGGGTAAAAACAGTATATGATCCTTCGCACCCTGATGCTGATGAGGAAGGATATGTGGATTTGCCGAACGTAAACGTCGTGGAAGAAATGGTAGATATGATTGCGGCTTCCCGTGCATACGAAGCCAACGCAACAGTTGCAGAGAACGTCAAGACTATGATGCAATCCGCAATGAATATTTAACAACAGGAGTAAAAAATAATTAAGGAAGGTATATAAAGTGGATTTTTCAACTACAATACAGGGGTTTAACCAGGAATATAACATTAATGCCATAAACGATTACAACAAGTACCTGAAAGGGCAGGCTTCGTTTGAGTTTGAAACAGACCCTTCGGAGTTTCAAAAAGCACTTGAAGTTGCAGCAAAATCGGCACCTTTGAAAGACAAGACCGACCCGACAGGCATGGGAAGTTTTATGGCAAATATCGGGCAAAGTTTTGGCGGAGGACTAAATTCCGTAAACAAAATGAGGCTTGAAGCAGACAGAATGCAGGAAGACCTGGCAATGGGCGGTCCGACAAGTATTCACGATGCTATGATTGCCGCAGAAAAGGCAGAATTGAGCCTCCAGATGGCAGTTCAGGTCAGAAACCGTATTTTAAATGCTTATACGGAAATAAATAATATGGGACTGTAATAATAAAGTTATGAAACAAACAAGAGGTGCAAAATTTGCACCTCTTGTTTTATTTATTGTTGGATTGAAAACCTGACCTACGTTACTATATTTGCCCCCACTTGAAAAGTTTAAAAAACGAGTTAAACTGATAATATAGATATGAAAGATTGAGATATGACAGCCCCGATTGATGCATCAATGTATTTAAGTATGATTGACAGCATTGGCACGTTCCCTACGAGAGCGAGCCTCAATCAGACTGTCCCTGCTGCATACACCCAAGCCGATGACTTTGAGTCCCCGGTAGATTTGAGCAATTATTATTCTGATCTTGAACGCTCAGATCTGTGGGCAGAAGTCGCCAATAACGTCGCAGAATCCGCAGAAGTCCTTGACAACGTTATGGTTGCCGCACTTGAAAACGGCTTGGGTGTCCAAGATGCGGTAAATATAAATCTTGCAATGCAGGCATATAAAGCCAATTGTCTTGTCGCAAAATCAACTTTTGAGTTGAAGATTTAATATAAAACCCCACCCCAAAATCAAAGATTTTGACCCTCCCTCAAGGGGCGGGTATGGTTTTATATTATCTTTTTGCAAAATTCTTCTATCGGACACTCTGAACATTTAGGATTTCTCGGAGTGCAGCAATTTTGTCCGTGGGTAACAATAAGTGTATTTATATCAATCCAATGTTTTTCAGGTAATTTTGCCCTGAGCGCAAATTCGGTTTCTTCGGGATTTTTTGTCTTAACATAGCCAAGTCTGTTGAAAATTCTGTGGACGTGCACATCAACACAAATTGCAGGTTTATTGAAGCCTCTTGCAAGAACAAGATTTGCCGTTTTTCTCCCGACACCGTTAAACTTAACCAAATCCTCAATCTCGTCAGGGACTTTTCCCTCTAACTCTTCGTCAATAATTCTTGAAAGTTCAATAATCTGTTTAGCCTTATTTTCATAAAATCCTACGGGGTAAATGGCTTTTGCTAATTCATTAACATTAATATCTTTCATGTCGTGCGGATTATCGGCAAGTTTGAGCATTCTCAAAGTGGCGGGATAAGTCGTTTTGTCATTCGTTCTCAGACTCAAAATGCAGGCTATAAGTACAAGATAAGGATTTCTGAAAGAATCCATCAGCCCTACAAAATCACTCTTTTGCTGATTTGCACTTTTTAGTTTTTGTACGAGTTTGTCTATATCAAATGCCATTGTTACATGCGCTCCGGCGCGCTGACCGCAAGAATATCAAGCGCATTCTTGAGTACGATTCTGATTGCAATCATAAGCGCAAGTCTTGCTCTCATCAAATCTTTGTCCTCGCCGATTACCCTGTTTGCGTTATAGAAGGAATGAAATTCCTGCGCAAGTTCCTGAACATATCTGCAAATTGTATAAACGGTTCTGTTTTCCGCAGAAAGCGCAATAACCGATTTAAATTCCTCAAGTTTCATAATCAAAGTTTTAGCCGTTTCCGCCGTTTTTGAAATCAAAGATTTATCAAAATTGGTCTCAATTTCCTTCAATTCAGTTTCCGACATCGGCGCAGGCTCAGTCTTACCTGTTTCCGGATTAACTTTTTCTGCTATAGCATTTCTTAAAATAGAGCAAACTCTTGCATGTGCATACTGAACATAAAATACGGGATTTTCGTCGGTTGAACGTTTTGCGAGTTCAATATCGAAATCCAAAGTTACGTCGATATTTCTCATACACATCCAATAACGGGTTGCATCAACCCCGACCTCATCAATCAGGTCGTCAAGCGTAACCATATTTTTACGTTTGCCCATTCTGACTTCGTTTCCGTCAACAACAAGGTTTACGAGTTGCCCCAAAAGGATTTCAAGTTTATCGGGATTGTAACCGAGTGCTTCTAAAGATGCCTTAACCCTTGCAATATAACCATGGTGGTCTGCACCCCAAATATCTATTAATCTTTCAAATCCTCTGTCGAATTTATCGGCATGATATGCTATATCAGCCGTCAGATAAGTATTTGTGCCGTCTGCTTTCTTGATTACTCTGTCCTGATCATCGCCAAAATCGGTCGATTTAAACCAGAAAGCGCCTTCGTTTTCGTATATGTAACCTTTGTCCTTAAGTTCTTTTACCCTGTTTTCAACCTTGCCCGACTTGTGCAAATCAAGTTCCGAATAAAACTTATCAAAATGTACTCTGAAATTTTCAAGCAAAGCCTGCTGTTTTTCTTCCATTTCCTTTTTCGCAAAATCGCAAAGTTCGGAAAGCGGGATATCATCAACATTAGCCTTAGTTGTATTTGGATTTGCTTTCAAATAATTTTTTGCCGTAGGAATCAGATAATCGCCCGGATAATAGTTCTTTCTTTCAGTTTCATCTGTCGGAAAATCAACCTTTTCGCCAAGTTCCTGTTTAATTCTTATCCTTAAAGAATTACCGAGTTTCTGAATTTGGCTCCCTGCATCATTGATGTAAAATTCTTCATAAACATCGTGTCCGTAAAATCTCAAAAGGTTTGCCAAAGCACTTCCCATCGCTGCCCAGCGCCCATGTCCGATATGAAAAGGGCCCGTTGGATTTGCAGAAACATATTCAAGCAAAATGTTTTCTTTGTTTTTAACCTGATTTTTGCCGTAGTTCTCTTTTTTATCAAGAATTTCTTTTATAATATCGGCTAAGATTTCATCTTTGATTTTAAAGTTTATAAACCCGCCTACAACCGAAACAGAGTAGGTTTTTTGAGGTAAAAATTCAACAATTGCATTGGCAATCATCGGCGGTGCAATTTTTGCCAGACGTGCAAGCGAAGAAACATTAACCGCAAAATCACCAAATTCGGGATTTTTTGGTTTTTCAACAACAAGCGTGTAATCTCCGTTCCCGTCCATTTGACCGAGTTTGCCTGCTTTTACGGCCTCTTTTATTGCACTCTCAACTTCACTTAAGAAATAATCTTTTAACATTATAAACCTCGTCTATCTATATTCCGTAAAGAAATTATAGAATAAACAGCGGTAAATATAAAGTAATATCTTTTAGTGTATTATTTATATCCCTTCGTCAGTTTCGGATTCTTCAGTTGCAGAAGGTGCTTCGATTGTTACACCGAGAGATTCCAATGCCGCACGTGCTTTAGGTGCAAGTGCCGTGTCTGAAAAGTTTTCCAAAATCGTCTGATAACATTCGATAGCCTCGGTATTCATTCCTCTGAGTTTGTAAACATTTCCTGCTTTGTAATACAACGGAGCAAGTTCGCTTGCGGTTGCAACAAGCATTGAGTTATCGAGTTTAATCTTAATCCCTATAAGGACTTCGTTATCCTGAGGCGAAAGCAAAGCACGCCCGTATATCTTTTTAGTTAAATTATCAATGTCGTCAGACATTTGCTGAACTTCTTCTTTAGAGATTTTACCCGCTTTCTTTGCCGCAGAAACATCAAGAGATATTGCCGCCAAAACGAGAAAACTTACTACAATCCATACAATGATTTTTTTCATTTCCGCTCCGATACTTACCAAATATATTATACCCTAATTTTATTATATTAAAAAGTTGATTTTTCTCATCAATTAAATGTATGATTATTTCTATGGAAAAGTATGTTTACCAAATGTTTATACTCGGTTTGAAGAATGTTGATGAAGCCTTAAAAAAAGGTTTGGGCGGAGTTATTTTCTTTTCAAAAGATATAAAAAATGAAGAAGATTTAAAAAAACAAATTGAGGATATTAAATCAAAATCACTTATTCCGCCGTTTATCTCTATTGACCAGGAAGGCGGAAGAGTTGAAAGAACGGAAGCAATACGTCCGAAAAGACTTTCTGCCCGTGACGCATTTCATAAAGGCTGTCTTGAAGAACAGTCCGAAGAAATTTCCAAAGAACTCGCAAAATGGGGGTTTAATCTGAATTTTGCTCCATGTATTGACGTAAACACAAACCCTGAAAATCCTATTATCGGGGAACGTTCCTTCTCGAACAATCCCGATAAAGTTATTGAAGGTGCGGATATTTTCGTCGGTGCCTCAAGAAAATACGGGATAATTCCTTGCGTCAAGCATTACCCCGGGCATGGAGATGCAGACAAGGACAGCCACTTAACCCTTCCGCAGATTACTCTGCCGATTGAAGAAATGGAAGACGTCCACATAAAACCTTTTAAGCACGAAATTGAAAACAATATTGAGATGATTATGGCGGCGCATCTGCATTGTACCTGCTTTGACAAAGAAGTAATTCCCGCCTCTCTCAGCAAAAACGCAATCGGATATTTAAGGAATAATCTCGGGTACAAAGGGGTTATAATTTCTGACGATATGGTTATGAAAGGGGTTGAAGCGTACGGAAGACTTGAAGCCTGCATTATGGGAATTAAGGCAGGGCTTGATATGTTTATTTTCAGAAATTCCGACACTGAAACACTTAATATGATAGATGAATTGGTTAAAGCCACTGAAAATGACAACTCGTTAAGAGAAAGAGTTATGAATTCATACGAGAGAATTTTGGCATTAAAAAAGCGGAGCCTTTAAGACTCCGCTTTTAACTAAGTATGTAATTTTATGCTTCCGCAGTTGCAGTTTCAGCCTTTGCCGCATCAAAGCATTCTTTGCATAAAACATCTCTGCCCTGAGTCGGATTGAAAGGAACCTGTGTCTGGCAGCCGCATTTTGCACAAACCGCGTCAAACATTCTCTTCTTTCCTCTGTGCTGTTGTTTTTTAATTTTTCTGCATTCCGGACATCTTTTTGGCTTATTTGATAACCCTTTTTCTGCAAAAAATTCCTGTTCACCTGCTGTGAAAACAAACTCTTTTCCGCAGTCTTCACAAATAAGCGTTTCATCTTCGTACATTTTACCAATTCTCCTAAATAATTAATTGCCCATGGCTTACAACCCGTAAACCATGGTCTAATTTTATAATCTTTTTGAATAAGTGTCAATTATCATGGGAAATCTATGACACAAAACTATACAATTATGCTTTGCCTGTTGAGCCAAAACCGCCTTCACCACGGGCAGTTTCCGAGAGTTCGGTAACAACTTCTATTTTTGCCTGCTCAACACGGGCAATAACCATTTGTGCAATCCTTTCGTCAGGCTGAATTGTGTATTCTTCGTTGGAAAGATTAACAACTCCGACGCAAACTTCGCCTCTGTAATCCTCGTCAACCGTTCCCACACAATTAATCAGGCTGATTCCGTGTTTGATTGACAAACCCGAACGTGGACGGATTTGTGCCTCATAACCGTGCTCAAGTTCAATCTTCAGTCCCGTCGGAACAAGATGTCTTTCAAGCGGTTTCAGGGTAATCGGTTTATCTATTGCGGCACACAAATCCATGCCTGCCGCACCTTCAGTCTTGTACTCGGGAACAAATCTGTTATGCTCCATACGAAATATTTTTAAAATCATAAAACTCTCCAACTCAAACTAAGCGGTTATAATCGTTCTGCCGTCTTTTACCTCTTTCGGGAAGATGGTAAATTCTTCAAGGTTTTCAATACCCATTTTTTCGGGTCTTGTATTTGCATTTTCGACAGGATCTTCAGGCTCAGGCACAGACATATAACTGTTGCTGAATCTGATAAACATGTTTCTTCTCTGCTCATCAGCAGATATTTGTGAAATAGCTGAAACTTTCATACAAACCGCCTTTTTAATCTCAATATACGGGATTAATACTTCCTAATCAACTTAATTATTGTCGTGCATAAAGCGCTATATGTCAATAAGAATGCTAACATTTGTAAAGAAAATTTGTTTGTGATAGGATTTGTTTACAGGAGTGCGGGACGGTCCCTCACCCTAACCCTCTCCCTAAGGCGAGGGAACAATCTAATAAACCGTAGTGGCACTCTGCCCAGCAAAACGATTAAGTATCGTTTTGCGAG
>DBYM01000009.1:0-11818 GCA_002309875.1 Cyanobacteria bacterium UBA1186
CCAAAAGGGGGCTTTTTAATACAAAGAAATAAAATCAAACCTTTCGTATTTTTCAAAAACCTTTTTTCGCTCTCTGTACGTTTGTTCTGTTACATTTTCCCATTTATCATCGTTAGCAACGCTTCCGTATGACAAAAACCACGGATTTTTAGGGTTGGTGTATCCGTCATACTTAAAACTGACCTGCGGGAAAAGTTCGGTTGAGTTTTCCACCAAATTATAGACTCTCACTCCGCTTTCCATAGCGCCTGACGAATATTCGTTGCAGATAAAAGCATCGTCGCAGACATAATATCTGTCTCTGCTTCCTCCGCTGATTACGTGTTTCGGAACTCTGTTCACCATTGTATAAATATCATAGATAACGCCTTTCCAAGCACCATCAGCAATTTCACCAATCAGAAGTTCGTCAATTCCGTCCGCATTAACATCATAATAAACATACCCGATTTTATCGGTTAAATTATACATATAACTCATTTGTTCCTGTTCAAGTTTTACGGAATCCCATTTTTCTTTAAGTGCGGTAATGTGTTTTTTCAGAACTTCCCCGTACAAATCCTCGCCCTTTGTACCCTGTCCGTTATAATATTTTGAACCTTTGATTCCCTGTATATTTACCACATAAGAATTTACCCCCTCATAAAGCCGTTTGTACGAATCCGGAGCCTGTGTGCTTTTTGTATAATCATACTGAACATCGGTCGGGTGTTTTAAAACAACATCATACAAATTGCCCTTTTTGTCAGTCAGTTCACCGAGTTTTCTGCCCCCGGGGAGATTTGCGTGGTCAGACGGATTTTTATATGCTTTTATTCCAAAAGCAAAACCGCCAAATCCTGCTTTTTTAGAATCTTTGTGAAAAACGGAAATCTTATCGCTTTCTCTTTTTACTTCATAAGTTCCTTTTAATTCTTTTGGAACGGTAATTGAAAACAATCTGTTTTTAAAGACACTGTCAGAGGTCTCGCCGCAGGCAAACGCACTGACTGCCGAAAAAAGGATACAAACTATAACAAAATTAATAATTTTTCTCATTTACAAACCCCAAAATGTGCTGTACGTCCGAATAATTTGAAAATATTATAACACGGAGTAAAAAATTAAACGGCATATAAATGCCGTTTAAAATTTGTTTTATTAAAGCGGGTTAATCCGAGACTAACCGTTTATATTTACCCCACCTTACTTTACTGCTTTCTGAACATCTGCCGTAATGTCATAGCCGCCATAAATTACAACACCTTTTGATATAACAACGTCATATCCTTTTAGTTTTGCCTGAGTCGTAATTGTTTCAGTTATGCTCTTATCAACTTCCTGCAGTCTTGTTTGGTAATCTTTTGCAATTGCTTCTCTTTTCTTTGCAAAATCTGCATTATATTTCTTCAGCAACTTTTCCTTGCCTTCTTTTGTCTGCTGCTTTTCAACATCTGCCTGAGCAGTCTTTAACCATTTCTCCAAATCCTGCATCTTTGTCTGTTGTTCTTTCTTTAATGCCTGAACCTGTGCTGATTTTGCCACAACAGCCTGTACATCAACTACGGCAATTTTTTGTTCCGCCATAACAGCACCCGTTCCCAATATTAATGCTATTAACGCCATTGATAATGTCTTTTTCATACTTCTCTCCTTTTGGTTTTATCTAAAAATTATTTTCATATAAATCTTGACTCTGATAACATTGTACCACATTATTCTTTATTCTTCGCAAACTGTTCTTCGACAAGATTTTCAAACCCTGTCATTTCGCTTACCTGCCTTGCCCATTCCCTGATAATTTCATCTTCTTCAAGTTCATACGAAATCGGCTTTCCTATTTTTATGGTCATATCCCTTTGGAAAAGCCTTGTGGCATACCAGGTAAAACCGCATACTCCTATCGGAACAATATCCGCCTGATGTCTTTTGGCAAAATATACAAAACCCCGCTTAATGTTCCGTATTTTTTTATCCTGCTTTATACCGCCTTCAGGAAAAATTCCGAGCGACCAATTTGTATTAAATATCCTGTCAACAGTTCTGAATGTTTTTATTTCAGGGTCTTCTCTGTTTACCTCAAATGCGCCTAAAGTATGCGCAAGAAAGAACAATACCTTACGCCCCGTCATTGATTTAATGGGCATTTTTGCGTCCATATGGAAAAGTTCTCTTTTTGCCATAAATGCAACCGGCCTGCCGACTGATATTGCGGTAAAAGGAGGGTCAACATAAGAAACATGGTTCGGCGCAAAAATAAGACGTCTGCCCTTTGGTATATTTTCTCTGCCCTCAATCTTAAGTTTATACATAAATTTTGCAACAGGTTTTACAACCAAAACTGCAAAAATATTATAATATAGCGTTCTCCAGAAACCGTATTCTTTTTCTGTTCTGCAACTGTAATTTCTTTCTTCGCCCATAATAATATATTTTATACCGAAAAATATTAATATTCTACCTTTTCGCCCTTTTGTTAACGATATGTCATGCCTGCACCTTTAATTTTATTGACAAAAAAGTTTTTTTATTGTATAATGACCGCACACTAGTGGTCAATATAAGAAAAGAGCATAAAAAGGAGACTGGTCTATGAAGATTGGTGTTGTAAGCAGCATTAACTATGCACCCAAAATGGCTTATAATGTTAAGCCCTCCAAATATCAACAAAACCCCATACCTCAACAGAATGTGAGTTTTAAAGATTGCCCGACGGCTGCGGTCGTAGGCACGGCATGCGCAATTGTCGGAACATTCATATTAGGCCCGCTCGGAGCACTCTTAGGTGGGGCTTTCGGTGCCGCAGTCGGAGCAAAAACGTCAAGTGATGGCGAAATGACCGACTACGAACGTGAAAGAATTTCTCATTACGATTAATTAAATTTATAAAAATAAATATTTTCCACGTCACTATTTCGGATTATGCTTATACATAATCCGGATATTCTTTTGTAAAAAAGGGGCGGAATGCATTGCATTCCGCCCCTCCCTTGTCTGTGTTTAAACAAACTTACTTGATATCTTTAACAGATAATGCAATTCTGTGCTCCTTAGGAGTAAATTTCTTGATTAATACGTCAACTTCATCACCAACCTTGTATAAATTGAACGGATTAACGTTTTCATCAGACATTTCGGAAACAGGAAGCAATGCTTCAACTCCGGGGAAGATATTAATAAATGCACCAAAGGTAGTTACTTTATTAACAGTTCCTTTAACAGTCTGGCCTTCTTCAAACTGTCCTTCAATCTGCTGCCAGGGGTTTTCGCCCATTCTCTTTAATGAAAGCGAAATTCTCTTGAGTTCACTGTCAATCTTGATAATTTTGACTTCAATTGTATCTCCGAGATTCAAAACATCAGAAGGGTGTTTAATTCTCTGCCAAGAAATTTCCGAAATCGGAAGCAGACCGTCAATACCGTTAATATCAACAAATGCGCCAAAGTCGGTAATTCTTACAACCTTGCCTGAAACAACCTGGTCTTCTGCCAATGATGAAAGGACATCATCAACAACCTGATCTCTCTGTTCGGCAACTGCCTGTCTCTGTGAAAGAATAAGTTTATTCTTCTTAGGATCTGCTTCAAGAACTTTAACCTCGATCTTTGTATCAACAAGACCTTCAAACGGAGTTCCCGTTCTTAATTGAGAAGAAGGAATAAAGCCCTTTAAATCTGCAACGTCAACCAAAACCCCGCCTTTAACGGTTGAAACAACCTTAGCCAAAATTGTATCACCCTGAGTTTTTGCATCATTTAACTGTGCCCACGCCTGTGCATAAGCAATTCTCTTCAATGAAAGAAGCATTGCATCTTCATTGTTTTCTTCCTTCAATACATAGAATTCTCTCGTATCTCCGATTTCAAGTTCCTCAACGTCGCTTGAAAGTTCTTTGTTTGAAAGATAAGCCTCCATTTTTGCACCTTTAACGCTGACAAGATATCCTTCGGATTCTTTCTTAATAACAATACCTTCAACGATATCTGCCACATTGTTTGATTTTGCGAAACTTTCTTCCAATAGTGTTTCAAACTCATCACGAGTCTTTTCCATTGTTGTCATATCAGACCTCCTTTTTTATATATTCCTTTACTTTTTCTATTACATTTTGCGGAGTTGATGCTCCCGCAGTAATTGCTATATTGTTCACACCTTTAAGCAATTCTTTATATTCGGTTAATTCAGAATCGTTTTCAATATGAATTGTCTTTGCGCAATTTTTCAGAATCTCTGCCAAATGGGTAGTATTTGCGCTTTTTCTCGAGCCGACCACAATCATTAAATCAGACTCTGATGCCAATTCTTTTGCCTCTGTCTGCCGCATTGAAGTTGATTTGCAGATTGTATTATGAACTAAAACCTCTTTGGTAATTGATTTTAAATAACTGACAATTTCATTTAGGGTGTTTGACATTTGTGTTGTCTGAACAACTACACCGACCTTGTTGTGGGCAATGATTTCCTGTTCGTATTCCTTTAACTCGTCAACGGTCGTCGCTACCGCAACTTTGTCCGTATATAAATCCGCATTGGCTTTAATCCCTACAACTTCAGGGTGATTAGCCTTACCTACAATCACCACGAAATAATCTGCTTTCGCAAGTTCTATCGCTTTTTGCTGGACTTTCTTTACGTCCGGGCAGGTTAAATCCACAACCTCAAAACCTGCCGCTCTGAGCGCTTCAAAAACTTCCGGGGCTTCTCCATGGCTTCTTACTATGCATATCCCGCTTCCCTTCTTCGGAATCTCATATATTGTTTTAATTCCCAATGAATCTAACTCTTTAATTACATCTGTATTATGTATCAATTCACCGAGTATATATACATTCTTGCCGGGATTTTCTGACCTTAATCTTTTAGCAGTCTCAACTGCACGCTTTACGCCATAGCAGAAACCCGCAAATTTTGCTAACTTTATATTTTGGCTATCCAATAGCTTTATATTTCGCTTTCTATAGGGACTAGAGAAAACTTATTAAGTATTCTCAGTAATATTATTAAAGTATAAAAGTTCTGAAATGTAAATACCGTTATTTAAACACGCTTGCTGAGCATCGCTGATATACATTCCTCAACCTGTCTCGCAAATTTCTTTGCATTTGCATCAGATACCAATTTTCTTATACCTGCTTCAGGAGTCTTTAAAAGTTCGCTGATCCCCAATGTTGACATACCTATCGCCAAACGTGCGGTTTCTAAAGGTTTTTCTATTGATTCATTCAGGGCTTTCGTTGCCAGCAATGCTATGGGAGATACTAACCATTCTAACGGCTGAATTTTAGCATCTCTCCAGCAGTCAAAAAATGACTTTTTATAATCGCCTGAATTAACCTGTTCGTTGGCTTCAATTATTCTCTTAGCCTCTGCGATAACGTCATCGGAAAACTCCTGCTTTTTCGCCTTTTTCCCGATTTTTTGAAAATTGCCGATTATACTGCTTTGTATCTGATAAACCTTCATATTTACCTCTTTACACATTACACATATTTAAATTTACCCCTATTTAAATGCAAAGGTGCGTCAAGACGCACCAATGTCATATTAAATACAAGAATTCCGTACCAAATCGTAAATATACATCTTACCAAGATGCTTTGGTTACACCGGGCAGCAAGCCCTGGTGAGCCATCTTACGTAAGCAGATTCTGCACAAACCGAAGTCTCTGTGATATCCGTGAGGACGTCCGCAAATACTGCATCTGTTATGAAGTCTTACCGCAGGATATTTACCCTTTGATACCAATAATCTTCTTGATTCTTCTTTGTTTATCATCGCTTTTTTAGCCATGAATTTCTCCTTTATTTTCTGTTTATATATAACTATTTCTTAAATGGCATACCCAGAAGTCTGAGCAATTCTCTTGCTTCGTCATCGGTATTGGCAGTTGTAATAATTGATACGTTCATACCTTTTACCAAATCAACTTCTTCGTATGAAATTTCAGGGAACAATGCCTGTTCTTTAAGTCCTAATGTATAATTACCTCTGCCGTCAAAACTCTTTGCAGATACGCCTCTGAAGTCACGAATACGGGGAAGAACTACGCAGATTAACTTCTGAAGGAAGTCATACATTCTTTCACCACGTAATGTTGCCATAGCACCTACAGGCATTCCTTCTCTTAACTTGTATGATGCAATAGACTTCTTAGCCTTCGTAACAACCGCATGCTGACCTGCTATCTTTGTCAACTGTGCCTGAATTGCGTCTGCAATTTTTGAGTTGTGTGATGCTTCTCCAACACCCATATTCAAAACAATCTTATGGAGTTTTGGAATCATCATGTCATTCTTGTAACCGAATTTTTCTTTCAGAGCCGCTTTTACTTCTTCATTGTATTTTGCTCTTAAACTTTTTGTTTTTGTCATTTTTCTTTTCCTTTTCTTGAACACGATAGATACAGGCGGGCGAATCGCATCGTTTCTGAATCAGTTCAACTCCCTGACCGCGTGTTTATTATTAGTACTATACGTCTAACTGTTCTCCGCACTTTTTGCAAATGCGTACTTTTTTACCATCAACCGTTTTGTGAGCGATTCTGGTCGGCTTTTCGCAACTCGGGCATACTATCATTACGTTTGATGAATCCAAAGGTGCTTCCTTTTTAATCAAACCGCCCTGAATACCGTATGCGGGATTTGCTTTTGTTGCCTTGGTAATCATATTAGCACCTTCAACAATAACCTTGCCTTCTGCAGGAAGTGCTTTTTTGATGTTACCTGATTTTCCTTTATCCTTGCCTGCTGTGATGATGACTCTGTCACCTGTCTTTACATGCAAGTTTTTCTTAGAATTTGCCATTTTTATTTTCTCCAATTATTGCCGGGTTAAAACCCAACCTACTTAGTGTCCTATTGCCTTTATTATATAACCTCAGGTGCAAGTGAAACTATTTTCATGAAGTTCTTATCACGAAGTTCTCTTGCTACAGGACCAAATACACGGGTTCCTCTCGGGTTGCCGTCTTTGTTAATAATAACTGCCGCATTTTCGTCAAATCTGATTACGGAGCCATCAGCACGTTTAATGTCGTGTTTTGTTCTGACAATAACCGCTTTAACAACTTCAGATTTTTTTACACCCATGTTCGGAGTTGCATCTTTTACAGTTGCAACAACAACATCGCCGACTGCAGCAAACTTCTTGTTTGAACTGCCCATTACACGGATTACTAACAATTCCTTAGCACCTGTATTATCTGCTACTACTAATCTGGTTTCTTGTTGTATCATTTTTCCGTTTCCTTCTGTTGCACTATTCGTCCATGAGCCTTGCGTTATGACTCACCCAAATAGAATTTTCTACAATTTACTACTTAGCTTTTTCCACAATTGATTCAAGAGTCCATCTCTTGCCGCCTGAAATCGGTCTTGATTCGATAATTCTTACTGTATCGCCAATTCCGCATTCATTCTTTTCATCGTGAACCTTGTAGTTTTTGTTTGATTCGATAATTTTCTTATACTTCGGGTGCGGATTGTATGAAGCAACCTTTACAACAATGGTTTTATCCATTTTGTCACTTATTACTACACCCTGTTTTTCTTTCTTAGGCATTTTTTACCTCGTTTTCTTTTTCTGTAATAACAGTTTTAGCCTGAGCTATTGCACGTTTTGTCTTTGAAATTTCTGCAGTGTTTTCAAGTTTGTGCGTTGAAAGTTTAATTCTTGCATCTAACAATGCTTTCTTGGAATCAACAACAAACTGCTTTAACTCATCAACTGTCTTTTCACGCATTTCACTTAATTTCATTGTTATTTTCCTTTAATTTTCTTGTTCGCTTACGCTTCTTCTTTTTCAATTATCTTAACCTTGATAGGAAGTTTCTGTGCTGCTAATTCAAGAGCATTTATCGCTACCGCTCTGTCAAAATAATCAAGTTCAAAAAGAATTCTGTTCGGTTTTACAACCGCTACCCAGTATTCAACGTTACCTTTACCTGAGCCCATACGAGTTTCTGCAGGTTTTGCAGTAATCGGTTTATCCGGGAATATCTTGATCCAAACGTTACCGCCACGTTTGATTTCTCTTGTCATTGCACGTCTTGCGGCTTCTATCTGACGGCTTGTTATCCAGCCCGGCTCTAAAGCCTTAAGTGCGTAACGACCGAATTCGAACTCGGTACCTCTTGTTTCGGTACCTTTCATTCTACCTTTCATCATTTTGCGGTATTTTGTTTTCTTCGGCATTAACATTATATTGTTCTCCTAATTTACTATTTTGTTTCTACAGCTTTGCGTTTGCCGCGTCTTCCTGCAAATTTGTCATTCGTTGTATCTTTTGCGGAAGTTTTTGATTTAATGTTAGTATCTGCTTTTTCTCCGGGCATTAAGTTACCTTTGAAAATCCAAACCTTAACACCGATCTTACCCATAATCGTATCTGCTTCGGTAAATCCGTAATCAACGTCTGCTCTCAAAGTCTGAAGAGGAATTCTGCCCTCTTTTGCCCACTCTGAACGAGCAATTTCGGCACCGCCCAAACGACCTGATACCATAATTTTGATACCCTGTGCGCCGGCTCTCATTGTTCTCTGCATTGCCTGCTTCATTGCACGTCTGAATGCTATACGTTTTTCAAGTTGTTGTGCCACTGATTCTGCAACTAACAATGCGTTCAAATCAATTCTTGCAACTTCAACAACATTGATAATTACCTGTTTGCCTAAATATTTTGAAACTTCTGCTCTTAAGTCATCAATACCCTGGCCGCCTCTGCCTACTACAATACCGGGTTTTGCTGTAACAACCGTGATTGTCAGGCTCTGAGATTTTCTGTCAACCAAAATATCTGCAACTCCTGCTGCATAAAGTTTCTTCTTGATAAATTTTCTGATTTTAGCGTCTTCCGCTACGTTTGCAGCATAATCTTTAAATCTTGAGTACCATGTGCTTGCCCAAGGTCTGATTATACCTACTCTAAATCCGGTTGGATGTGTTTTTTGTCCCATTTCCTTATTTCCTCTATTTTGTTGTATCGCTTACTTTTACTGTGAGGTGAGATGTACGTTTGAGTCTCTTGTATATACGACCTTGCGCTCTTGGTTTACCTCTTTTATAAGTTGCACTTTCGTCAGCATAAATTTCAGAAACCTTTAATGCTTCCGCTCTTACGCCTGCCTGTTCAAAAGCATTTGCTGCAGCTGCTTTAACGTTCTTTTCTACAACCCTTGCTGCGAAATAAGGCATAAAATGCAACATGTCAAGAGCTTCGTTAACAGCCTTACCTCTTACTTCGTTGATTACTCTGCGAAGTTTTCTCGCTGTCATCTTAATATCAGTTTGTCTTGATTTAGCTTCCATTTTTATTTTCCTTTTATTAGTTCTTAATCAATCTTTCTGTACAGATTTTATTTTCTCTTTGCTGTCTTGTCAGAACCTGCGTGCCCTCTGTACATTCTTGTAGGCGCAAATTCACCCAATTTGTGTCCGATCATTTGTTCTGTTACATATACAGGAACGTGTGTCTTACCGTTGTGAACGGCAATTGTATGTCCAAGCATATCAGGAACAATCATTGATGCTCTTGACCAAGTCTTAACAACTTTTTTCTCTGAATTTTCATTCATCTTGCTAATCTTCTTCTGAAGAGCTTCTTCTACATATGGGCCTTTTTTTAATGAACGTGCCATTAATTTCTCCTTTTTATAATGTTTGTAAATTATTTATTTTATTTTGTACGTCTTCTTACAATCAGTTTGTCTGACGCTTTACCCTGTTTTCTGGTCTTATAACCAAGTGCAGGTTTGCCCCAAGGTGTTTTCGGGTGTCCGCCCGGACCTGTCTTACCTTCACCACCACCGTGAGGGTGATCACATGGGTTCATCGTTACACCGCGGACGGTAGGTCTGACACCCATATATCTCTTTCTGCCGGCTTTACCAATCTTCAAGTTCTTGAATTCTGAATTTCCAAGAGTTCCGATTGTTGCCATGCATTCTTTTCTTACCATTCTCATTTCGCCTGAAGGCAATTTAACGGTTACATAGTTTCCTTCTTTTGCCATAACCTGTGCAAAATTACCTGCGGAACGTACCATCTTACCGCCTCTGCCCGGAATGAGTTCAACGTTGTGAACTATTGTACCAAGCGGGATAAGGTCTAACGGTAATGCGTTGCCTGTCTGAATCGCGACATCTGTGCCGCTTACGATTACATCGCCGACATTTAATCCTTCAGGAGTTAAGATATATCTCTTTTCACCATCTGCATAACAAACTAATGAAATTCTTACATTTCTGTTCGGATCATATTCAATAGTTTTTACTGTTGCAGGGATTCCGAATTTTTCTCTTTTGAAATCAATAATACGATAAGACTGTTTTACACCGCCGCCTTTATGACGACAAGTAATTCTGCCGGTATTGTTTCTGCCGGAAGTCTTTGCTATTTTCATCAATAAAGATTTTTCAGGAGTTGAAGTAGTGATTTCTTGATAATCACTCTTTATCATACCTCTTTGTCCCGGAGATGTCGGATTAATTTTACGAGTTGCCATTTTATTTTTCTCCTATAATTATCTTTTTGTGGCTATCTTTTTATTAACAACTATACTGCTGTTAATTCTTCTATCGGGTCGCCTTCAACAGTAACGATTGCCTTCTTGGAAGAATCAGTTCTGCCGAATTTCATACCCATTCTTTTTTCGTGTGAAGGCATATAAACTGTTTGTACCTTCTTTACTTTTCTGCCCGGGAATGCTAATTCAACTGCCTGAGCAATTTCAACTTTTGTAGCATCTTTTCTTACTTCAAAAGTATATTTTCCCTGAGCCGTTGCCATCATTGATTTTTCTGTAATGATAGGCTTTTTAATTACATCATATAATTTTTCTTTACTCATTATTGTAACCTCTCAGTTATATCGTTTACAGCCTTTTCAGTCATTACAACGAAATCAGCTTCAAGTAAATCTTTAACATTTAAGTTTGTCGGCAATAAGAGTTTAATACTCGGAATATTACCTGCTGCCAAACTCAAATTCTTGTTTTCTTCTGCCAATGTATCGGCAATTACAAGAATCTTGCCTGACAAATCCAATGACTTGATAATTCCTGCCATTAATTTTGTCTTAGGCTCAGTGATTGCAGAGAAGTCTTTAACTACAATGATTTGTTCTTCTCTTGCGGATAATGCAGACTTAAGAGCAAGTTTTCTTGCTTTTTGCGGCATATTGATTTCAAAACTTCTCGGTTTTGGTCCGAATACTACACCACCGCCTGCAAATAACGGAGATCTTGTTGATCCTGCTCTTGCACGGCCTGTACCTTTTTGTTTCCATGGCTTTCTGCCGCCGCCTGAAACTTCTGCTCTTGTTTTTGCGTTTGCAGAGCCCTGTCTTGCATTATTCAATTGTCTTCTCAGTGCCAAATGCATAACATGAAGGTTAGGCTCTACACCGAAGACTTCCTTCGCTAATGTAATTTCGCCTAATGCTTCACCATTTGTGTTTAATAATTGTTTTGCCATTTTAATATTTCCTTTTGCTTTCCGATTACCCCTTTTCGGTTTCCCGATTTTATATGGCAATAGCGGATTTGTAATTCTACTTTATTATCCGTTCCACTTTGTTCTTGAAGGAACTATTGTTACCAACTTGCCTTCACAACCGGGAACAGAGCCTTTAATCAAAACCAGACCGTTTTCGGAATCAACCTTAACGAGTTTGAGTTTTGTGATTGTAACTCTTTCGTTACCCATATTACCTGCCATTCTCTTACCCTTGATAACACGAGAAGGCGTAGTACCTGCACCGATTGAACCCGGTTCTCTGTGGTTCTTTGAACCGTGTGCCATAGGTCCTCTTCCAAAGTTCCATCTTTTTACCGTACCCTG
>DBYM01000009.1:11878-23740 GCA_002309875.1 Cyanobacteria bacterium UBA1186
TCAATTTCCTGACCAACCGTATAATCTGCAGGATTTTCAACTCTGAATTCCTGTAAGTGTCTGTAATTATCCAAACCGTTCTTCTTGAAGTGGCCGATTTCTGCCTTTGACAAGTGTTTTTCTTTTGCGGCTATCGTACCAACCTGTATAGCATTATAACCGTCAGTTTCAACAGTTTTAACCTGAGTTACAACTGTCTTGTCAACTTTAATTACGGTTACCGGAACTGCCAAACCTTCTGAATCAAAGATTTGAGTCATTCCTAATTTCTTTCCGATTACACCTAGTGTCATGTTTTTTCCTTTCCGACATTAATTTTACGGACACAGTGCTGTGACCTTAAAACTATGCCTTACTTCTTGCGAGCGCTACTTTTTACTCTTTACCTGTTTGGGTTACCCTTGTTACCCGCGAGGGATAATTTCTGTGGGCTCCGGGGCGTCCGTTGTCTTTACCGCTTAACCCTTTACCCATTTACTGCTTATCCTCGTTGTAGTTCACATTATATGCATAATGCTATTATTAAATTTTCAAATTCGGCAGTGTCTTTATGAATTATAATTTAACTTCAATATCAACACCGGCAGGTAAGTCCAATCTACTCAATTCTTCAGTTGTCTGTTGAGTAGGTTCGTAAATATCGATAATACGTTTATGAGTTCTGATCTCAAAGTGTTCACGTGATTTTTTATCAACGTGTGGTGAACGTAATACACAATAAATACGTCTTTTGGTAGGTAAAGGAATAGGCCCGGCTACTTTAGCGTCTGTTCTTTTTGCGGTCTCTACGATTTTTTCGGCAGATGCGTCAACAAGTCTGTGTTCGTATGACCTTAAACAAACTCTGATTCTTTGTCTTTTTGAATCTGTTGCCATTTTTCATTCCTTTATATTTGTAATTTACTGTTCTGCTATTTATCTAAATATCGCTCCCTGCACGCTTTTCACGCACAAGAATACCACATTCGGCTATCTAGCAAATCAATCGTAAAACAAACAAAAATAAGAGTCAACTGCGGGTTTTAAGTTTATTTCAAAATTTACATTTCTTAATAATCACCGATGAATTTTTCGGCAACTTTTACAAATCCGTCATTAAATACGGTATCTGCTATATAATCCGCACACTGCTTCAATTCTTCGGTTGCATTACCCATTGCAACCTTTACCCCGCCCGCTTTTAAAAGAGATATGTCATTATTCTGGTCGCCTATTGCAAGAGTTTCGGCTTCGCTTATTCCCCAATAATTCTGCAAAAATTTTACCGCACAATATTTTGAAGCCTCCTTGTTTGAAAATTCCAAAAAGTATGGAGTGGATTTTACGATATACAAATCCGGAAATATTGCGGGGAGTTCTTTTTCGTATCGGGAAATTCTTTCGGGATTGTCGTAATCTATCGCAAGAAGTTTATTAATTTTAGTTTTTTTGATTTCGGAAAATTTCTTAACCTCATAGTGTGTATGCAGATTATTACAGTATCTTTTTACCTCAGGACCTTCATTTTCCGAATATAAAACGTCATTGTTATAAAGATTGATGTGGATATTTACCTTTTCAGACCATTCAAGGATTCTCTCTGTCTGCTCCTCAGTCAGATATCTTTCGTAAAGGATTTTGTCCCCTTCCGTAACAAGCCCGCCCTGATACGAGATAACAGGAGTATCTAATCCCAAATCTTTTGCAATCAACTTTGCGGCAGCATTCATTCTGCCCGTAACAAGCACAATCTTAATCCCTTTTGCGGAAAGTTCTCTGATGCATTTCTTTACCCCCTCGGTAAACTCGCCCTCAGGTATCAAAATAGTTCCGTCTATATCCGTTGCTATGAGTTTAATCATATCCTGATTGTAGCATAAAAAAAACGCCTGAGAGAAACTCAAGCGGAGAAATTGGTTAATTAATAAGGTATTTAATAAGGTTAATTATAAAAAAAAATCTATGGTTTCTTCTTCCCCCGTAAAATCAGGAACAGCGTCCCTGCCATTATTAAAGCCCCCGCCAAACCTTTTAAAATCAAAGGTTTATTCATTACTTTCGGCTTATCTGCAGAATCTTTACCCAAAACGGATTCTTTAATCGAGCCGTGTCCGTCGGCACTTACGCCAAAATCAGCCCCGGCACCGTAACCTGCCTGTTTTGATGCCATCATTGCTCTGCCGTCAGAGCCTAAGATTTCATCATGTATGGAAAGATTACGTGCAGAATTATTCTGTGCAGAAGTATTTTGTATTGTTGTATTCTGCACGGAGGTATTATTCATATCGTAAGATTTAGTGAATGTGTCATTTGTATTAAGAGAGTTTTGATATGCACTTCCGCTCATTGCGCTGTCCATATAAGCAGAGCCTGAATTCATGGCATACTCCTGAACATAACTTCCCGGAGTTCCGATAACTCCTCCCAACTCCTGTCTGACATTGTTTCCCGACTGACCCACAGACGGATATTCATACGCCTCATAAGGTATATGGTCCAATATGCCGTTATAATACAGGTAATCCAATGAGCCGGGTAATATTGTCATACACTAAACACCTTTTCACTAACACACATTTTGTATATTTATATAAAGTTTCTGTCAGTAAAAAAATTGCCTGATTGTAACAACAATATTAAGTAATATTAAGGCTCGACTTCTTCTTGTTTCTTTTTATCGGATAAATACTTGCCGCGTCTTGCCCCTATAAACATTCTTAATTCTGCAATCCGCTCATCAAGTATGTTCAAAACTTCACGCATTTTTTCTTCAAGTTCGGAACGGTTTTTAAATCTGTTATGTACAAATAAAATCGTTGAAACAGATTCCTCAAGGGTATTTTTCAAATCAACAATCGCTTCGTAGATTTTAATATCAACAAGTTCTTTGTTCTCGCAAAGTGTCGTAAATATATAACCGAGCCACCACTGAACTTCTTCCACATTATTGGATCTAAGACCTTTATAAGCCTTCTTCATATGCTTGAATATTTCGGAATATACTTTATCCAAAACTTCTTTCTTCGCAGGCAAAACTTCTTTGAAATATTTCATCGTCTGTTCGTAACCGCTCTCGACGAGTCTTCTTCTTGATTCTTTATCCAAATTGAAATCAGCAAAGAAAATATCGCCCGTATTAATTCTGATAATGTCGTATCTGTCGTTTCCGCCGTATATTTCGGAAACAAAATCCGTAGCCACATCGGTTACACAACTGTATATGTTATTAATAAACGCAATCGGCGTTTTGAAATCTTTGTTTCGGCATTCACCTTCAAGCCTGAATTCCAAAATTCTGCTTTCGGAATTTTTCAGAGTATCCGACAGTCTCCACATCGGAGAAGCCTTCTGCAAATCTCCGTCAACAAGTTCCGCATCATTGTATTTATACGGAGCCAAAAGGCCGGGCATACTTGAAGATATTCTGACCGCTTTTGCTATCTCAAAATCGGGGGTAATATCCTGAGAAAATTCCTGAGTTTTAAATTCATTCAGGTTTGTCGTTATTACAACAAGTTTCTGCTCCAAATCCTTAAACGGCAAATTATTTTTGTTTTCCGAAGAAACCTTTCTTGCAATCAGTTCGTTGAGCCAATCAATGAAAACCCCGCCTCTTGAAAGAGCAAATGCTTTACCGATGCCAAAATGAATATCTTTAAACAAATCAAAATTAACCTTCATAAACAGGTTTTCAAGTTCATAAGATTTGTATCCGCATGCGACAAGAGTTGCCATAACAGAGCCGACCGAAGACCCGCTGAGTATATCGTATTCTATACCCAATTCTTCCAGGGCCCTCATCGTACCGACATACGCCATTCCTCTGATTGCACCGCCGCCGAATAAAATCGTATATTTAAGATTACCCAAGATTTCTCCTTAATCAAACTTGTTATATATATTAATATTAATATAAACAAGAGATTTTTGTGATATATTGTAGAATATGTACAAGGGAGCAAATTTATGGGACAAACTCTTGTTGAAAAAATAATTTCCGAACACGCAGGCAAAGATGTTCATGCCGGCGAATTAGTTATATCAAAAGTTGATGTTGCGGCAGTACAGGACGGAACAGGACCTTTAACTGTTCAGGAATTTAAAAAATTGGGCACAGGGGTAAACGGAGGAAAATTAAAAAATCCGGAACGTTCAATACTCTTTATTGACCACGCTTCACCAAGTCCGAGAAAAGAACTTTCCAATACTCACCTTGTTTTAAGAGAGTTTGCAAAAGAATACGGAGCAGTTCTCTCCGATGTCGGAGCGGGAGTTTGTCACCAAAGGCTTATTGAAACTTTTGTAAACCCCGGAGAAGTACTTGTCGGAGCGGATTCACACACCTGTACATCAGGCGCGCTCGGCGCTTTTGCGACAGGAATGGGCTCAACCGATATTGCAGTCGCTATGGCTCTCGGGAAAACCTGGCTTAAAGTCCCCGCAACATATAAAGTTGTTGTAAACGGTA
This sequence comes from Cyanobacteria bacterium UBA1186, assembly GCA_002309875.1. Lineage (GTDB taxonomy): Bacteria > Cyanobacteriota > Vampirovibrionia > Gastranaerophilales > Gastranaerophilaceae > CAG-196. The sequence goes on from DBYM01000009.1 coordinate 16,326, forward strand.
AATTCAGAAAAGGAGTTTGCTCTAAAGATTTGATGCTCCATTTTATAGGAATGATAGGAGCAGACGGCGCAACATACAAAGCGCTTGAGTTTACGGGTGATACAATCGATAACATGTCTATGTCCGAAAGATTTACCCTTGCAAATATGGCAGTTGAAGCCGGTGCAAAGTGCGGATTGTTTATAGCGGACGAAAAAACAAAAGAATTCTTAAAAGAAAGAGGACGCGGGGATAAATACAGACAAATTCTTCCCGACCCCGATGCGGAATACGAAAGAATAATAGAAATTAACGCAGAAGATGTCCCTCATACTGTTTCCTGCCCGCATACGGTTGACAATACCCGTCCTGCATCTGAATTAAAAGATGTCAAAGTTAATCAGGTTTATGTGGGGACTTGTACAAACGGACGTATTGAGGATTTGAGAATCGTTGCGGAAATACTGAAAGGTAAAAAGGTTCACACTGATGTCAGAATGCTTATATGCCCTGCATCAAAAGACATATATTTGCAGGCACTCAAAGAAGGTTTGATTGACATATTCGTAGAAGCCGACGCTTCAATTTTACCCCCGGGGTGCGGACCTTGTGTCGGTGTTCACGCAGGAACATTAGGCGACGGTGAAGTCTGTCTGGCAACCCAAAACAGAAACTTCCAAGGCAGAATGGGTAATACAAAAGGATTTATCTATCTGGCATCACCTTATGTTGCAGCATATACGGCACTGAGGGGATATATAGCAGCAGAATAAACCAAAAGGAGAATATAATGAACATATTACTACTGAAACAATTGGCAATACTGAGCGCATTCGCCGGAGTTATACTCGGATTGATTACGGTCATTCCTTATGTCAGCGCATTCAGTTTCTTTATTCTTATAATATTTTTATCAGCCTTTATAATCGTATATCTCAAGCAAAACGATCTGATAGGAATAATAAGCGTCAGAGAAGGCTGCATTTTCGGAGCGGTAATAGGTTTTGTATCTTTTATTGCCTTCTCGGTTGTTTATACTCCGATAAGTATGCTCCTCGGCTGGTTAATCCCGTCATATACACAAGGATTTCTGAGATTCTTCCTTAACAGTTTCGGCTCTCTCGTCGTTATGATTATGCTTATGGTATTTATGGCAGGTATAAGCGCCCTCTTTAACGCATTCACAGGCCTAATAACCGCATACATATACGAACTCGTAACAGGCGAAAAAAAGGAAGCCGACGAAAATACAAGTATTGATTTTGAAATTAAATAGGAGAAATTATGGCATTTGAATCAAAAATCAGACCAATCTATTGGGATAACGGAGTGTCAAAGATGCTCGACCAGACGATTATCCCTTATGAATACAAGTACGTCGAAATTAAAACAGGCGACGAAATGTTTGACGCAATAAAAACAATGATAGTCAGAGGCGCTCCCGCAATCGGTATAGCAGGCGCACAGGGCGTTGTTTTATATGCAATTGAAGGCTCAAAAAAATATTCCGACATAAATGAATTTAAAAATTGGCTTATTCAAAAAGCCGACTATATGGCAACTTCACGCCCGACTGCCGTAAACCTTATGTGGGCATGTGACGAACAGAAAAAAGTTATTAAAAATTCGGCCTCCGATATCGACGGACTGATAAAAGAATTAACGGACAAAGCCGTTGAAATAGAACTTGATGACATTGAACGCTGTAAAAAAATCGGAGATTACGGAGCAGAAGTTGTACCAAAAGGTGCAACAATATTAACCCACTGTAATGCCGGTGCTTTGGCAACGGGCGGTTACGGAACGGCTCTTGGAGTTGTTCGCTCCGCATACGCAAAAGATAACACCATTCAGGTATTTGCAGACGAAACACGTCCCCGTCAGCAGGGAGCAAGATTAACCACCTTTGAACTCGCCAAAGACGGAATTCCCGTAACTCTTATTACGGACGGAATGTGCTCATATTTTATGAACAAAGGTATGATTGATATGGTTGTTGTAGGTGCGGACAGAATTGCCGCAAACGGTGATGCCGCAAACAAAATCGGGACATATACGGTTGCCATAGCGGCAAAATATCACAATGTTCCTTTCTATGTCGCAGCACCTTTATCAACAATTGATATCTCAATTAAATCGGGAAAAGAAATTCCGATTGAAGAACGCTCGCACGAAGAAGTTACGCATATTAACGGCAAACGTATCTGTGCAGAAGGTATAAATATAATAAATCCGGGGTTTGATGTTACACCGCACGAATTAATCTCAGGTATTATTACGGAAAAAGGCATATTAAGACCCGATTACAATAAATCAATAGCGGAATTGTTCAAGTAATTAATAAGCGCAAGCCTTTATTGCTTCAATCATTGATTCGGGATTAGCAATATTTTTGCCCGCAATATCAAATGCCGTACCGTGACTCGGAGATGTCCTTACGATATCAAGGCCGATTGTCATATTAACGGTCTTTTCCATTGCAACAGACTTAATCGGTATTAATCCCTGATCGTGATAACAGGCAATATAACAATCATAAGGCATCTTTTCATTGTTCAGATATTTCTTTATACCTTCGGCAAAAAGTGTATCCGCAGGAAGCGGATTTGTTATATTTATACCCCTTGTCCTAAGAGCCTCTACCGCAGGAGTCATATTCTTCAGTTCCTCTTTGCCTAAAATACCGTTTTCGCCCGCATGAGGATTTAAGCCGCAAAGTGCAAAAGAGGGTTTTTGAATATAAAGTTTGTTCTGAAAATATGAGCGCAGGCGCTCGGCCTTTTCTATTATATAAGCCTTAGTCAAAGTTTTCGGAATATCTTTCAGCGGTAAATGACGGGTTAAAAGCAGTATCCTGAAGTCTTTGGAAACAAAAAGCATCTCTGCCTTCTGACCGTTATGCGCCAAAAATTTTTCCAAAACCTCAGTCTGCCCGTTAAACTTGTGTCCCGCAAGATACATTGCCTCCTTTGAGGTCGGTGCCGTAACAATAAACTTCGGTTTGATTTCGCACACTTTTTCCAATGCTCTGTATGAAAAATCTCCTGCCTCCGCAGTGACCTTTCCCGGCTCTACCTTGCCTGAAAAATCAATATCAATGACCTCGTAATTATTATTAAATTTTCCGTAATAATTGATTATCTTTGAATTAGACAAAATAACAATATTTTTAGGCGGTAAATTAAGCAAATTCAGAGCCTTAATCGTAATTTCAGCCCCTATACCGTTAGGGTCCCCCGTCAAAATTGCTATTTTATCGGAATAATTACTCATGACGCACCAAATAATTCAAAATTTCTATCAAAGTATTTGTATTCCCCAAATTGCCCGATTTTGTTATTATCCATCGTCTGTTGATGTCAGAACACAGAGATATCGCCGAAGATACCTCATCAACAAGATGAAGTTCGTTTGAATCAACAGCCTTACAACACTTATACGAAGTTTCACCGCCAAGAGTAATTAAAATTACGTCAACCTGTGCCAAAACATTCTCCGTCAGTTCCGCAAGATAATCCGTTATCATACTTGCAAACTTTTCCCTTGTAAGTTCCGCATTTAAAGAATCATCTGAAAACCCGTCAAAATTGGCAACAAGATTTGAAGTATGAACACATACATTAACCCCGCTTTTCAGGTTATCGACAATACGTTCGACAATACTGTTATTTACCCCTTTTTCTCCACTTACCGCATTTACCCCATTATTTACCCCNNTATTTACCCCTTCGAGAATTTGTGCGGCATCAAGTGCTATGAAATTTATATTCTCAAAATCATCTGACTGCTCAAGTTTCTCAATCTGACTTGCCGTAATTTGGGTTGCAGTTCCCGAAACAATAAAAGTAGGGAACTTGCCGACTTTAACATCTGATTCTTCATCTTTCTCAATTCCCGCAAGCCAATATTTTGAAATTATCTGAGCAGTCGCAGCAGTTCCCGTCGGCAGAAGTTTTTTATCACTCTTACTGATTGCGAGCACAATCTGCTCAATATCCGTAAGCGATGCCGCATCAGCAACAATAAGTTGTTTGCCTTCATTAATAAGTTCATTTATCTTGACCAAGACAGGCCCTGCACCGTTCATTACAGTCCTTAAATCAATGGTACCGACGATATCGGAAGAATTTTCGCCAAGTTGAGATTTCAAAAGAGTCGGAACATGTGATTCCGTAATCGGTGAATGAGGGTCAATTGCGATTTCTGTCCTACCTATCGGAATACCTTTGGCAAGATGATATCCGCCAACAGTGATTCTGCCCTCCTGCGGAAATGCGGGGATAATTATTGCGGCATCGTAGTCCAAAAGATTCACCATCGTCAGTGTTTCAAGTGCAATATGTCCTCTCAGTGTTGAGTCAATCTTTTTGTAGTAATAATCAAATGAAAAATTTTCCAAAAATGTATTAACTACACGTTCAACCCTTGAGATTGCGACGTCTTCCGGAACATTTCGGGATTCGCTCGATAAAGCCCAGACCTCTGTTCCCGCCTTAACCTTCGGAGTACATTCCGCATCAAGAAGTATTTTCGTACTTGCACCGCGTTTATGAAATTGTAAAGCAGTATCATTTGCACCGGTCAAATCATCTGCAACAATACCCACTAAGTCTGAAAGTATCATTTAAATCCTCCGGGTATGACATAAGGCTTCTGACATTGTTCTCTTATGCCTTACGCTCCAATCCTTTTAATCCTTTACCCCTTTACTACTACCCCTCTGCATCTCTGCGTGAGCCTAAGAGTCTTACATTATTTGCAAGCACAAGAAAACGTTCACGTTCTTCGCCTGTCTGGTCGTTCCACTTATTGATGGCAATTTTTCCGTCAACAACTACCTGACGGCCTTTTTTAACATATTCTTTAGTAAACTCTGCCTGCTTTTTGTCCCAGACTTCAATATTAAACCAATCCGTAACCTCTTCCTTTGTCTTAGGCTCCCATCTGTTTACAGCCAAAGAAAAAGAAGTTTTTACCTTACCTGAATCGAAATATTTTATTTCTGCATCTTGGCCTACCCTGCCGATTATAGTTGCTGTGTTCATTTATTACTCCTTTATTTGTTGTCAGTTTCTTCCTGAGCAGCCTCTTTGCTCTTTGTCAGAGCCTTTGCTGCCTTTTCGGGATTGTATGAATCGTCAATATATTCAATCTTGGCATTCTTCATCAAACCGTCAGCCAAATTCTTAAGAATTTCAATCTGCTTCTGTGTTTCAAGATAATATTTGATTTCATCTTTTATCTTAACAAAAGGCGTTGTTCCTGCTTCCATTCTGTCTGTTACCTTGATAATGTGATATCCGTACGGAGTTTCTACAATACCCGAAATTGTATCAGGCTTCATTGCAAATGCTGCCTTAGAGAACTCGGGGACCATTGCGCTCTTGTTAAAGAAGCCTAAATCTCCGCCCCTTTCTGCACTAACCTTGTCATCGGATTCTCTTTTTGCAACATTTCCAAAATTATCCGGATTTGCCTGAACTTCTTTCAAAACTGCTTCTGCTTTTTCTTTTTGAGCCTTAAGATTTTCATCGACTTTGGCATTTAATTCAGCCGGAGTCAAACCTTTGTTCTTAGCCTTAAGCGTCTTAATCATTTCCAAAGTATTTGCGGAAATTAAGATATGTGATGCTCTGACCTGTTCTTCGTGCTTAAACTGCTCAGGGTGAGCATTGTAATACTTTTCAGCCTCTGAATCCGATACCGTAACTTTATTTATGGAATTAACAAGTTTCTTAATCTTAATCTGAGTCTTTAAGTCTTCGTTAAATTCGCTGTTTGAAACCCCTCTCTGTTTCAGTATTGAATTTAATTCTTCCTTAGAGCCGACTTTGTCAATTATTGACTGCATTTCATTCTTAATATCTTCATCGGTTACTTTAATTCCTCTCTTGGCAATTTCCTGTTCCAAAAGTGTTTTTACAATAAGTTCTCTCGTAACCTTTTCCTTATAAATCAGGTACATAACATTATCGTCGGATTTCACGAAATTCTTTGCCCCGCCGAAATTTTTGAAAGGCGAATTATCAATTTCTTTATCCATTGCTTTATCAAATTGAGATTTGGTTATATAAGTATCATTTACTTTAATAATTCCTGTTTTTTGTCCAAAAGTACAACCCGTAAGCAAAATAACGGATAATGCCGCACATGTAAGAATTTTTTTCATATTTATACTCCTGTTCTTATCTATGATAGTTTCAGTAAAATTTTTATCTTGAAAGATATTTTCCCATAACCTTCTTTATATCATAAAACAAACTTGATAAAATGTTAAACATTTCCTCAAAACTTGTATATCCCGTATCTACAAGCAGAATGGATTTGCCGTCAACAGTGCTTTTTGGAGCAATGGTAAATTTAACTTTTCTTAAAATATCTTTGTTTATATCTGCCCGCAAAATATTCCACTCATATTGTACAAAAGGAGTGTAAATCCTTATAACTTCACCCGCTTCCCTGATAAGAGATATATTGCATTCCGTAGCCAAAAGTCTCAGTTTTATGAGTTTGATAAGGTTTTCGACCTCATCAGGAATCCTTGAAAATCTGTCTTTCCATTCCGATACTATATAATCAAGTTCGATCTCATTTTTAACATCAGCAAGCCTTTTATACTCAATCATCTTTTGCTCTTTAGACCCAACCCATTCGTCGGGAATAAATGCCGTAACATTTATATCAACAATTGCCGGTTTAACTCTGTTTACGGTTTCTCCCTTCAGTTCCTGAACTGTCTCTTCAAGAAGTTGACAATATGTATCAAAGCCGACATTAACCATATGTCCGTGCTGTTTCGTACCAAGTATGTTGCCAACCCCTCTTATCTCAACATCTCTCATAGCAATTCTGTAACCGCTGCCGAGTGTAGTAAATTCTTTGATTGCCTTTAATCGTTCCTTAGCCTCTTTGGTAAGTTCTTTACTCTTTTTATACAAACAGTAGCAATATGCCTGTTTCTCACTTCTTCCGACTCTCCCTCTCAACTGATAAAGTTGCGCAAGTCCGAGTTTATCCGATTCGTGAATAATAATGGTATTTGCGTTTGGAATATCAAGTCCGTTTTCAATAATTGTCGTACAAAGAAGTATGTCACTCTCGTGGTTGTCAAAACCGACAATTACCTCCTCAAGTTCCTTTTCACTCAACTGCCCGTGCCCTACCGCTATTCTTGCATTCGGAACAAGTTTTTGGAGTTCAAGTTTGAATTCTTCAATCGTTTCTACCCTGTTATACAAATAGAAAACCTGACCGTCACGGTCCAATTCATTTACAATTGCATTCTTAACAACCTGTTCGTTGTACTCTCCGACATAAGTCTTAATCGGGAGCCTGTTCTGCGGAGGAGTATTAATAACCGAAATATCCTTAATTCCCGAAAGCGACATATAAAGTGTTCTCGGAATCGGTGTTGCCGACATGGAAATAATATCAAT
>DBYM01000009.1:23812-32119 GCA_002309875.1 Cyanobacteria bacterium UBA1186
AAATCCTTGAAAACAACATTGTCCTGCAGAAGTTTATGTGTCGCAATTACCACATCACATTTACCCGTAGCGAGGTTTTTCAATGTTTCTTTCTGCTCCTTTGGACTCCTGAATCTGCATAAAAGTTCGACATTTATTCCGAAAGGTTTAAACCTCTCCGATACAGTCTGATAGTGCTGAAGAGCGAGAACAGTTGTAGGAACGATTACAGCAACCTGCTTTAAAGAAGTAACGGCTTTGAACATCGCCCGCATCGCAACTTCAGTTTTACCAAATCCGACATCTCCGCATATCAATCTGTCCATGGGATTTGAATTTTCCATATCGGATTTGACATCGACGATTGCCTTCATTTGGTCGGGAGTTTCTATGTATTCGAAAGCCTCCTCCATTTCAAGTTGCAAAGGAGAATCCTCGGCAAAAGCAATTCCTTCCTGCATCTTGCGTCTCGCATACAATCTCAATAAGTCGTATGCAATTGTTTCGACCTCTTTCTTAACTCTTGATTTCGTATTTTCCCAATCAGAACCGCCCATTCTGGAAAGTTTCGGTTTTATTTGTCCCGAGCCTCTGTATCTGCAAAGCATATTTATCTGCTCCGCAGGGATATGAAGTTTGTCCTTATTGGCATATTCGATAGTTAAATAATCTTTTAACTGCCCGTCTATTTCCTGTTTGGTAAGCCCTTTGTATATACCGACACCGTGAACGGTATGGACAACGTATTCGCCCTCGGTTATATCGTTAATATTTTCAATATATTCGGGCTTTTCCTTATATTTACTCCTTCTTGCGGAAGGCAAATCTTTCTGTCTTTTGTTAAATAATTCTCTGTCGGTAATAATAACAATTTTTGCCGAAGGAATTTCCGTTCCCTGAGCATTAATATTATCGATATAATTAACTTCGTAAATACCGTACTCACCGAGAACTTCTTTTACTCTTTCCTTATAATCCGTTGCAACCGTTATGTCATAGCCTTTCTTAGAAAGAATAAATTCCGCAACCTTATCCATATCGGCATCAAATATTTGGATATTTCTTGAATCAATGTCAATAACTTCGTTGCATTCGTCTGAAAGGAAATTGTTCAGAGAAATCTTCTGAAAACCCGCAGTTTTCTGTATAATTTCCGTTTCCGTATAATGATTCATGCTCTTTAACGGGTAAATAAGCGCTGTTTTTAACCCCTCATTGTAGGAATTCACGTATATTTCGTCAATCTGTGCATATTTTGAAAATAACTCGACTATCTCGTCATAAACAATGACATAATCTTTAAAATAATCAAGAACACTGACCAAGTCGTCATTAAAATAAGACTGATATACATTTATACCTTCAAAATAGCCCTCTTCGAAGAATTGATCCTTTAGTTCAACAGGAAAATCTTCGGGCATTTCTTTGGGTAAAACAAAATTGTACAACGGTAAAATTTCAATATTTTCCGTCTTTTCTATGGATTTTTGAGTTTCATTATTGAAATACCTTATATCAACAATTTCATCACCCCAAAATTCAACTCTGACAGGGTTTTCATAAAGCGTAAATATATCCGCAATATCGCCTCTTATGGAAAACTCGCCCATATCGGAAACCATCGTCGCACGTTTATAGCCAAGAGATAATAACTTATTCAGGAGTTCCTTCTGAGAAATACTGTCCCCGACCTTTAAACATAATTCATTATCTTCAAAGAATTTCCTCCCGGGAAATTTTTCTGCCAAAACTTTAACAGGCGCTATTACAAGGTCAGGGCATTCACGCAATATCCCTGCCTGCCTGCCGTAATCATATATATTCCCGATGACGGATTCATAAGGAGAAACATTCTTGTACGGCAAGACTTCGGAATTTATACCGAACAACCTTTCCAAATCAACACTGTATCTGAGTGCATTTTGCTCGGTAGCGGTTAAAAACAAAACTTTTCGTCCCGAAATTTCTCTGATGTATTTCAGCAGCAAAAGGCGGCTGAAAGAAGTTAACCCCGTCAGCGTGAAACTCATATTGCTTTTTATATTTCTTACGAACCTGTCAAAAAAAGAACTTTTTTCTAGTTTCATTGTTTAAAATTCGGGCTCTCGTATTCGATACCCATTTCTTTGATAGCAGCAATAAATCTTTCGGCGCAGGAATGCTGTACCTCAGGAGGAACAACCCTCAATATTTCAACCGTTTTTGAAATAATCGGGTCTTTATCGTACCAACGCGCACCGTTTACCGGCTTAACCAAATCGTAAAATCTGTCCAGAGCATCTTTGGATACTTTCTGTTCCAACTTGTCCAGGAAAACAACCGCGTGCTCTCTAAGTTCGCTCTGATAGTTTTTCAGAAGTTCAATAACCTCTAACAACTTTGGATCGTGGTCATACCATCTCTTGTAAGCCGGACTCATAGCAATCCTCCTATATTATTACCCCCGGGAACTATGCTGACATTGTCGTCATCAACTCTCTCTATTTTCGCTCCCAGAGCCGATAATTTCTTTTCAAAACACTCATACCCTCTGTCTATGTGGTGCAGTTTTTCAACCAATGTATCACCGTTTGCCATTAAACCTGCAACAACAAGTGCAGCACCCGCTCTCAAATCGCTTGCCGCAACATTTGCCCCTTCAAGATTTTTCACACCTTTAATTATAGCGTGATTTCTGTCCTGATGAATATCAGCACCCATTCTTCTCAGGTCAGGAACCTGCATAAATCTGTTCTCATACAGGCTTTCCGTGATAATTCCGACTCCGTTCGCAGTAGTCAGAAGTGTCATCGCAATAGCCTGCAGGTCCGTCGGAAATCCGGGATACGGCTGTGTTACAAAGTTAATGGAAGTCAGTCTGTTTCTTGCACTGACCTCAATTGCCGTAGGCTCGGCAAGTTTAATATTTGCACCCATCTGGATTAATTTATCATTGAAAAATGTCAGATGAGCAGGATAAACATTTCTGATTACAGCCTTACCTTTTGTTGCCACAACTGCAGCCATAAACGTTCCTGCTTCAATTCTGTCGGGAATTGTAGTGTATTCCGCAGAATGGAGATTCTCAAGTTTGACACCGTTTATCACAATTTCAGAAGTTCCGGCACCCGTAATATCCGCACCTATTGCATTCAGGAAATTTGCCAAATCAACAATTTCAGGCTCCTGCGCGGCATTTTGAATTCTTGTCGAGCCGTTTGCCGTAACTGCCGCAAGCATCAGATTTTCCGTTGCTCCGACAGAAGGGATATCCAAATACAAATCCGTTCCCGTAAGTTTTGGGGCTTTTGCGTGAACATAACCGTTCTCTATCTTAATCTTTGCACCCAAAGATTCCAAACCTTTGATATGAAAATCAACACGCCTTTCTCCGATTGCACAACCGCCTGGGAGTGCAACAACAGCCTCTTTGCAACGTGAAATCAGAGCACCGAGAATTGTAAAAGATGCTCTCATTTTGCTTACGAGTTCATATTTGGCAGTGATTGACGAAATATCAGAGGCATCAACGGTAACAGACTTTTCCTCTCTGTTGTAGTCAGTTTTTGCACCCAAATCCGCCAATACCTGAAGCATTATACGGACGTCCGTAAGTTCGGGAACATTGTATATCTTTGTGCAGCCTTTTACCAAAATCGAAGCAGCCAAAAGTTTAAGGACAGAGTTTTTCGCTCCGCCTACAGATACTTCTCCCCTTAGGGTTTCACCGCCATGTATCCTGAATTTTTCTGCCAAATCTCCTCCGATTATTCTACTATAATCATACAATCATTGACTTATCTTGTAAAGAGGGGAGTATATAAACCAAAAAGCGGACAAAATGATAATCATTTTGTCCGCTTTTTTATAATTTTATTTTGTTATTTTACGTGTCTTAAAAGATTTATCACACAACCCGAAATTCGTCTCAAAATCGGTCTTTCACAGCCGTTTGATTTTTGAGCCACTGAAAGTGCGGCTTTTTCGATTCCGCCTTTAAAACCTGTTAACAGTTTTCTTTCTTCGGGCTTCATTGTCTTTTCAATCACGTGTCCGTTGCCGACGATTCTGCAGGTGTATGTTCCGTCAGGGGCTCTGTGTTGGCCCATTTCGTAATATCCGACTTTTTCACGTCTCGGAATAAAATCTACTATACCGAATTCATTTCTTGTCTTTGTGTATTTATTCGGAATTATTGTAGTTATCTTTGTTTGATTATTATTTTCCAACGTCTGTTTTACAACCTGATAATCATGAATACGTTCCGGGTTTGCTCTGTACTCGGTTAACTGCTGCATCGGGGAGTATTCTATATTATGTCTGCGTCCTGCGGGGCACTGCTCATTATAGCCTATCCAATTTGCGCCTTTATCGGGCACTTTAAATCTTGTATTGATATCAAGCGGTGTTTTCCCGTACTGACGCCAAACACATGCACTTTGCGGTATTTGTATTTTAAACCCTTCCATAAATTATTTCTCCTATATTACATATTATTCCCAAGTACTTACAATAAGTAAACTAATAAAAAATTTTGCGCAATTACAACAATTAATAATGTACAATAATGTTGCAATTTTGCCTGTTTCTCAATCATAAACACAATTTCAGGCTTTTGTAAAATTTTGTTAAGTTGCTTAACAATTCTTATGCTAAAAGGCTCGGTTAATTTTTGTTACAAAAAGTATATACTTTACAACACGCAAAATTTTTATAGTGTTAAATAAAAGTATTGTTTGTATTATGTTATGGATTACAAAAGAGGGCGGATTTCAGTTTGAAATCCGCCCGTTGCTTATTTATTAATCTGTTTTGAAATTTCCGACTGTATTGAATTCGCCTTGATAATATACCGTGAAAGTTGCTTGTATTTATCAATATTTTCGCCATAAGGAATATTCATACTTATCAGATTATCCACACTCTTATTTATGTTTGCCAATTTGCCTAAAGAATCTTTTATTTCTACAATTGCTGTAATCTTTTTTGGCAACTTTGAGATAAAAAAGTTATAAATCTTTGACAGGAAGTTTTTGAATACACAGGAAGTTTTGCTCCATTTACCACCGAAGGCGGTTGAAATTCTTCCTGTAATTTTTGCGGACAGACTCTTATCGTTATAAAGTTCAAGTAAATCTTTATAATCTTCTCTCAGGGTTATCGATCTGTCTTTTAAGCGTGCCATGAGTTCATCATCGCCTACTGCCGCAGCGGCACTCATCTGACCTTCAAGTGCCTTTATTTCATCTTCCGTTTTTGAAATTTTGTATTCAAGGCGAAACAGTTCGTCCTTAACATCTTTATACGCATCTTCCCTTAAAAGGTCCGAGTCATAATCGTTAAGTCTTCGCAACGGCTCGTTTGAACTCTTCAGATGAGGGGCTTCCTCTGCCATGAAAAAGTTCCCGTTCGTTTTCTGCAAAGAAACGGAATTACGATTTGAGCCTGTTTCAAAAATATCTCGATTACTGTTATCCATACTAAACATTATACAGGCTTAGCCGCACTGCTAACTCCTCTATCAAATGGAGGCTCACTAGCAATCCCCTTTACCCCGAATTAACCGACGTATTTGGCAATCTCTGATTTTATATGCTTTGCAGGAAAATAATCGGGCAGTATCCTTAAACATTCATCGATATAAAATCCTGCCTCCCTGTACTCTCTCATCTGCATGTGATATTTTGCAAACATATAATGAAGTTCCGGGTCATTATAAAATACCGATTTCGATTTATCCAAATACTTCTTTGCCGCATTAAAAAGTCTGTTTTCGTACATTACTCTCGCAACATATTTATAAGTCTCCTGATTAATGTCGGCAAGAATATCCAAAGCGCCCAAAACCTGCTCAACATAATCAATCTTTTGATTTTTTAAAAGAAAATCCAAATCTATTTCCAAAAAATTCCTTATCTGAAAATAAGTTGGAAAAACTTTAATAAAACCTTTTAATATTTGCACCAAAGAGCAACCCCACAAGGCTCTTGGAGAATCTAAAGACTCAAAAACGGCTTCAGCAGATTCCAAATCATCGTTCAAAATCGCAAGATAAGCATGCTCAATGCTTCTTGGCTTAAATTTTATGCCATCTTCCTTGTGCTGAAAAAAGAACATCGTATGATTAAAATCCCGTATTATCCTTCTTCTTTATGATAATAGACTTCTTATTGGTTTTATCAAACTCAATTCCGCCCGCTTCACTTGTAGGCTCAACTTTGTCATTAAGTTTGAGTTTATCATTCTTCAACAAATCAGATACGGAATCAACCGAATTAACATTGGTATTCTTACCGATTAAGTTAGCAAGTTTAATTTCGTAGTAAATCTCTTCCCTGTAGATTTTAACATCACGGTCTGCTTCAATGGCAATCTTGCATTGGCCATTTTTAGCCTCGACAACAGTTACTATGATGTTGTCGTTAATCATTATTCTTTGACCGTTTTTTCTTGTTATTACTAACATTTCTTTCCTTAACTAATTAGTTTTAAACAATGGGAAACTGATATCATACCCTGAACCTGACAGAATAATCTGTCCTGCCAAATGTTCATCAAGATTGAATATTATAGGCGCAAGCAGGTTGATTGTTGTACCCTGAGGATTCTCCTGCGGTATCGACGCAATGTTCAGTACGAGCAGGCTTTCTACATTCTGAATTTTCAACATATCTACGACGTTGTCCGGCAAGTCTATGGAGTAGTCCACATTCATACTGAATACAGACACAACAGGGAACGCAAGTCCCGGGTCTTCAACAGACTGAAGCCACTTAAAAAAACTATCTTTACCGGTATCAATAATTACGAACTTTCTGAGTTCATTGAAACCGATAATCGGGATGACAAAGTTATAAACTCTGTCATCATCTACTTCTATTTCTCCAAATCTTACCGTATTTATCTTCATTTAATCACCTTAAAACCCAAGTGACATATTACTTGTAAGCATTGCCTGTATTATCTGAGGATTTAAAGATGAAGTACCCATCATATTCAGCAAATCTCTCTGCGGAGTTGTTTCACCCGTAAGCAAAGATATGTCCGAATACGGAGTATTCATATTGTTTATAAACCCTGCTCTCTGCAATACTCTGAATGCCGCTACCACTTCATCATTTGTGGGAGCAGGCCCGTTATTCATAGACGAGAAGTCTTTAAAATCTCTGAACTGCTGAGGCGAAACCTCGTCAGAACGATTGATTTCTCTCATCATATTTTCAAGTTTAAGTCTTTCGTAATCACCACGAACACTGTCTGACCAGCCGTCTCTGAAAGTTCTCTTTATAAAATCGTCTTCTGAAGTAAGTTTAAGTTCTTTGCATTCTTTTTCGTCTTCAAGGCAAGCCTTGCCTTTTTTTGCGTAACGCATGAGGTTGCTGTCCTCTGGAGCCAGAGCAATTGCTTTTTCATAATTATCAATTGCCTCAGGGGTATTGCCTACCTGACTGTAAACCATTGCCAAATAGTAATATGCCAAAGCACTTGACGGGTCTTTCTTTATATAATTCTGCAATTTTAGATAGCATTCGGTATAATTATGAGCCTTGTACAGTCTGATCGCATTTGAAAGATCGGAATTTGTTGCCGCATTTGCGTCCGAAAGTACAAACGATGACAATACCAAAACACTTAAAACCGTTAAAATCGTTTTTTTCATATCTGCCCTTCTTATTCTCGCTTCTTATAATATACAACAGAGTTTGTTTCTCTGAATACATCAGATAATTGAATTATACTATATTTTTATAACGATAACAAGCAGTGTGTCAATAAATAATTTCCGAGTTCTTTCTCAATATGTGTATTGTAGGCATTATTTATTTCCTTAATAAAGTAACACGGACTTGTTACATTTATTTCAATTATCTGCTGATTAATTACGTCAAGGCCTGCCATTTCTATGCCCATTGAGTTTAATTTCTGCGCAACGGGTGTGAAATATTCAAGTTGTTCTTTGGTTAAATCGGATTTGACAACAAAACTGTCGGAATGATTATTAAACTTAAAATCGTCTTTTCCCGGGAGTTTTTTAACCGAATAAGGAAGAATTTTGTCTCCCAAAGTCAGAACTCTGTTATCACCCTTTGTTACCTCAGGGATATATTTCTGCACCATTGCAAGCGTAGTTTCATTATTTGTTACGGTATTAATTATTGTATGTGTATTCGGGTCTCCTTCGTACAAATACATAACGCCCGAGCCGAAACATTTGTTCAGTGGTTTTAAAACAATTTGTTTGTTTTTGATTAGGAATTCTTCAATATCCGAAAGCGACGACGTTACAATTGAATCCGTCATATATTCGCTGAAATACAGGCTGTGCAGTTTTTCATTAAAATCACGAAT
>DBYM01000009.1:32209-44689 GCA_002309875.1 Cyanobacteria bacterium UBA1186
AACATTACCAAATCAAAAGAATCGATTTCTCTTGTGAGTTTTACGTCTTTATAAAAGATGTTTCCCTTATCATCAAAACATTCATAAGTTTTTGCGCAGGCTTTCCTTCCCTGCAAATAAAGATTAGGAATTGTTGTTATCTCAACATTTGCACCTCTCTCCAAAAACTCTTTTATCAGCCAAAAGTTCGTAACGAGGTTATTAAATTCAAAATATTTCAGTTCAATTTTGTCTATTACAAATAAGATTTTTTGCATAAATAAACTCCCAAAAACTATACTAACATCAAAATTTTGCCTGTACAACCCGTTTAATATTGCTAAAGATAAAAAAATGAATTAAAATAGGAGTAATGAAAAAAAGCCGTTACAAAAAAGAAAAGAGAGAAAGTTTTGGGCAGAAAGTTGTCAATTTCGTATTGACAATACTCGTTGCATGCGCAATAAGTTCGCAGGTCTGCACCGCTGCAAACAACAACCTGAGAATTGCACAAATCAGTGATGCTCATTTTTCTTCATTTGAAGAAAACACCTCTTACAAATTCCTGAAAAAGTCAGGCGACCTCCTTGATGATGCAATTTTCCAGGTGAACACATCAGGACCTTACGATTTTGTCATCTTTACGGGCGATTTGATAAACACCCCAAAAGAATCCGAACTCGGCAAAGTGATTGAACATATTTCAAAACTCAATTACCCCTGGTATGCAATCGACGGAAACCACGATATTTCAATAGACGGTCCGCTGACAAAAGAACAGTTCAGAAAAATTTTGAACTCAAAAAACAGAAATATGAACTCTGACAAAATATATTATGCTTTCACCCCCAAAAGAGGATTCAGAGTTATTTGTCTTGATTCAATAATCGATTACAAAGTTACAACCACCGGAGAAATCCCGAAAAATGAGGTTGAATGGCTGAAAGAAGAACTTAACAACCACAAAAAAGATGTTGTAATAATATGCACCCACGTTCCTATAGAGGAGCCGTTTCCGAGTCCAAACCACAGGCTTAAAAACGCAGATGAACTTAAAACCCTCCTGAGAACGTACAGCAATCCCATAATTGTGCTTCAGGGACATTACCACGGAACTATGGCAAAACAGAAAGAGAATATAATTTATATTTCTTCGCCTTCCCTGGTAACCTACCCGAACTCATTCAGAGTAATAAACATAAACTCAAATAAAAAACGTACAATGATTGATGTTTTCCTGAAAGAAACCAACCTCAAAGACATTCAGTCAAGAGCCAAACTTAGACTTTTGGGGACAGAATCATTATATGGAAAAGAAGAGGACAGAAATACAAGTTTTGAAATAAAAAAGAATAAGGAATAAGAAATGGACGAATTCAGAATTAAGTTTAGAGGTGTAAGAGGAAGTTATCCCGTACCGGAAAAAGAGTTTTTAAAATACGGAGGAAATACCTCCTGCGTAGAAATAAATGTCGGCGGACATTTGATAATACTTGATGCGGGAACAGGTTTGATAAGTCTCGGAAACGAACTTATGCAGAGGTACATCGAATCGGGAACGACAATCACCGACAGACAGCCCGTTAAATGTACAATCCTTTTAAGCCACATTCACCTTGACCATATTCAGGGGTTTCCGTTCTTCAGACCTTCTCATCTTGCTTCTACAAGAATGGCACTCTTAGGCGGAGTAAACTATAACGAATCCTTAGAAGAAGAACTTTCGAAGTTGTTATTCTCAAAATCTTTCCCGCTTGATTTGGGCGACATTGCAGCAGATTTGAGAATTATGGACCTGAACGAAACAAGTTACATAATCTTTAAGAAAGACGAAGATTTTCCGAAAGTAATCAGAGTAAACGACCTTAAAGAAGGTGATTTTAACGACGATGATATTGTAATAACCTGCTATAAATCATACGCACACCCGCAAAACGGTGTCTTTATCTACAAAATTATGTACAAAGGTAAAAGCCTTGTTTACGCAACGGATAAAGAAAGTTACCCGGGCGGAGACAAAAAACTTATCAAATTTGCCAAAGGCTGCGATATGATTATACACGATGCACAATATTCAACGGAGGATTACCTGAGCATATACGTTCCGAAACAGGGATTCGGACATTCAACCTTCGAAATGGCACTCGACTGCAAGCGCCAAATCGAGGCTAAGCAGATGGTATTCTTCCACTATGACCCCGGATATAATGACGAAAAACTCGACCTGATTGCGGAAGAATATGCGGACGAAAACGCAATTATGGCATACGAAGGGCTGGAAATATCTCTTTTATGACAAAAAAAATCCTGACAATATTTCTATTACTCGTTACGGTTTTTTGTTCGGCATACAAAAAACCTTACAGATACACTATTCAGGCAGAAAAAGATGCTTATTATCACAATAACGTCGGAATAAATTACCTGAAGGACAGAGTGTATTATGCCGCAATTCAGGAGTTTAAAATCGCAATCTCGCTGAGTCCGAATACACAAGCCTCTGCAATATTTTATAACAACCTCGGAGAAACCTTCACCTACATAGGGTATCCCGATTCGGCTCTCGATTGCTTTGAAAACGCAATTATGCTTTACGGTCTGAACCTCAAATACTATATGAACCTGATTGACTGTTACATAAACCTCAAAATAACTGATTCAAAAATGAAAGAGTTACAGGCTTCAAACAACCTGTATGACAGAATTAAACTCGGAATTCTTTATATAAAAACGGGCGAAATCAGAAAAGGTGTGAATACCCTTGATGAAATATGCACGGAAGAGCCTGATTTATTGATAACTCCCGCCATAAGACAGTATATTAAAGAAACCCTTGAACAGAATAAAATGTAGGTTAGGGCAGAAACCCCTCTTGTGAACTTGTATAACAATATGTAATAAAAAGTTACGTATGACTTTTTTTTTGAAAACTATTATCTTATAATTTTCTCAGAGGAAAGAGTGATGAATAAAAATCCCGTTTTTGCAGGGAGTTTTTATCCCGAAAAGGCTGATGAATTAACAAATTTACTTAATTCTTACAAGCACGACGGAAAAATTGAATACAAAAGCAAGGCAATAATAGTCCCGCATGCCGGCATCTATTATTCCGGGCATGCTGCTATGGCAGGGTTTCAGAGACTTGAAATCTGCGATAATATTTTCATCATTGCACCCTCTCATCACGATACCTTCAACAATATTGCGCTTCCTTCGTATTCATACTTTGACACTCCTCTCGGAAGCCTTGAAGTCAACAACAGGCTTATAAAAGAAATTGCGGAAAAGTTTCCCTGCGTAATCGCAAACGAGTTTTTTGACAGAGAACACGCAATAGAGGTTCAACTTCCTTTTATACAGAATATTCTTTCCCCACATAATATGAGTGCAATAGATTTTGTAAAAGGTTTGAAAAAAATCGGACGTAAAGTAAGAATTATTCCCGTCCTTGTCGGAAAATGCGATTACAGGCTTATTTCAGACCTGATATCAACATATTGGGAAAATTCCTGTTTTGTAATTTCCTCGGATTTAAGCCACTATTACACTCAGCAGCAATGCAGGCAAATTGATACCTACACCGCTACAATTATTGAAACGGGAAAACTCAGCCACTTTCAGCCTCAGCAGGCCTGCGGAATTATAGGGATTATGGGGCTTGTTGATTTTGCAAATAATAACGATTGCACTATGATCAGGGCGATGATGTATAATTCGGGTGATATCAGCGGTGCTACCGATAAAGTTGTAGGCTACGGCTCGTGGTTTTTATATACGGATACAAAGAATGATTACTTAGAAAAATTCCACTCAAACTATATTCTTGATACGGCAAGAAAAAGTATTGAATTTGCCGTAAATGGGCAGGAATTTGTCCCGCAGGATATTCCGTCCGTCCTGACCCAATACGGAGCATCATTTATCACAATAAAGATTAACGATGATTTAAGAGGCTGTATGGGCTCAATCTATCCGACAAAACCTCTGATTTTGGACATCATAGATAACGCAAAAAATGCCGCTTTCCAGGACCCGAGATTTGAGCCGCTTACGGAGCGTGAACTTGATCATATCCAAATATCGGTATCAATTCTGTCTTCAATAGAAAGAATTGCGTTCAAAGATGAGCGGGATTTGTTATCCAAGATTTACCCGCATGGGATTATCATTTCAGACCACGACAGACGTGCCGTATATCTGCCTGTCGTTTGGGAGCAACTTCCGGACAAAGAAGTTTTCTTAAACTCACTCAAAGAAAAAGCAGGTTTGCCACCAAACTACTTCTCCAAAACATTTGAAGCATACAAATTTGATACCCTGTACCTCAGCGAGTAATCTTTCCTTTCTCAACCGAATAAACAGTTACGTCTTTAAGAAACTCGTCTTCAAATAACAACGTATCAACCGAAGTAATTATCGTCTGAACACCCTGTTCTATGGATTT
The DNA here is from genome assembly GCA_002309875.1 of Cyanobacteria bacterium UBA1186. Lineage (GTDB taxonomy): Bacteria > Cyanobacteriota > Vampirovibrionia > Gastranaerophilales > Gastranaerophilaceae > CAG-196. The sequence goes on from DBYM01000009.1 coordinate 36,633, forward strand.
AAGAAGATAGTTCTGTCGGGTTTCATCAAGTTCCGCAAGCACATCGTCAAGCAGTAATATCGGAGCAAAACCCGTTTTTTCCCTGATTATATCAAGTTCTCCGAGTTTTAATGCCAAAACAAGCGTTCTCTGCTGTCCCTGTGATGCAAACTTGACCGCATCTATTCCGTTTATCTTAAACTCAATATCGTCCCTGTGAGGACCTACGCAGGATTGACGTCTTCCAAGTTCCTCGCTCTTTCTCTGCAAAAGTTCCGCTCTTAAATTTTCACTTATTTCCTCAACCGTTTCACCGGCAAATGTATAAGAAAGCGAAAACTCCTCCGTATCACTTATAACTCTGTGTTTGGTCTGCGCAATCTTTTCTATCTCACGCAGAAATTTTTTCCTTAAAAATATTATATTCGCACCCGTTATAACCATTTGTTCGTTATAAATATCAAAAAGGTTATAATCAATCTCCTCAAGTTTCAGAAGGTTATTCTTCTGCACCCTTATTTTGTCAAACTTATTCAGACGTTCGTTATATGCGGGGTATATTTGTGAAATTGCCCTGTCAAGCCAATCCCTTCTGTCCTGAGGTGCACCTCTGAGCAAAAGCAAATCCTTTGTCGAGAACAAAACAGTTTTAACCGCCAACCTGAAATCTTTTGCCGTTGCCTTTACCCGATTAACCTTAAATTCACGTTTTTTATCCGTATCATAAACAAAATCAAGTTCTATATCGGTATCATTCTTCTCAATCTCCGCCTTAATCTCAAATTTATCCGCCCCGAATTTTATCAAATCCGACATAGTTGAAGTCCTCGGACTTTTTAAATCCGACAACAGGTAAATGCTCTCAAGTATATTGGTTTTTCCCTGAGCATTTTTGCCGATAATAAGCGTTTTCTGGGTCGGAAAATCCAACTCGACATCGGCGCAATTTCTGTAATTTATAAGCCCCAATCTTTTTAGTTTCATAGTTTTTAGTATATAAAAACTCTTAGCCGAAATCAAACAAATATTTCCTTTTATTTACATTATCAATATGTGGTGATAGGATAAAATTATGCTGAATCTATATATAACTTCAACTGTTCACAAAGAAGGCAAAACATTCCTGACTGCAGGACTTGCCGCAACTATGCAGAGTCTGGGCTACAAAACCAACGTTTATAAGCCTGTACAGACTGCAGGTATTGAGATGAACGGGTTTATGCAGTCTCCCGATTTAACTTATATAAAAACACTTGACCCGTATATTAATACCCATTTTACCTACCTTTTTAAGGCAGATGCCGAGCCGTTGATTGCCGCAGAAGAAGAAAACAAATTTATAGATATCAGTTTAATAAATAATGATTACAAAAAAATCAATGAAACTTCCGACTGCACAATAATTGACGGTGAAGGAAGTCTTTTAAGTCCGATTGCTCCTTCGGAACAAAATACTGACATGATAAGGAAACTTCAAACTCCTGTTTTATACACAGTTACGCCGACATCAGATACAATAGGAAATACCCTTGCCTCCATCTATGCCGCATTAGATAAAAAACTTGAAATAAGAGGGGTTGTAATAAATAATATTCAGCCGGATTGTCCCAAGGAACTCCTGACCTCAATAACAAGAGTTATTGAAGAATATTCGGGGGTAAATATACTCGGTCTGCTCCCTGCAATACATAACACCGATGCGCCGGAAGAAATAATTACCGGAATCCTTAACGGAATAGACATTGAAAGCGTTTTCGGAGTTAAAATTGAAAAATTGGAATTCAGTTCATGATGATAATTACGGGAGGTGAATTTAAAGGTAGGAAAATGCTTTCGCCCGACGAAGCAATAACCCGTCCGACTCTTTCCAAAGTCAGAATGGGGGTTTTTAATACTCTATTTTCTTTGGTCGAAGATTTTAGTGACAAAAGTTTTCTTGACCTTTTCGGCGGCTCGGGGATTATGGGAATTGAAGCCTTATCAAGAGGGTTTAAAAAAGTTACGGTTTTTGAAAAAAATCCAAAAGCAGTGCAAATAATTAAGAAGAATTATCAAACGGTCGGAAAAGAAGCCGATTTAAGAATCGGAGACAGTTTAAAATTAATAAAAAACCTTGAAACTAAGTACGATATTATTTACATTGATCCGCCTTATGAAAGCAATTTATATTCCGAAGTTTTTGAAGCAATCCCCACTGATTGTCTTATTGTAGCAGAACACTCAAACCCGATCGAAACAACTCTCGGGTTAATCAAAACAAAAAATTACGGCGGAAAAATGGTTTCATTCTACAGGAAATAAAGATACCTATTTACCCCTACCCCTAGCCCTCTGACAGCATTGATGAGATTTCGGCAACAATTCTTGAGATATCAGAGCCGCCATAGATAACTTCAAGCAATAACTGAGAATTAATAATAACAGTTTCTCTGTATTCCATGGAATCTACGTCAAGAATATCAAACTCGATGTAATCGTCACCGACATATTTAACCTTACCGTACTCTGCCCCTGTAGCCCATCTTAAAAATACATACTGTTGTTCAAAAACTTTTACCTTGTCTATCAATCTCATTTGATTACCTTCAATCTATATATTTTTATTAATGCTCTTTTCCCTAAAATCAAATTTTAAAACGAAACAATCTTCTTATGACACTAATATAGCACAATAATCGGAAATTGTAAAAATCGATTTCAAGTTACACGGATATTTTGACTTACCGTCTATGCTTTGGCGCCTACTGCTTTGTAATAGTTAATATAATCAATCATGCAGTCAAACTGACTTGAGTAAACCATTCTGTTTACGTTAAGCAGATTTTCTTTCATCTGTTCCAAATCGAGCCTTGAAATAATACCTTCGTCATATTTCATCTGAGTAAGTTCAAAATCCTTCTCTTCAAGGGTTTTAATCTCTTTCTGTTTGGCTAATTTCTCTTTGTCCATGTTCACCGCAACAAGAGAATCATTTACCTCCTGCATTGAAGTAAGATTAACCTTTTCGTAGTTTTTTAAACTCTTTTCATAAGCAATCTTTTTGTATTTCAGGTTAGCAATAGTCCTTCCGCCCGTAAACAGACTCTGCATTATGCCTCCGCCAATACCCCAAAGCATATTGGAAGTTGTCAGGAGACTGCCGAATTCCTTTGAATTAAAAATCACACCGCCACCAAGTTTGATGGAAGGAAGGCATTCCTTACGTGCAACTCTGACATCAATCCCCGCCTTTTCAAGCATTTTTTCCGCCTTCATATAATCAGGCCGCTGCATAATAACTTCCGAACTTACATATTCGGGAATTTCGCCGTTATATGCCAAATCCCGCCAATTTATCCTCTTATAATCTTCAATATTATTGGGACTGTCACCAATCAGCACCGCAAGCATGTTCAGCAATTGCGTTCTCTGCTTCTTAATCTCCGTTAAATCAGTAACACCCAATACATAGTTTTTATTTGCCCTTACTAAATCGGAAGCCGATGCCAACCCCTCTCTGTTAGAAATATTCATCATCTCATAAATATCTTTGCGCAGTGCGACAATCTCAGTCTGCAAATCAACCAAAGCATCAAGGCGGACAATGTTAATGTATGCCGTTCCTACGGCAGACGCCATCGCAATATATGCAGCCCTTTCATCAATAATCGAAGCCTCATACAACTTTCTCGCAGAAGTTGTTTTATTATGGTTTTTCCCGAACAAATCTAGTTCGTAATTCGCAATTATAGGCAATCCGTAAGTGTCCTCTGTTTTACCCATGAGATTGCCGTATGCCGGAGCAAAACCCGCAACAACCGAAGGCATCTCGGCAGAACGCTGCATTACAACCTGCTGATAAAATCCCTCAATATTCAGTGTTGCAATTTTTAAATCTTTGTTATTCTCAATTGCTCTTGCAATATAATCGTTTAAAATTTCATCATTAAACCCCGCCCACCAATCAAGATTAATATATTCATACTTGTTATTTGTGCGGGTAATTTTGGTTGATTTCTTCTTCTCGGCCTTTGCCTTCATGCCGTTTTTTAAAGCCTGCGCCCTAACTGTTCCGGCATTATAACCCGTATTCTCTATCGCAATAACCGGTGCCGTATAAGACAATGCCAAAGACACAATTACCGCTAATGATAAAATCTTATTCATTTATATGTCATCTCCAAGTACTTGATTTTTTATGACAACAATGATAACATAGATGTGTTGCAAATGCAACATGTATTTTTTGCAACAGGAAAGGGTTGAGGATAATATGACAACTTCTTCAATTAGGGAACATTATACTGATACAATTTTTTACCAGATTGAACTGACTGCAAAATATTGTAAATTATTGGGACAGCAGTCTTTTGAAAAATTCAAACTCGGAATATCGCTTGAAGAATTCACTGTCCTTGACGTTTTGACAATGAATGAATCCCTCTGTCAGAGAGATATCGCAAAACTGATTCTTAAAGACAGAGCCAATACGGGAAAACTCCTCGATTCTCTGGCCAATAAAAAATACATTACAAGAGATTTAACCATAAAAAATAACCGCCCGGTTAAAATGGTTAAAATTACGGACGAAGGTATTAAAAAAATCAATGAAGTCGCCGACAAAATCAGGCCGAATTACAATCTTGTCAGAGAAAAAATCAAGACAAGAAACATTGCCAAAGTCGGAGACTTACTTAAAGAATTGAGAAATATATTAAATGAAACAATAGAAATACAAATATAGGTGAAAAAATGAGCGAAGAACAAAAAGGAAATAAATTACATACAAAAAAATATTGGTTGATATTCGGGGTAGTTATAGCGGTAATAGTTGCCGCATTTATGATACTTCAGGCACTTCAATACGAATCCACGGACGACGCTTATGTCGATACAACAACGGTTACCGTATCTCCGAAAGTCTCAGGGCAAATCGTTAAAGTACTTGTCGAGGATAACCAACCCGTTAAAGCAGGCGATGTTGTAGCAGTAATCGACAGAGTAGATTATCAGGTTAAATTAGACCAGGCCACCGCAGCATACGAAAAAGCATTATTAAGTCAGCAAAATGCACGTGCAAACCTTAATGCCGCAAATTCGGATATTGAACTTGCCAAGAAAGATGTGGAAAGATATAAAAATCTTTATGAAGCCGGTGCAGTCTCAAAACAAACTCTTGATAAAGCAGTCAGGGACCTTGAATCCAAATTGGCAAAACAGATTTCTGCAGAGCAGGCAATTTTTTCATCTGACCCAAACAACGCATCAAAAGTGGCAGATGCTGATTTGAATGTACTAAAAGCACAAAAACAGGCCGCAGAACTTGCTTATGATTATACCGAAGTAAAGGCACCCATCGACGGAACTGTTTCCTCAAAAAGAGTGGAAGTCGGTATGCTGGTACAACCCGGCTCACCTTTATTTGTAATCGTTCCGAACAATGTATGGATTGTTGCAAACTTTAAAGAAACCCAAATAAAAGGAATGAAAAAGGGAACTCCCGTTGAAATAAAAATTGACGCATACCCTAAAAAAGTATTCAAAGGCGAAGTAGATTCAATTCAGAGAGCATCAGGCGCGAAATCAAGCCTCTTCCCGCCTGAAAATGCAGTCGGCTCTTTCGTTAAAATAGTACAGAGAATACCTGTAAAAATAGTATTTACGGAAGAAATTGACCCTGAAGAATATTCAATAATTCCGGGAATGTCAGTCGTTCCCAAAGTAAAAATAAAATAGTATTCAGGATTGCGGACATACTCTTTGTATGATAAAATGTGTACGTCTAGGATAAGGAGTGTGTGTATATGAAAAAAGCATTAGTCGTGTATTTCTCCGCAAGCGGAATTACTGCGGAGGTAGCAAGAAAGTTAGCCGATACCTTGCAGACGGAAACTTTTAAAATCGCCCCGGTTAAACCGTATTCCGATGAGGATTTGGATTGGACAAACGGAAATTCAAGAAGTTCCGTTGAGATGAGAGATATGACAAGCCGTCCTGATATTGTAGATATCAAGGCTCCGATAGCGGATTACGACATTATTTTCATAGGATTTCCGATTTGGTGGTACAGAGAGCCGAGCGTCGTTGACACTTTCCTTGAGCAGTACGATTTTAAAGGAAAAACCATTGTTCCCTTCTGCACATCGGGAGGAAGCGGAATCGGAGAAACCTCGAAACGTATTGATACACTTACGGGAAACGTCGCAAAGGTCGATGCCGGAAAGAAATTCTCAGTCAGCGTATCCGCACAGGAACTTAAAACATGGGCCGAACAATTTGTCTAAAATTGCAAAATCGGGCTAAAATATCATAGCCGACAGGCTTATTTTAACAAATATTATAATGTTATATTCTGTGATAGACTAAAGAAGGAGATTTATCATGAATAAAAACATTATCACAATTTTACTTATCTTTTTGGTACCGCTTTTTGCATATTGGACTCTGACCAAGGATAAATCCGTATCAACTCTTCCGACTGCAGCCTTTTCAGGTCCGCAGATTATTAAATTTTCTTCCCCTATGTGCTATGAGTGTCAGGAATTGGAAAAAATCTTCGAAGAAGTTTATCCGAATTATGCAAATAAAGTTACACTGAGAAAAATTGACGTTACAAGCAGAGACAAAGAAACAAAAAAATTAATAAAAGAGTATAAAATAAAACTCGTTCCGACCTGCGTATTTATAGATGGAAACGGGCATGTAACAAGACAGGCCGAAGGTGCTATTCAGCCGCGCATATTGGAAAATTACATAAGGGAGCAACTGAATGGATAACCTTATCAGTATATTTTCCAACCCTGAACAAGCCTGGTATCTGCTTTTGGCAGGCTCATTTTTAGGCGGAATACTTGCATCTGTTTCTCCATGCTCGCTTGCTATGCTTCCGCTTATCGTTGGTTATGTCGGAGGGTATTCCAAAGAAACTCCTTTTGTAACATTTCTCCAATTATGTTGCTTTATCCTCGGTACGGCAATCGTATTTTCGGTGATAGGAATACTCTGCGCAATCACGGGAACGGTCTTTGCTTCGGCATTAGGCGGATATTTTACTCTTATCATAGCCTCTTTGCTATTTGTAATGGGATTAAAACTATTCGGGCTTCTTGATTTTGAAATCCCGACAATAATAAAGGCAATGCCGCAAAACAAGCATAATTCAATCTTCCTCTACCCTGTACTTTTGGGTATAACTTTTGCACTTGCAGGAACACCATGCTCGACACCCATTCTTGCAGGAATAATGGCATTTGCTGCAATAGGTAAAAATGTGGGACTTGCAATCCTTATGCTGTTCCTGTTTGCAATAGGTCAGGGCGTCATACTGATAATTGCAGGACTGTTTACTTCGGGACTGAAAAATCTGAAATCCATGGCTGCTGTTGCAGAATTACTTTTAAAAGTTAGCGGAGCATTATTGATTGCAGTTTCTATATTCCTTTATTGGAAAGTGTTTTCACCATTACTTTAAAAAAATGAACAATATGAAATTAATTTCGTTTAACATAATGTAAGAGGATAAAAACAAACTTAAAATAGGAGAATTAATTATGACAGAAGAAAATTTGAATGTAGAAGAAAAAGAATGTAAGTGCTTTTGCCGTTCAGAAGGTGTTAAAAAGTTCGTTATTGTTGCGGCAGGAACTTTTGTAGGTGTATTTTGTGCTTTAAGCCTGTTTGCAGCACTTCACAGACCGCCAATGGCACCTTGTCCTTTCCACGGAATGGGAATGAGACCGCCTATTCATCACGGTTATCATTTTAAAGGCCCGAAAGGCGGATTTGATTACAAAATGATTAAAAAAGGTCATTTTGAAAAACAAATTCCGAACGGTCCGGAAAGAGCACCGTTTGAAGGACCCAAGCCCGAAAGAGCAGACAAATAAGCCTGTTGTTTCGTTGAGGAGGTAAATTTATAAGGCGGGTTTGCTAATGCAAACCCGCCTTGATATTTACGCAAGAATTGACGATTTACTTGAATTTAAAAAATGTTTGTGTGAGAATATTTCTCGTACAATTTAATAGTGGATTTATGGCAAGGTAGCTCAGTTGGTGAGAGCGCGCGGCTCATACCCGCGAGGTCGAGAGTTCGAATCTCT
>DBYM01000043.1:0-155 GCA_002309875.1 Cyanobacteria bacterium UBA1186
GCGGAGATTATAGGAAAAATTTCAAGGTTTGCAGAGGCTCCGAAGTTTACTTTCAATATTAACAGATCGGATTATAACGGTGCAAATAATCTGCATGTACTTTGTATGGAACAGGCACTGGCAGATGCGCTTTATAATTCAACGGGTGAAAGAAA
>DBYM01000043.1:206-2020 GCA_002309875.1 Cyanobacteria bacterium UBA1186
AAGCAAACAGATTCCCTCTGAATATAAAAGACGTACACTCGTCATTACTCAAAGAGTTTTTTGATGTCAGACTGAAGAAAAGAATAAATCTGTCAAAATTAGAGCCCAATTCCAATGAATATGCCGAAGGGCTGATCAGTTATATGAGCAGCATTGAGCCGAAAAAGGAATTTATTGATGTTCAGCATGTTGTAGATGTACTGCAGCCAAATATGGGTGAGGAAGACGGCATTGACATTTACGTCAGGAAACGTGTCGAAAACGCTGTAAAGAATCTTTAATATACCCGAACAGATTTCCTTCAATCCGTTTAAATCCTGCTCTGAGAAGACAAAGAGCGGAGGCTCTGTTTTGTGCTTCGGCATAAATATTACAGTTAAACCAATCAAGCGACATTTTTACACATTCAATATTGTCTTCGAGGTGTTTTCTTCCCGCATAAGCGTTTAAAAATAATTTGCCGTTATCCGGAAAGAAATAGATGGCTCCGATTATGGAGCCATCTTTTATAAACCCATAGAACAAAGTGTTTTTTATGATAAATTCAAAGGAATTTGTGTCGCAGATTTTGTCTTTTGCATTATTGTACATAACCTTGAATTTATGTTTGTATAAATTAAAAATTCTGTCTTTTGGTATAATTACTTCAATCATATATTCTCTTTTAAATTTTCGATTCGGAAAGCCCTTCTATAATGTTTATTTTTGGTGCGGTATCTTCATACTCGTCTTCATCAAGACCCAGGGCAAGTCTTTGGCCTTTTTGCACCTTGGTTATTGCAGATATCAGAAAATCAAGGGTAAGAACTGAGTTTTTCGGCATCTCCAAAAATTCAATGTCTGCTCTTGTGAGTTCTTTTGAAAATTCATCAAGGACAAAATCCAAAATGGATAATAACTTATCATAGTAGGCAATATGCTTGTTATTAACTTCATGTTTTTTTAATGTGATATCTTTTTCTTTATTTTTTAGTTTAGTCATTTTAATGTTTCCAATTTAAAAAAAATAAGGGCGTCAAAAGGAGTAGTGCGTAATCGAGAGAAAGGTGAAATAATGACGCCCTGAAAAAACAATCGAGAGAATTTATATTGTTTTGATAATTTCTTTGTTGCCGTAAAAGTCGCATGCATACTGTTTAATTCTTTCCTTCCCTTTTATGACGGCAGATTTGTTTTCTCCGTATTTCCAGCCGTATGGTTTTGACTTGAACTTTGAGAGGTTGGATTTGCTTGCGGAATAATTTATTTCGTTTTTGAGTTTATGAATAATGTTATCAGCGCTTATTCCTATGAAATATTCTCTTTCCACTGTGCCGCTGAATAATACTTTATAAAGTTCGGCAATCGGTTTTTTGCAGATTGGGCAAAACCCGACCGAAAGTTTTCTTGTTGTGTAAACGGCGGTTTCGTACAGGTAATAGATGTCATCAGCCTTGAACTGACAGCAATGTCTCATATGCTCCTCCTTGTTTAAAGCACTGTTAGTAAGACCTGAATACAACAGGTCCAAAAGGTAATATTATCCCTCATACCCGGGGTTGATTTATCCTACGCAATCACTTAAGATTTTGTTTCAAAATCAGGTACACTTTTATCATACAAGATTTAAAAAAAATATCCATATTTTGTAACAACTTTTTTACATCTAAACCCAGAATATAGAAGTAAAGGACTATTTGAGGTAAAATATAAGTCTAAAGGAGGGCAGCATAAGTGAAAGCAGTAGTTTATGATAACGGATTAAAGTTTGAAACAAATTACCCTAATCCCAAGCCGGAAGCGGGTGAAGCACTGATAAAAGTCAGTTTGGCAGG
>DBYM01000043.1:2159-17212 GCA_002309875.1 Cyanobacteria bacterium UBA1186
TGCGGCAATCCTGACTGCGAATGGTGTGCAAAGAAGAATTACAGACATTGTCCGGGCAGGCATACAATCGGGATTTGGAGAAAAGACGGCTGTTTTGCAGAGTATTTAACAATTCCGACAAATATTTTATTTGAAGTTCCCGATAATGTAACTGATGAACAGGCGGTTTTCACCGAGCCTTTGGCTGCTGCATGTGAAATAATGGAACAACTTCATATTGAGCCTATGCAAAAAGTCTTAATTTTAGGTGACGGTAAACTCGGTCTGACAACCGCACTTGCATTAAATTCTTATAATCTTGACGTTACGTTGGTTGGTAAACATAGTAATAAATTGGATATAGCACGTGCTCAGGGAGTAAAAACCCGACTTCTTGATGATTTTGTCAAAGAGAAAATATATGATGTTGTCGTTGAGGCAACGGGTACGGCATCAGGGTTTGAAACCTCTATGGGATTGGTAAAACCGAGAGGCACGCTGGTTTTAAAAAGCACGGTTGCAACAGGTAAGGAATTAAATCTTGCTCCGATTGTTATTGATGAAATTACGGTCTTGGGCTCAAGATGCGGACAGTTCCCTCCTGCATTGAGATTGCTTGAGAAAAACAGAATTGATTTTACTCCGTTTATCTCCGGTGTTTATCCCGTGGAAGACGCTGTCGAGGCCTTTGAAGCAAATAAGGCTAAAGAAAGTCTGAAAATATTGTTAAAGATGCCGGGGTAATAACAATTATAAGTTAAAAAAAAGGAGGTTTTAAAACCTCCTTTTTTATTTTATTTTGCCTGAACAAATGCCGAAAGTGCATGTTGTACCTGATCAAGTTTTATTTCGGTATGTCTTTTTCTGGTTGAGTTCTTCCAGTCAGCGTCCTGCGGAATACCACCGGCTAAAGAGCCGCTCTTAATCTGATATTTGGCAAGGAATGCGATTCCCAAATCGAGTGAATTCTTGATTTCTTTTTTGAGTTTAATATTAGGGGTGCAATCATATGCTGCGGCAAGTCCTTCCATTACGGAAGCGACAGAGCCCAATTTTCTGTCATCAGTGAATGAGCCTGCATAAGCCTCGCCTTTATCCGTAACCTGTTTCTTTATTGCAGTATCTGCAAATACTTCCGCATTGTTCAGCAGCAAATCTCTTTCGCTGTCGCTTAAACCGTTGTTAGGCATTGCAAAAAGTTTTTGGGTTGCAATTACAGTCCATTGGTCGAAAGGCAGGTCCTTTTTGCCCTTTCTTTGAGTTGCTGTGTAAATCAATGCTTTTTTAGCGCTGTTTACCCATGTGATTTCAGGGTCAGTTTCAAACAAGGTTAACAATCCCATAGCAGCCTCTCCGTTTACGTCCGGATTGCTCATATCAGGTGCTGCATTAGGACTGAAACTGCGGAATGAGCCGTCAGGATTCTGCATAGATACGATATATTTTCCCATACCTCTCAGGGTACGCAAATCTATTTGTTTTTCGGGATAAAGATTTGTAAGAGCCGTAATTGCAATACCGGTGCTTCCGACAGAATAAATATTTTCACCGTTATCATCTTGTCTTATTGATGCTACTGCAAACATTTTATTGCCCTGCGGTTTGATAAATCTTTTTACGAAATAATCCGAAGCCAAAATTCTTTTGTTTTTCAAAGATTTATCATTTGTTTTGGTTTCATACTGATACATTGCGTACAAAAGTCCCGCATGTGCATTTTCGTTATATCCGGTTTCGTCATATTTGATTTCAGGGTTTAAATTTGTTCTGTATTCAAATTTTCCTGATGCGTCCATGTGCTTGGAAACGTATTTCATTGTGAGTTTTTCAGGCGTATTGAAATACTTATGTGCTGCACAACCTATTCCGGCACAAGCGAGTATCAAAAAAACGACTAAAATAAATTTCGATGTTTTACCCATTACTTTCCCTCCCTATACTATATGGTTGTTATTATATAACATATTGCCAAAAAAGAAAAGCGGTCGTTTTGTAACCGCTTTTTTCAACCTGTACACAATTAACCTTTATATATATAAAGTATTCTTGCTGCAAAAAATTGCCTAAAAAAAGAAACCTCATTGCGAGGTTTCTTTTTTATTGATTGTAAACTAAACCGTAACGGGCTTCTTTTGCTGGCTTGCACCCGGTATAGCCTGCCAGTTTGCTGCCATAATTTTCTTAAATGATTTTAAAGCAGTATCTTCAAGTTCGCCCAATTCTTCGGCTTCCATTATCAGTTCACGGAGCGGAAGCAGTGCTCTCTGGTCTCTCAAAACACCGAGAGCGGCAGCCGCACCTGCTCTGACCAAATCGTTTTCGGAACGGTTTTTCATAACTTCGATTAATGCAGGAACTGCCTTTGTATCGTTTAATTTACCCAAAGAAGTTACCGCATAAATTCTTACGTTAACCCATTCGTCATAAAGCATATTGATTATTTTATCAACACATTTTTTATTTCCGATTTCGCCTAATGCACGGGTTGCATCACAACGAACATTAACCTTTTCGTGGTCTAATGATTTCATTAAAGCATCGGTAGCAACATCACCGATTTCAATAAGTGCATCTGTTGCGGTGATGCAGACCTGAGAATTTTCATCATTAAGAGCTTCAACCAACGGCTCAACAACGATTTTACCGCCCAATCTGCCTAAAGCCCTTGCGGCACGAACCCTAACGTCAACGTTTCTGTCTTCACGAAGAGATTCAATAAGGTGTTCGGTGGCTTTGCAGTCGCCAAGTTCGCCCAATGCTCTTGCCGCATATAATCTTACCGATCCGTTTTTGTCATTTTTAAGCACGTCAATTAACGGTTCAACTGCTTTGGAATCGCCCATTTCACCGAGAATACGCGCAGCGTTATATCTGACTTTTTCCGAACTGCTTGTCATCAAATCATTGATGAGTTCCTGAAAAGTCTTCTTAACTTGTTTTTTCTTGCTGTTTACGGTAATCGTCATACACTTAACCTCCGATATGTATCAATATCATTTCACAACTGTTAAACTACTACACAGTTATATTAAGTTCTTTGTTGTTTAAAAATTGCCTTTTCTTTTGTACATTGTAAACAAATTGTTACATTTATTAGCGTAAAAAATACACTTAATCGATTTGTATTAGAAGTATAACATATTTTGTGTATTAATTAACCATCTTTGAGGATATTTTTACAAAAATTTACAGATAAACTTTTGCAAAAATGGCTAAACCCTCTATCAATATTGAATTACAGCAACTTAACAAAACTTATAATTTATTACTCACCTGGGATAGTAATAATAAATTCGCTTCCCTTGCCGATTTCTGTTTTTACTTCAATTTTTCCCTTGTGTTCATCTATAATTTTTTGTGAAATGGCAAGGCCTAAGCCTGTTCCAACACCTACACCTTTTGTTGTGTATCCCAAATCAAAGATTTTCTTCGGCTCTTTTATCCCGCACCCGTTGTCTTTGATTTTTACGATAAGGTTATTGTTTTTAAAATCAGTGCTTATGGTTATTATGCCATTGTCTTTGGTTGCCTGTACGGCATTTTTGATTATGTTTGTGAATACCTGATTAAGCCTGTTGGGATAGCATTTTATCGGAGGCAGAGTGCTGTAATTCTTGACGATTTCGATTTTATTTTTTGTCATGTGTTTAAGTATTTCAAGAGTCAGATCCATTTCCTTGTTGATGTCGGCTTCCTGGAGTTCTGCTTCGTCAAGCCGCACGTATTTTCTGAGTGATACTACAAGCGAGTGGATTCGTTCTATTGCCTCGGAATCAATGTTATTTACGTCGGATAAAAGTTCTTTCAAATCATTATCGTCCATTTGTTTAATAATTTTTTTCGCAATTTCGTTGTTTGATTTTATTGAAGCAAGCGGGGTGTTTATTTCGTGGGCAATCCCGGCTACAAATTCTCCGAGTGATGCCATTTTTTCCGAATTAATGAGTTGAGCCTGAGTTTCTTTAAGTTCGTTCAGGGCATTTGTAAGTTCTTTTACCATTCTGGCATTTTTTTCATACAATTCGGCCTGAATGATTGCGTTACCGAGTTGTGTTGAAACTCCGTCAAGGACTTCGAGTGCATCATCAGGACTGTTCTTTTGCCTTGTAAGTATTATGATTACGCCTATACGTCTGTCCATGTGGTATATCGGAAGAATAATTCTCTGCACAAGTTCTTTGAAGGGTTTTGCTTCCGAATATTCTTTCAGGCAGGAGGTAACAAAGACTTTTGATTTTGCAATTGCCTTATTTGTCTGACTGTCAAATGAGATTTTTTTACCTATATCCCTTTTGGTTTTTGATTCATTTATGATATAGGCGTCCATATCTTTTGAATAGACCGCATAATATGCTTTAAAAGCGGCAAAGAGTTGAGAAAGTTCGGAAAGAGCCGAATTAAGGATTTGTGAACTGTCTATCGAGCCTCTTATTATATTCGATATATTATTCAGCATATAAAGTTTCATAGCCTGAGATGAGGCTTGCTGCTTGACTTTTGCCATAGCATTTTTATCTGCCGTAAGAAGTTCGATTTGTTTTCTGTACGAACTGTTTTCTTCAAGTGCGGCCTGATAAGTGACTTCTGCAGTAACGTCCGTCAGGACTATTATTGTATAAATGCTCTTTTTTGAGGCAGACATATTAAAATATCTGTCATTCAGCCCGTTAATACTTCTGTAAATTACGTGTGCCGAGAAGTCTTCGGGCGATGCGAGCGCCTGATTGATAGGTGAATGAACGAATACGTTGTTGCTGTCGAGCGGGTAAACGTTGCAGTCAAGTTTATGAGAAAATTTTTCAAGGTTTTTGTAATCGGGAAATACACGTTTGAAGTAATTATTTGTAAAAATGACCTCTCCCTTATCGTTGATTACAATTACGGCATGAATAAATTTTTTGAATATATCAAATTTCCCCATACATTTTATTATATAACTATATTTGATAAAATCAAAAAGTTTACCTGAAACGAGGATTAAAAAATATTTGTTAAAAATAGAATGTTGATATGACAAAATACATTCTGTTAATTTTACTTTTTACGGTTTTGAATGTTTACGGATATGAGTACATATTCAATGACAGGTGTATTAATGAACTGTATTTTATTGCAAATACGGAATTTTCCCGGACGGATATCCTTGTGGAAAAGGATTCAATGGGTATCATACTGAGATTTCCCATAAAAAATCCTGCTGAGGAATGTCGTGAATTAAGCACGGAAACGGTGAATAATTTGAAAAAGATAGAACAATTTTTGGCAAAAATAGAAAACTCTGTTATAATAGAAGTGCATACAACCGATGAGGATTCCGTTGAGAGGAATAAGCTGAATAATTGGGAAATAGCTGCCGTGATTGCGGGTAAAGCAGAGGCGGAAATCCGGGAATTATCCGGCGGGCTTGGTTATGACAGGATAAGTTCTGTCGGTTACGGAGAATTTTTCCCCGTAAAGAATCCTCCATATAATGGTGGTAAATATCTTAACCGTATTGATATAATAGTACAGTGTAATATAAGTGGAGAATAGTATGGCTAACGAACAAGAGTCAGAAATAAAGGGCAAAGACCTAAACAAATTCTTGATAATAATATTAATGGCAGTAGCGATTCTGCTTTTGGTTTTCCTTGGTGTTAATTATCTTGTAATGGAAAATCTTATTTCGCAAAAGATAAGCAAAATTAATGTTCCTCAGGAAGAACTTGAAGAAGAAGCGGCTGAGGACGAACTGCAAAAAGGTATTATTGTTGACTTGGGTGATTTTATTTTAAACTTGTGTGATGAAAATCAGAAAAAATATTTGAAAGTAAACGTAGCAATAGAAGTATCACAAAAAGATACCGATTTTCCGAAAGATGCTGCACCTGCAAAAGGCGGACATGGACATGGTGAAGCACCTGCTGCAGTAAACCCGATGGACGCAATTCAGCAGGAAATGACGCAGTATAAACCTGCGATAAGAGATGCGGTTATTACGAATCTTTCAAGTAAAACTTCTGCGGAACTTGCTTCTGCGGCAGGAAAGGAACTTGCAAAAGAACAAATTTCTAATGATATAAATGCAATTCTCGGAGGAGAGAGAGAGGTATTGAGGGTAAGCTTCGGACAGTTTATCATACAATAGGAAAAGGAAATGCCGGACAAGGACGAACTGATAAAAAATTCAATAGAGGGGAACGAGGAAGAATTTGATGAGTCTGAACACAAGAGTTACAAACTCTATAATTTCAGACGTCCTGATAAATTTTCCAAAGATAACCTTCGTGCCTTAAGAGATATTCACAGAGAATTTTCTAAGGCGATATCGCTTGTTCTGAGCGGTTATTTACGTATGAGGGTTGAAATCGAAATCGTTTCGGTCGACCAACTTACTTATGAAGAGTTTGTTCGTTCAATGCCTTCGCCGATTAGTGTCGGTGTTTTTGAATTCGAGCCGTTGACGGGCCAAATTCTTTTAGGTGTCAGTTTTGAAGTTCTTTCCTGTATTGTTAACCGTATGTTAGGCGGTATCGGGTCCATAGACAGTCAGTCAAGAGAATTGACGGATATTGAAAAAGCGCTTGCCAAAAAGGTTATAAACATAATTATTCAGTCACTTGAAGACTCATGGAATACAATTATCCCTGTAACGGGTAAATTTATAAGCCTTGATGACAATTATCAGTCAATACAGGTTGCAACAGGCGGTGAAATCGTAGCACTTTTGACTTTTGAAGTTCAGATATCAGGCAAACATTACGGATTATTCAGTATATGTTTCCCGTATCCTGTATTGGAAACGGTATTGACCCACTTAAGCACACAGCACATCTTCCAGACAAAAGGTTTGGTTGCATCAAACGATGAAAGAATGAAGATGATCTCCAAACTTAATTCTTCAAATGTTGATTTGCGTGTACAGTTCGGCACCTGCAGTATTACTCTCGATGACTTTTTGCAGTTGACCGAGGGTGATATTATAAAACTTGATAACAAAGTTCAGGACGATTTGGTGGTAAAAGTTAATGACGAAAAGAAATTTTTCGCACGTCCCGGAACGATAAAAGACAATATATGTATAAAAATTACTGATGTATATGATGAAATGCATGAATTACTAAGAAATTACTTTTAGAAAGGATTTGAGATATGCCAGGTGATGATGAAGAATTCAAAGAAGGTATAGGTAAGGGCGCTGACGCAGACGTTCCCGAGGCTGAAACTCCTAAGGCTGAAACTCCTAAGGCTGAAGTTCCTGAAGCGGAGGAAGATTTGAGTTCCAAAGCAAAGGCTTTTGAGCCTGAAACAGCAAAGGCGGAAGCAACTGAGGCAACTCCTGCAAGTAATGATACCGTCACGGTTCAGCCTGTTCAGTTTACGTCTTTTGAGGATTTGGACCAGGTGCAGGGTCCTCAAAACCAAAACCTTAATATTCTGTTGGATATTAAATTACAGTTGACGGTTGAATTAGGCCGTACCGAACTTCCGATAAAGAAAGTGTTAGAACTTACAAAAGGCTCTATTGTTACTTTGAACAAAGCAGCGGGCGAGCCTGTTGAATTGTATGCTAACGGCAAGTTGATTGCGTATGGTGAAGTTGTCGTTATCGAAGATAACTTCGGTTTGAGAATAACTCACATAACTGATCCTGCGAAGAGACTGAATTCGTTGGGCAGTCACACTACAAACACTGAAGGACAGGGCTAAAGGTTATTTTCGGGCAGTCATTTCGGATTGTAAATTTATCACAATCTGATTGACTTTAGCATATATTTAAAGTATTTTTAAAGGGTACTCTTTTGAGTGCCCTTTATTAATATCACAAATTTTTAGGGAAGAGACCATGGATTTTACGACACTAACCATTAATATTTTAAAAGCATTATCTATATTTGGCGGATACGGAATCGGTATTATATTGCTCACTCTGCTTGTAAGAGCAGCAATGTGGCCTTTAGGCGTTTCGCAGCAGAGATCTATGCGGACAATGCAATTGTTGCAGCCAAAGATGAAGGCTATTCAGGAGCGTTATAAGAGCGATCCGCAGAAGATGCAGCAAAAGATGATGGAATTTTATAAGGAACACAAATTTAACCCTATGGCGGGTTGTTTTCCTTTGTTAATTCAGATGCCAATATTTATTCTTTTGTATTCTACGTTAATGAGCCCTCAGTTTATACAGATGGCAGGAGATGCTCATTTCTTATTTATAAACAGACTTGATGCCACTATGAAATCATCGGCAGGAATCTCCAAAGACGGTGAATTTGGTGTTTCCAAGTACGATACTTTTATGACGGGAAAAAATGCGAAGGTATTTCTGAAGGGAATTGATGAGCCTCTTGAAAATGTTAAAATCGAAAAACCTCAGAAGGCGGTTGAAGTTCAGGGCGATTTAGTTCCGGGAGAAAATGTTGATTTTAAAATCAGTTTAGATAATCTGAATTTAAAATTCAGCCAACTTGATCAGATTGAATCTGCGACCATAGATATTATGGACGTACAGACAAAACAGTCTAAACCCGTTGATTTCACAAGAAAAGACGGTATTTTGACGGCTACCGTCCCGACCATAGAAGTTAAGACCGAATTTCATTGGGACGTATTTGCACTTCTTATATTGTTTATGCTGACAATGGTAATGTCACAAAAAGCAATGATGGCAATGACAAATACGGCTAATCAGGATCCGGCTCAGGCTGCTATGCAGAAATCAATGAATACCTTTATGCCTTTGATGTTAGGTTTTACGTTCTTTATAATACCTATTCCGGCAGGTGTTCTTTTGTATTTGGTAGCAAGCAACTGTTTCCAGGTTGTTCAGACTGTTATTATAAACAAACAACTTGAGGCTGAAGATGCCAAAAAAGAGGCAAAAGTTTCCGACATTGATTTAGCGGACGCAAAGCCGATTAAGGAAAAAGAATAAATATTCTAACGGAGGTTTATATGAAAATCAACAACAATTCGGATTTATTATTTGGCGGTGTAACGTTATCTCCCCGTGCTGCCAATTCTTTGAGCCGCAGATTAAACTGCGGTGAATTTGGAAGTGTATTGCCCGATATGCTCAAGGCTCAGGAGGCTAATCCTGTGAGGGTTAACTTTGATACTTCGGGAAAACTCGACAAACTTTATTTCACCATAAAATACCTGCAAAAGGACGGAAACTTGTTCTTTAAATATTTTAGTGAAGGTTTCTTTGACCGTGTTTTCAAAAATCCCATGGGATTTATAAGGAAAGCCGTAGCAGAGGCTGATAAAGCACGTGAGGAACTTGGAATATAGCCCTTTTATGAGGTTTGTGAATGCTTTTATCAGAATTTGATTATGAATTGCCGGAAGAATTAATAGCACAAAAACCGACTGAAAAAAGACAAGATTCAAGAATGATGGTGCTCGATAGGGCAAATCACCAAATTCTGCACAAGCATTTTTATGACATTGTTGATTTAATCAATGATGACTGTGTGTTGATTTTGAATAACACAAAAGTCATACCCGCACGCCTTTACGGTTATAAAGATACGGGCGCAAAAATTGAAGTTTTTTTGTTAAAAGAGGGTGGAAATAAGGAATGGGAAGTTCTCATTCGGCCTTCAAAAAGAGTTAAAGCAGGCACAATAATAAAAGTCAGCGAAAATCTGTCGGTACAAGTCATTTGCCCCCTTGAAGATGACGGAAAATGGCTTGTAAAGATGCTTTATGAGGGTGATATTTTAGAAATTCTGCACAGAGTCGGGAATATTCCGCTCCCTCCGTATATTGAACGCAAAATGGCGAACGACGATTTGAAAAAACTCGATTTTGAAAGGTATCAGACAGTTTATGCCAAAGATGAAGGCTCTGTTGCCGCTCCGACGGCGGGTTTGCATTTCACCCGGGAAATTTTGCAAAAACTCAAAAATAAAGGAGTTGAGGTCGGGTATGTCACGCTGAATGTTGGTATCGGTACGTTTCGGCCTGTTAAATGCGAAAACATTTTGGATCACAAAATGGATTCGGAGGCTTTTGAGATTTCCCAAGAAACGGCGGATTTGATTAACAGGGCAAAAAAGGAAGGCAAGAAACTCGTTGCGGTCGGAACAACGACTGTCAGAACTCTTGAAACCGCATATAAACAGTTTGGAGAGATAAAGGCATGTAAATCTGCCTCGGAACTTTTTATTTACCCCCCTTATGAGTTTAAGGTGGTTGACAGGCTGATTACCAACTTCCACCTGCCGAAATCGACGCTTTTAATGCTTGTGAGCGCACTTGCAGGCAAAGATTTTATATTTGAGGCTTATGCCTCGGCGATTGAAAATAAATATCGTTTTTACAGTTACGGTGATTGTATGTTTATTGTATAATATCTGAGCACAGAAAAGAGGAAATATAAAATGTTAGATATCAAATTGATCAGAGAAAACCCCGAAAAGGTTAACGAACTTTTAAAGAGGAGAAATCCCGAATTATCAATAGACAAAGTTTTGGAAATTGATGCCGAGAGAAGAAAAATTCAGGCTCAGGCAGATGAACTCAGAGCCAAGAGGAAAAACGAATCTCAGAAAATCGGAATGATGAAGAAGAACGGTGAAAATACCGATGCTATTCAGGAAGAAGTTCGTTTAATCGGCGATGAAATCAAGGCTTTGGAAGAAAAGCAGTTAGAACTTGATTCTGCTCAGAGAGATTTCCTGCTTCATACTCCTAACATTCCTGATGAAACCACTCCTGTCGGTACTTCTGAGGAAGACAATCCGACAGTTAAGACATGGGGCGAGCCGACAAAATTCGGATTTACACCGAAGGCGCATTGGGATTTGTGTGAAGAAAAGGGAATTGTTGACTTCGAAAGAGGGGTAAAGATTTCTCAGTCAAGATTTATTTTATATCGCGGTAAAGGTGCAAAATTGGAACGTGCGATAATCCAATTCTTCCTCGATTTGCATACGACGGAACACGGCTACGAAGAAATTTTGCCGCCTTTTATGGCAAATGCCGCAACAATGACGGGAACAGGTCAACTGCCTAAGTTTGCCGAAGATATGTACAAATGTGTTGATGAAGATTTGTACCTGATTCCGACGGCTGAAGTTCCGGTTACGAATATTTATCAGAACGAGATTTTAAACGAAGAAGATTTGCCTAAATATATGACGGCATATACTCCGTGCTTCAGACGTGAAGCGGGCTCTGCCGGTAAAGATACAAGAGGTTTGATTAGGGTACATCAGTTCAACAAGGTTGAAATGGTTAAACTCACTACTCCCGAAACAAGCAAAGACGAACACGAAAAACTTACGAGAAATGCGGAAAGATGCCTTGAATTATTGGGACTTCCGTACAGAAGGGTTGCTCTCTGCACGGCTGACATCGGTTTTAGTGCAAATAAGTGCTTCGATTTGGAGGTTTGGTTACCTTCTTATAACACTTATAAAGAGATTTCAAGTTGCTCTAATTTTGGTGATTATCAGGCAAGAAGAGCCAATATAAGATACAGAAACAAAGAGGGTAAAGTTCAGTTTGTTCATACCCTTAACGGCTCAGGTCTTGCTGTCGGAAGAACTTTTGCGGCAATAATCGAGAACTTCCAGCAGGAAGACGGAACTGTTATTATTCCTGAAGTTTTGAGAAAATATACAGGTTTCGACAAAATATAGGGGTAAATAAGTAAGGGGTAAATAGGTAAGGCAGGTTAATGGATTTCAAGGTAACCTATAACAATTTTGAAAGTGCAATGCGGGCTGCAAAGATTTTTGAACTCAGAAAGCAGGTCGGCATATCGGTTATGGAAGGCAAATGCAGGGCTGCGAGAGCGACACAGAAAGAACTTGCCAAAATTGGAGTTGAGGATTTTGACACTTTTAAAACTGTTCCGGGAGTAAGAGTTAACAATTTACCGCTTTCACAGTTCTTTCCGATGTTTCTTAAGGGTTTAAAATTTAAGATTTACAGAGCATTTACCAAAAAAATTCCCGAGGAAAAGCAACTTGCCAAAATGTATAAGGAATACGCAGAAAAACTGACTCCCGAAGAAAAAGCCAAACTTATGGTTAATGTTGATTTTCCTAGATTTTAGAATGCTTTAATGAGGAAGATTTTTATTCCGTTATCAAGTCTTTCAATTTTTTTGACAAAACGGTAATCGGTTGGAGAGGTCAGGATTATGGCTACGGCGGGTTTTTTGCCTGTCATTTTTGAGTAATACAGTGCCTGCCCGATTGATTCTGCCCATTTCTTTGCAAAATCAAACTCTATTGCATAATCCTTGGCGAGACAATCCACCCTTGTCATATCCCACAGAACGGCCTCTTTTCGGCCAAAATCGGCAGTACACCATTGGTTTACGTAATATGATTCAACCTGATTTGGCATCATAACCTGTGTATCATACCATTTTTGAGGAACGTAATTCAGCCCGAGATAATAAATCCCCGTTGCCATAAGAATAAATGTTACGGCAAAACTTATAACTCTTTTTTGCGTGTTAACCTTTTTCTTTCTTCCCATAAATTACTCTATATCCATATCAAGAATACCATATTTATTACCAAAATTACACCAATTAATATCATAATAACCAAGTTCAACATATTTATGAAAACTGGAATATTCCCAATCCTTAACAACAGATACAAGTCCGTGTTTTACGGGATTGTAGTGAATATAATCAAGATGTTTGTTTAATTCTTCCTGACTTGTTATTGTATGTTCGTAAAATCTGCGTTGAAATATTCCTTTTTCTCCTTTGTTAATATAACCGTAGGTTGGGGTTTCTACCCCAACATTAAAATTTTTAGAGAAATAATATTTCATAGATGTAATAATTTTAGGGTATTCTTTTATATTTTCTGGATTTAAAATCATATGAACATGATTTGGCAATATGCAAATTGCAATAATTTCAAAATTAAAATACCTTTTTGCGTTTTTGAAGGCATTTTTTAAAAGGGTTACATTATCGGTAAAAATGTTTTTACGGTTATATGCAACAATGACCAAGTGCACATAACTATTAGGAACAAAAACTCTTTTGTAATTCATACGTTAATTCTAATATAAAAATTGTTGTTGGGGTAGAAACCCCAACCTACTCTTTACTTTATTCAATTTTTATAATTGTGGCTTTCTTTGCATTATTTTTTTTATTTTTATATGCACAAACAATAGGCTCCTCTAGAGTTGAATATTCACTTGGATACGAATTACCGAGACCAGAAACCATAGATGGGGATTCAATCCTAATTCGGTATTTACCTATGGTTGAATATTCATTGGAATCTGGGCAATTCCAAGTTGTAAGAAATTTATTTATGTACACAAATTTTGGTTCAAGGCTTTTTGAATCTATATATGAATATGGGGTTAAATAAGTTCTGTTAAAACTTTTCCAGTGTTTCTTTATTTTATACTCATTTATTATCTGTGTTTTAAGTTGTTTATCAAAACTATTTTCAGAAATTTCAAATGTATAAGAATGCAAAAATTCTCCAACTATTACAAAAATTATCAAAAAGGTTATTATATACCTTAAGAAATTCCCCTCTGATGTATCAGACAATTCGGTATTATTATTGTCTTTTGTAGTAATTTCAGTTTTATAACTTTGGTAAGATTCTGGGTTGTTATTGATTTTTTCGCCGCAATTTTGACAGAAAATTGAATCATTATCAATCTCTATTCCACAATTCTTACAATACATATTAGTTTCGTACCCTTTCAAATAATTTTCTAGGTTGGGGTTTCTACCCCAACAACTATTGCCATTTTATTTACCCCTACCCCTACTTCTTAACCACTTCTAAGGTTTCGTAATCATTCAGGTATGGCAGGTGTTCTTCCGTTATCAATTCACCGGGGAGCAGAATTGAAATTCCCGGCGGGCATTCTGCGATTACTTCGGCAGAAATTCTTCCGATTGCGTCTTCTTTTTTGATAATTTCTTTTTCCGCATAATATGCATCTCTGAGGCTCATAACGATTTGAGGCTCAAGCATCGGCATATGTTTGCGGTTTTCAAGGTAATAAATATCCTTGTGGTTTCCCTGTGCAATTTTTTCGAGTGCATCGGCGAGATAGGCGAAGTCCGAACGTTTGTTTCCGAGGTTGCAGAGGATTAGGACACCTATATCTGATGCGGATTCGACCTCAATTCCGAAATCTATTTCCAATATTGATTCAAGACGTTTTCCGGAGAGCCCGTCGATTTTGATAAACACTTTTGTAACATCTGTTGAGTACCCGAAATCATTTTTTAACTGCTGAAGATTCGGAATATTATCAAGTCTTTTTCTCAAATATTTTGCGTTTTTAATTGTTCTTTCAAGCATTGTTTGTCCTGATTTTGACTGCAGGACTGCTCTTGATGCGTCAAGACTTCCGAGAAGCATCAGGGAAGGACTTGTCGTATGCAGAAGTTTCAATGCTTTTTCAACGGTATCGGGGTTAATCATTGAGTTTTTGGAAACGTGGAGCATTGAACTTTGGCTCATACTTCCGCCTGTTTTGTGGAGTGAATGAACAACGACATCAGCGCCGAGTTTGAGTGCACTTTGCGGCAGGTGAGAACTGAAGTTCCACAAACAGCCGTGTGCTTCATCAACGACTAACGGTACATTGTACTTTTTGCAGATTGCGCTGATTGATTTTATATCCGAAACAACGCCTTCGTATGTCGGGTTTGTAATCCACACAAGGCCTGCGTCGGGGTTTTCTTTCAGTGCTTTTTCAATTTTTTCGGGCTCGATGTTTCCCCAAATTGACCAGTCATCAATTCTTGAAGGGCAAACCCATATGGGGTCTGCGCCCGATATCATTAATCCCGTTAATGCCGAGCGGTGGCAGTTGCGGTTGATTATAACTTTTTGTCCTTTTTTGGTCAGCGCCATACCGATTGCAAGGTTTCCTGCGGTAGAGCCGTTTAGCAGGAAGAAAGTTTTTTGTGCGCCGAAGGCTTCCGCCGCAAGTTCCTGAGCCTCTTTTATCGGGCCTGATGCGGGGTGAAGCGTGCCTAAATTATCAAATTCGTCAGTCGTATCAACTATTAAGGCTCTTTCTCCGATTAATTTCTTAAAATCTTTGTGAACGGATTTACCTTTTGTATGTCC
>DBYM01000043.1:17294-21067 GCA_002309875.1 Cyanobacteria bacterium UBA1186
CCCTTCTTTTATTTCGTTAGTATTTTTAGCCTTTTTGTTCAACTTTTTAATCCTGTTTACCAATGGATATAATACATGAAAATATTATTTTTTGCCAGCAAATTTTATTTTTACGGGTTTTATTCTTAGAGCAGCAAACATTAGGAGTAAACATGGCAACAAGAATTATAGGAATTACGGACAGAATAGCAAATTCATTTTCAAAATTCGGACGTGAGAGAAATCATTTATATAAATCTTTGAACGAAAGAGGGATAAATCATATCAGAGAAAGAAAACTTCCTGACGGAAGCAGAGTTGCATTAGGTTATAAAAACAAAAATTCAAAATCCGCAACTTATGCGTTCAGGCTTAATCCTGATTTAACAATGGTGCAGAAACACTACAAATTTAAACATGTTTTGAACGGATTGGGTGACAAAATTTTAAATATAAACAAAACCTGGGCTGATAATAAAGGAAACGCGGTAAATAAGATAGCCCGTGAACTCAGATACAGAAACGGCGAAATTGTCGGAGAAAGCAAACACAAAAAACTTGCTTACAACACAGTAAACGTTATGGAACTTAAGGGTGAAAGCATCGGCAGAACTATTGTACAGCAGGATTTAAAGGAACTTTGCGATATGGCTCCCGAAAGTATTTCAAGAGTATATTGGAAGCAAATTCCCGACAAATATCTGTTTATTCAGTCGGGTGACGGAAACAGAGTTTTCAAAAAAGATATAAACGGTGTTGAATATTCGTTCAGTACGGCAAAATAGTTGTTATACCGAAAATTCGGATACCAAATATTGATTTTTTGCCGATGTAGGAATATAATTCATGTACACAAATCAAGAGAGAGAATAATATGCCGAAAAAGATGAAGATTTTATTTGCCTCAGCGGAGGTTGCTCCGTTTTCAAAAGCGGGCGGGCTTTCCGATGTTGTCGGAAGTTTGCCGAAATGGCTTGAAAAAGATGCGGAGATTGCGATATTTACACCGCTTCACGGTGGTATAGACTGTGATAAGTGGGGAATAAAAGAACTCCCAAATTCCGAGATGTGGCTTGGTTTTGGCGGAATTCAGCACAAATGCCGTCTTTTTATGACGAAATTGCCGGGAACGGATATTAACGTATTTTTCGTACATAATGACTGGTATTTTTCACCTTTCCACGATGTTTACCCGAAATGGCTTGACCCACGCTATGAACACGAAAGATATGTTCTGTTCTCTCTTGCAACCCTAGAATACGCAAAGGCATTGAATTTCAGGGCAGATATTATACATTCAAACGATTGGCATACTGCGATGATTCCTTTGTATATCAAGGCAAATTACAAGTTTGATGAATTTTGGTCCAAGACTAAGAATGTTTTTGAGATACACAACCTTGCTTATCAGGGTGTATGGTTTGAAGATATTATTGACTTTGCGAATATGCGCAAGGATATTGTTTATAACGAATGGGGCTGTGAGCATTACGGCCGTGTGAATTGGATGAAGGGTGCAATCAATTATTCCGATAAGATTGTTGCCGTTTCTCCTAATTATGCCGAAGAAATTTTGACGGGCGAATACGGCGAAGGAATGGATTATACTCTCAGAGGGAACAGGGGTAAATTAATCGGTATTGTAAACGGCATTGATTACGATGCTTATAACCCCAAGACCGACAAAAATTTGGTTAAAAATTATTCCGTTGAGGATTTGAAACTTTCTAAACCGTTTACGCAAAAAGAAGCGAATAAAAAAGCGATTTGTGAAAAATTCGGTCTGAAATACAATCCTGACAGACCTCTTATAGCAATGATTTCAAGGCTTGTCAGCCAAAAGGGAATTGATTTAATAAGACAGGTTGAAAACGATTTGAAACATCTTGAGGCTGATTTTATTTTCCTCGGAACGGGAGATAAAGATTACGAAAACCTTTTGATATGGCTATCTAACAATACTCCGAATATTCGTGCTTATGTAGGTTACAAAGGAGATTTGGCTAATCTTATTTATGCCGGCGCAGACTTCTTCCTGATGCCTTCAAAATTTGAGCCATGCGGACTTTCCCAACTGATTGCAATGCGGTTTGGCACGTTGCCGATTGTAAGAGCGACGGGCGGTTTGGAAAATACGGTAATCGGTTATCCTTTAGATAATTCCAACGGCTTTAAGTTCTGGTCTTATGACGGTTTTGCTATGAAGGACGCCATACTTTGCGCCATGAATGTTTACAAAGACAAATATACTTTGAATGCTATGCGCAAGAGTGCGATGGAGGCAGACTTCAGTTGGAAAGAAAGCGCCAAGAAGTATCTTGAGATGTATAAATCATTGATATAAATTTGGAAATAATATATAATTTTCATAAGGCAGGTGAATTATGAGAATTAGTTTTAGTCTTGATGACATGAGATATTTACGCATCGGATACGGTGATAATGGTGCTGTGAAAAACTTCAAGTTAGCATTGCAGGAAAAGAACGAATCCGATTTTATAGCGGTTATGACTGAGCCTTTTCCTGAGGATTTGGATATTACAAAGCCGGTTACGGTTGAATTTATTTGTAACAGCGGTTTATACAAGACAACCACTTTTATCAGGAGTGTAAATAAAGAGGGCAGTTATACTTATTTAACCGTTAAAAACCCCGAAACTCTTGATTATCAGCAGAACAGAGAGTTTTACAGAATAATCGCTTCTTATGATTGTATCTATATGGTTGATGATGAAGCATATAATGCCGTAACTTATGATATATCTGCAGGCGGTGTTTCTATTCTGAGTCAGGTTAATGCAATTTCAAAAGAGGATATGCATATAGCGATTTCGCTTCCCGACAAGGAAGTAAGAGCGCATCTGAAATTTATGAGATGTGAAATGGCTGAAGATGACTATAAACTTTCTTTTGAGTTTACGGATCTTTCGAAGGCGGATTATGACTATTTGCTCGGCCTGTGTGTAAATACACAGTTATCCGATATTTAGCACTCACACATAAGGGCCTGAATTTGTGAATATTCTGATTATCGGTAAACCTATAAAGCAACTGACAGATGTCATTCGGAGTTCCGAACTTTTGGGTAAACTCTATACTGCAACTGATGAGCCGATTAATGAACTGCCGAATATTGAATATTATTCGCTTGATAACCTTGTTCAGAAGACAAAGGCGTTGCAGGTTGATGTTGCGATTAATTTGGATAAAGACCTTATCAATAAGTTTTTGGTTGAAGTTTTCAGTGCAAACAGACTTAATATAATTTCCGTAAACCAAAAGTGGCTTAATCTTGAAACATCAAGGTTTGCGGCGAAGAAACTTATGGAATATTATTCCGTTAATACTGCACCGTTAATCAAAGCCCCGAAGGATTTTCCCGTAGTTCTGAATACGGATATCGATAACAAATCCGAAATTGTGAATACGTTTGACGAACTTGTTTCAAAAATGGAAAAATATGACGGGAAACGGCCGTATATTGAGGAATATCTCGATGGCGAAACCTTCGATATGCTTTGTATGTGGGACGGAAAGAACATTTACTATTTCAATTCGCCCAAAACAATGACCGAAGTTCAGGAGGACAGACTGTATCTCATCAGAACAAAACTCAATTTTATGTTTTCTGACGAAAAGGCGGATTTTTCGGGTATTTTTAATATCAAACTGATTTGGGCAAAGAATGACTGGTATGTTCGGGATTTTGAGATGGGAATACCTGACAGTGCGAATTTAGGTGAAATCCTGACCGAATCGGGCAGGGATTTTCTGTACATTTTAAATTCCGCAAT
>DBYM01000054.1:0-1127 GCA_002309875.1 Cyanobacteria bacterium UBA1186
TTTCTGTACATTTTAAATTCCGCAATTTATCAAAAGCTGAACGAGATGTAGTGTAAATGTATTGCGATATTTTACCCTTTTAAGAAATGCTAAATAAATTGTAAAATTGTAGAGAATTATTACAAATTGTTACAATTTTAAATTTTACCCTAAAGATTTTTTCAAATTTGCCGTTATACTGTTCATAAGATAAATTGTGAAAGGAGTATGTATGGCATTTATTGATAGAAATTCGTTACCACCGGCATTACGTGCTGCATTTGACAAAGCTGCCGCAGTTACAGAGAATGACCAAGCGAGAGTAAACGACAAGAATGATGTAAGAAAAATTGATAGCGAGTATGAATTATCAATATTTAAGGCCGAAGTTCAAAAATTATTTGATAATGGCAAACTGGATAAGTATAGTTATGATTCGGTTAACAAAACGATAAATTCTGTATTCCAAGATATTAACAATATTAAGACGGATACAAAAAAGTCATTAGATGAGAAGTATACCGAGCAAAACATGAATGAAGCAGTTGCTAAAGCATTAAAGGGTAAAAGAGAACAATATGAAAAAGAATATCCAGTTTTATCATATTTAGACAAATTATTTAATACGGATTTTTTCTATAAACAAACAGATATATCGCAGTCGCTAGGCTACGGCTACGATGAAGGTCATGCTCCAGAAGATGAAGTAGCAGAAGAAACAAACAAACGTTTAAATAAATATTGGTCAGAATGACAAGGTTCAACTTTCAGATTTAATAATTTGATAAAAACGCAATAAAAAATAAGGACACAAATTTTTGTGTCCTTATTTTTATTTGTGTAATATTTTATTATTCAGAAAGCAATTTATCTGCAAGCGGTGCTTCAACTTTACCGTTCAGCGTCTTTGAAACCTTCTTGATATTTTGTGCCATTGTTTCCATTTCAGGTGTCCATACAAAGTATTCGTTTACGTATTCTTCACCTTTTGCAAAATCGTTGCTCATCTGAACTTCAATGATTTTTTCAAGCATTTTGCGTGCAGTCGGCACCATTTTGTCAATATTTACGCTTAGTACGCCTTCGGGAGATATGGTTATTGCGCCTTCTTTTATAAAGAAATAGTTTTGCATAACCGAACGTACTCT
>DBYM01000054.1:1272-17769 GCA_002309875.1 Cyanobacteria bacterium UBA1186
CCGTCTGTTCCTTTCGGCCCTAATGAGTGTCCGTTTTCGTGTCCGATTGTAAACCAGTGGTCAGCCTCGTCGTTATAGTATTTATGCAGGTCTTTGTCTAACATTGCATCAAGTCGTTTCTGCATTTTCTCTTTTGCATCTTCAGAGGTTATAAGACGGATTTGTCTGTGGTAAACATTTCTTCTTCCGCCGTCAAGTTTCGTAATTGACCATTTATCGTCATTCGGGAGGTTTTCCGCAAGCGTAATCCCTGCCCTGTATTCTCCTACATCACCGAAGACGCCGACCAAATCGACATCAACCATAGTTTGTTTTGATTCTTTGTCGGGAGAAATATTTTGTTCATATCTGTCGCAATACGGCATATTCTTTGCCATAAGGGGTAAATACTTTTTCACATTTAAAATTGCATCGGTACCTTTTTTGTTAATAATTCCGACCCTTCCGCCCAAGCAGTCTTTTGAAACAGGAACAATTCCCGTTTCGTCTAAAAGTGCTTTTAATTCAGGATTTTCAACAACCGTTTCCGTCATTTCGTCGGAATAATTTTCTCTTGTGATTGTAAATTCAAGCGGAGTGTCCTGAAGTGTTGCCCATTTTTTATCGGCATAAGCATCAAGCATCGGGTCAGCGGTGCGGAGAGCCTTTGCCTGAAGCCTTAAATACTCGTTAAAATCCTGATTTGTTGAAGTTTCGGCAGCCTTTTCGAGTTCTGATGCCATTTTTTCAAAATCTTCTTTAAAATAATCAACGTAATCAACGGCTTTGAGTTCATCTCCGTTTCTCATTACAACGGAACGCTGATTGAGAATTTTTTCAACTTCCCCTTTTTTACCCTCTTTTAACATTTTTATCAGGATATTGTGAAATTCTTCTTTACTCAAATCTTCGGGATAGAGGCCTTCTCCTGCCGGACGTTTAATCCCTTTGGCGAGTTCTATCATATGAGAATCCCTGTCGAGTGCGCATACACCTTTTTGCGCATCAAAGAGGATTTTGGTTAATTTTGCTTCTTCGTTTCCTTTGGCAATTTCTTTTTCAAGATATTCTTTGAACGCAAGATTATGGTGATTGTCAATCTGCATCTCAATTTTATCAATGATTGCAGCCGCTTTTACAAGATGTTTTAAGGCTTCTTTGTCCCCTTCCGTAAGATTTTCGTATTCGGGCGCATCAACGGCAAGCATTTTCTTTGTCGTTAAATAGTCTTTATGTGTTCTTTTTTCAAGTTCTTCTTTAGATAAATTCAGTTCATAATCACGTTTTGAAATATTGACGTTGTTCATCATGCTCATTTTATCAAGCTCCTTTATCAAATCCTGTGTTTTGTCGGCAGAGATTTCCTCTGTCTTATTAGGATATTGTACACTTTTTTGATTAAATTTTGCTCTGTTATTAATATGATTTATTTCCATATTGTCTCCGATTTTTCCTCTCTTGTGAGGAGATGGACTTTTATTCCCTCCCTTTTGAGGGAGGGTTAGGGTGGGTGCTTATAATTTATTTACCTATTTCCTTTAACAAATTTTCATAAACTCCTTCAATATTATTATCAATATCATTATTCCAAAATCTTATGACTTTATATCCTAATGAATTCAAATATGTTGTCCTTGCTTTGTCATATTCAATATCTTGCGGGTTATTATGCTGCCCGCCGTCTATTTCTATTATAATTTTATTCTCTCTGCAAACAAAATCAACAATATAATTGCCGATAACGTATTGACGTAAAAATTTACAGCCTGTTTGTTTTTTGCGAATCAGATTCCACAATTTGCACTCTTGTGGTGTCATGTTGCTTCTTAAATATTTAGCATTTGATTTTAGATCAGGCATATACTTATATTATCACAAATAGGCACCCCTCTTAATCTCCCCTCATAAGGGGAGAACTTTTATTCCCTCCCTTTTGAGGGAGGATTAGGATTTACTCCCCCTAGCCGAGCATAGCAACACTTGTTTTGCCGAATTTTGCTGATAAGTCATCGATGTGGTGAACGAGGTATAAAATCGGCTCAAGGTCTTTTTCGTTCAGGTCAACAATTGCGCCCCATTCGGCTCTTGCGTGGTGAGCCGCAATCATTTTTGCAACACGTTTGAATCCTGCATTCATACACAGTGAAAAGCCGTATTGGGAGTGAGAAATCCATTCTTTTCTGAAGTTTTCGTCATAATCAATAAGTCCGGATTCCAAATCGACGGTGTATTCAAAAACTTTCCCGATATCGTGGAGCAGGCATGCGGCATAAACTTCATCGTGGTTTACTCTCTGGAAAAATACGTTCATATTTGCATCTGCGTATTTTAAGCATTCAAGAATATGTACCATTAATCCGCCTATGTAGTTGTGGTGCATAAGTTTTGCTCCGGGAGCAACAAGCATTTTTTCTTTATTTTCTTCGTAAACTTTTGCGACAAAACTTTTTAATTTTTCGTCTTTGATTTTGTTTATATATTCTTCAAGTGCTTTATAGGTTTCAAGTCTCTGAGTTTCATCAAGTCCTATTTTTGCTTCCTTGATTAATTCAAGTGCGCTGACAAGACAGTTATTGAATTTTTCGTTAAATGAGCCCGATACGATTCTTACGATATTTCCCGAACGGAAAAGGTTTAAGTCCATTCTGTTCAGGGCTTCTTCCCAAAGAATGCAGTTAAGAAGTTCATCATTTTTCGTATCTCTCAACTGAAGTTTTCCCATTTTTGTTCCGGCTTTTGTGTCGCCGATTGAAAAAATAACAACTTCGTATTCAATATCCGTGCTAAACATAAAAATTTCTCCTTAAGTTTGTATGATTATAACACAAACAGTCCTGTAAGGTAATTGAAAACACGATACGGAGATTTATTATGAGTATATGTCTGATTTGCCTGAAAAATTTCAATATGACAGTTGTGTTTCCAGGGGTATTTGTTCCGTGAGCCCGAGAACGACTGCGCTTGTGATTGTTTTGGTCTTGTATCTGAAACTCACTGCAAAGTATTTACTGAGGCTTTCCGAAAAAAATATTGAGGACAGTGAGGCAAAAGAACTTGTTTTAAATGCATCTGCGTCTTCAAGTTACGAATTTTCGGAAAAGAGTTTTTTCTGTTTTGTCTCAAAATTTAAGGAAATACTTCCCCGCATTATAAAGAATTGCAGCGATTTGTTTGAAGACGATTTTTTTAAACATGAAAAAATAGCCTCAAGCGCACTTTTTCAGGAAACCGATAACATAATTGATGCAATAAAGTTAGGCGAAAAAATAATTAAGAGCACTGTTTCGGCAATTCCGCCAGCAATGAGGGATTTGCATCAGATATTACTTGTTATTTCGAGAAGTTTGAGTATTAATCTGCTGAATCTTGAAAGTTTCGGAGTCGAGTTTGACGGCGGATTTTCGGCATTATTGACTTTGCTTGATTCAATAGATACCGACGAAAACAGTGCGGGAAAAATTAAAGAAAGCATATTGAAGGGAGCAAAAACCGACAATGAAGTTATGGCAAAACTGCGTGAAGCGCAGGAGGAAAGGTATGGAAAGCAGGGAATAAGTGAAGTTTCATACACGACTACTCAGGGTAAGGCGGTTTTGGTGGTCGGCTCAAATATCCGTGAACTGGAAACCATACTTGAGGCACTAAAGGGCAAAAACATTGATGTTTATACTCACGATGATATGATGCTTGCGCATACATTTCCCAAGTTTAACGAATATAACGCCTTGAAAGGTCAGTTCGGGCAGGGGGTGGAAAATTGTCTGCTTGACTTTGCAACATTTCCCGGGCCGATAATTTTAACCGGACATTCTTTGCATAATATTGAAAATCTTTACAGAGGCAGGCTTTTTACGACGGATATTAATTTGCCGAAAGGAGTTGTGCAGATAAAAAACGATGATTACAGTGCGGTTATAGAGTCTGCGTACGAATCGAAAGGGTTTAAAAACGGAAGAGTCTGCGAATCCGTTATAATCGGGTATGATTTTGATACCGTGCTTGAGAAGGTTAAAATCAAGGTGGCAGGCGGGATTAAGCGTATTTTTGCTTTGGGCTCCGATGTATATTCGCATGAGCAGAAGTCATACTTCGAAAAACTTGTCAAATTGGCTGACAGGAACACTCTCTTTATTTCTTTTTCCTACAAATTTGAACTCGATAACTTTATTTATGTGAATACCTGTTTTGACAAATACGGTATGATTAAAATTCTGAACGAAGTACGGCGTTTCGGAATTCCCGTTACGGTTTTCTTTCCCGAATGTGGCAGAAGTACATTGTCGGAAATGATATATTTGTCGAAATGCGAAGAATTTAAAATCTACGTGGGGAAATGTATTCCGATAATACTCAACCCTTCTTTGATTCAGACTCTTGATTGGGTGTTCGGGATAAAGAGTATGACGACGGCAAGGCAGGATTGGGAAGATATTACGTCATCTTAACAGATTTGTTCAAGTTCGGAATTTGTTGTATATTTAACCTATGCAGAGAGTTTTTGGTATAACAAACAGATACATAATTTTGGCGACGGTTTTAATCCTGTATTCGCTTATTTCCAATGTTTATGCTGCTTTTTTTGCTGTGGGAGGAGCGGCAAAGCCCGCAGGATTGATTTTTGCAGTTATTCTTTTGATACTGATGTCTGCGGTTTTTATGGCAGGCTGGTTTAAAATGGTTAAGACTGCGGTGCTTGAACCTGATAAAGAGGACACAAATTCTTTAATAAAAATTTTCCCCGAAGGAGTCGGAGAATATATTCTTCCGATACTCGGACTGCTTGTGGTTCTTGTAATATTGTGGGGAATAATAGGGACTGCGGTATTTTATTTCGGGATTCATCATATAGGAAATCCGAATGTTGATTTTGCAAAATTCGCAAAAGTAAGCGGAGATACTGCCGCAGCAAAGGCTTTCTTTATGGCACTTTCAGCAGAACAGATTGCCAAACTTGCTAAGTGGAATCACCTTTTTATTCTTGCGGTTTTGTGTTCGTATCTGCTTACGTTTCTTTATTTACCTGCGTTGTTTTTTAAAAATTCCAACCCGTTTGTAGCGTTTTTTATATCACTTAAAAATTTGTTTAGCAAAAAAATCCTGAAAACAACGGGTTTGTTTTTGCTCATATTTTTTGCAAATACGGTAATTTCCGTTCTATCCGTAGTTTTCAATTCAAATGCGTTGCTCGAATTTATTTGTACACTTGCTGCCTTTTACATACTGACGGCATCAGCGGTCGGACTTTTCAAGTATTATAACGATAATTTTACGGAGTCACATTTAGGCCAAAATATTGATATTGAGGTTTAAGAGAGCCTTCTTATCATTTCGTGGGCATCTTCGTTTTCAGGGAAAATATCAACCACTTTGTCAAGATAAGCAAGGGCATTATCGTTGTCGTGCAGAGATTCGTAACAGCGGGCAATATCCATAAGAACAGAAACACTGTCCGGCGATTTTTGGTTAATGTTTTTGAAGATATTCAGCGCCTGTTCATAGTCTTTGAGCGCAAAATAGGTCAGCGCTAAGGTATTTTGGGTTTCAATATCGGGATTTTGCTCGACTGCCCTTACAAGATAACGCTTTGCTTCTTCATAATCACCTTTTGCATACAAAATTCTCCCTGCGCAGAATTGTACGTATTCGTGTTCAGGCTCGGCTTCAAGCGCTTTCATTATGTAATCGTAAGCCTCGTCAATCTGATTCATAACAAGTTTGTTAAGAGCCATAAAGGTAAGAGCAAGTACATTTTTCGGGCTTATTTCCAAAGCCTTTGTGTAATACTCTTCTGCCTCCGAGTTTTTGGACATTGAATAAAGATAGTTTCCGTATTCAAAAAGTATTTCAAAATCCTGAGGCGCAAGTTCAAGAGCGGTTTTGAACTCTTCTTCGGCATAATCAAATAATCTTTTGTTCAGGTAAATTATCCCTAAATCTTTATGTGCTTTTGCTATGCCCGGTTCCATTCTGATAACTTTTTTAAGCATTTTCTCTGCCGTTTCCGTGTCGCAAAGACTTGAGGAAAGCACTGCATATTGGTGCAGAATGTCTGCGGAAACTTTGTTTTTAAGTATGATTGTGTCATAAAGTTCTTTGGCTTTGCCGAGTTGGTTTGTTTTTATATAAAGACTTGCGAGTTTTTGTGCGGGAAGAATGAATTTTGGATTAACGTAAACCATTCCTTCGAGCATTTTTATTGCGGTTTCATATTCTCCCAAAGCCTCGTAACAGGTGACGATATTGTATTTGTAATTTTCTTTTCCGGGGCACATAAGGGCAAGTTGTTTGTAATGTTTTAAAGCGCAGTCAAAATCACCCGTTTTAACCTCTGACATTGCAAGTGCCTGCAAAAAGGTTTCGTCTTCTTCAAGTTCAACGGCTTTTTCAAGGTATTCAATCGCTTTTTCATGGTTTTGCTGTATCTGGTAAGCAGAGCCTATGTTGTAGTATGCCATTGAATTATCGGGAGCAAGTTCTAATGCTTTTTCATAAACAGGGATTGCTTTGTCTATATTTCCTGAAGCCATGTGGCACGTTCCGAGACTGTTTATTACGGTAATATTATCGGGAGCCTTTTCCAATGCTCTTTCAAGCGGTATTATGGCTTTTTCAAAATCTTTAGCCTTCATATATGCGGTTCCGAGAATAAAATCAAATATATAGTCATCGTTATCAAACCCTGCTGCAATTTGGGCATAAATCAGAGCGGTATCCGTATCTCCTGTCTTGAGCAGAATTATGCATAAATTTTTATATGCTTCCATATATTCGGGACGAAGTTTGACTACCGTCATATACGCATTTTTGGCCGAGATTAAATCTCCGAGTTTTTCATAGCAGTTACCGAGATAAAACCATGAAGTTCCGTCCTCGGGCTGATACTTGATTACCGATTCAAAATTTCTTTTGGCTTCCTCCCATAACTGCAGATTTACGTTGGTTAAACCCGCAAGTTTAAGCAATTCAGCATTTTGAGGGTCTTCCTTCAATTCCTGAACTATCAAAATTTTTGCTTCTTTAAAATCTTTATTTGCAACGAGGTCGCTAATTCTATCTATATCAGCCATTACATAATCCTTATTAAACTGTTGAGGTGTTAATTGTCACCGAAATAATTCTTTAAACCTGAAGTCAGATTTTTATTCTTACATAATTTTTTAAGTTTGGAAATGGCACGGTTTTCGATTTGGCGGATTCTTTCTCTTGAAACGCCGTAGAAGGTGCCGATTTGGTCGAGTGTCTTTTTGTCACCGTTATTATCAAGCCCGAAACGCAGAATAAGAACATCTCTTTCTTTCGGACTAAGTTGGTCAAGCATTACTTTTATGTCGTCGAGAAGATTTTCCTGAGATACCATATTTTCAGGTGCAATTGTTGATTCGTCAACTATTGTGTCAATTATCTTGTTTGAATCATCTTTTTGCCCGGACGGAGTATCAATACTGATTGTGGATTGGGTAGCCTTAATAATGGAGGTAAGTTTGGAAACCGAGATGCCTAACTTATCGGCAATTTCTTGTTTTACGGGTATTCTTCCCAATTCCGTAGTCAGGTCGAGGGTGGCCTTTTTAATTTTGTTAATCGATTCTATTAAATGGATAGGAAGCCTGATAAGTCTTGCTTTGTCGGCTATTGCTCTTGTTATGGACTGCTGTATCCACCACGTTGCATAGGTCGAAAACTTGTAACCTTTCGTGTAATCAAATTTTTCCGTGGCTTTTATGAGACCCATATTTCCTTCCTGAATGAGGTCTAAGAAGGATAAACCGCGTCCTATGTATTTTTTTGCAATACTTACGACAAGACGCAGATTCGCATTAATCAGTACTTTTCTGGCAAATTCGCTCTGAGTTTCGTATATTTTTTTTGCGACTTCGAGTTCTTCTTCGGCTGACAAAAGCGGAATTTTTCCTATCTGCTGGAGGTAAATCCTGACCGAATCGTCAGAGTTTACTGAATTTAAACTTTCCTGGGTTTTAGGCTCTTCAATCGATATATTTTCATCGTCATTATCTAATTCGTTGATGCTCTCAAGGCTGTTAAAATCAACTCCTTCATCAGAGATATCATCAATCATAATATTCAGATTTTGTTTTTGTTTAGCCATTATATGCCTCTTTTTTTACTTACGGATAATTTTTGTCTCACGCTCTCAAACAATATTATAGCAGTTGCATTGGAAACGTTTAAAGAGTTAAAATTTGTTAACATTGGAATTTTAACGATAAAATCGGCCAACTTAAGCAAAGACTTTGATATGCCCGAATGTTCGGCGCCCATTATGAGTGCAAAATTCATATCGGTATAATCAATTTCATAATGATTATCTTTCGCATGATGGTCAGCCGCAATTACCCAATAGTCGTTTTCTTTTAACCGTTGTACCGCATTTACAAGACTGTTGACCTTTATTATTGATATGTTATTTACCGCTCCGGCACTTGTCTTTTCAACGGTTGAATTTATCAGCATGCTTCTTCTTGAAGGCAGTATTACTCCTTTAACACCGGCACAAACGGCGGAACGTATTATTGCACCGAGGTTATGGGAATCTTCGATTCCGTCAAGTATTAAAAGAGAAGTCAATTGTCCCGAATTATTTGCCAAAAAATCGTCTAAATCTTCATACTTAACGGGAGAAATTTGGGCAACAACTCCCTGATGTTTCGCTTCCGGTGCCAATTGATTTAATTTTTCTTTCCCGACGAACTGAAATATTACACCTTTATCTTTTGCGAGAGATTTGATTTTTTCTATCTTTTCATCGTTGTGAGCAGAGTTGGATATTAATATTTTGTTAAATTCACGCTCGCCCGATTCAAGAGCTTCAATAATTGAATTTCTCCCATAAACAACGGTATAATTGGTTTTCGAAATATTTCCCGAGTCAGAATCAGAAACAAAAGTGTTCATTTATTTACCCTATGTACAAGACCTCTTTTTTATTGTACAATAAAAGAAAATAGGAAGAAATAGCATGTCATTTAGTTTTAAGAAGAACATTATTGTGGGAGTGGCAGTTACTCCTGAGTTAGGCTTGGAAGCGGCTCTTATAGATTTTGATGCCAGAAAAGTACTGAAGTATGGAACAAGAACGTTAGCATACGATAATAACCGTAAGGTTATTGCCGATCTTGACATATTTAAAGAATCTTTACAGGACGTTCTGCAGGAACTTGATATTCCAAAAGGTGCGGATATCGTTTTAAGCATACCGACGGTATTTTTTAACGTCAACGACTATCCTGCAGCCTTAAGCACCGAGCAGATCGGTCTGTCGATAGAGACTGATTTAATGGAAAAGCCTCTGTTTTCAAATGAGGAGCCTTGTATAAGTGCGGTAAAATTGCCGAATTCTACAATGCAGTTCAGCAAGTTTGCTTATGTTGCGGCACAAAAAACAACATTGATTGAAATTGCAATGCAGATATATGAACTCGGTTACAACCTTGTAAGCATTGATACGTCAATCAATTCTTCACTGAACGCACTTATTTATAACGAGCGTGTAAATGCTTCACCTCAGGCATCTTGGCTTTTATTGGTAGTTGAAAATTCCTGCTGCAGAATTATTCCGATGTCGGGTAAAAATTATGTCGATTATTTTGAAGAAAAAATAAGCATCGGTGAAGTTTTGGGTGATGAGGAAAACTATACTACCGTGGTATCTGCGGTTAAGCCGATTCTCAAAAACAACCCGACTCAGTGCTTATACGTAGTTTCAAAAACAAATATAATCAGCGCAAAATTGCTGGCTGAAAAACTTACTTATGAAGCACCGATAGTTCATCAGGAAGCAAACATATATAACACTGTTCCGTTTATAGATGTCAGCGATGAGATTAATCCCGAAGCAGCAAAAACTATTTCGTTAGACGTTATAGGTGCTGCAATAGGCAGAGAGTTTGCCGATTATACGGAAACTCATTTCAATTTGTTTAACGAGTCTTTGGGTGATGTTTATATCCAAAACAGACCTCCGGTTATAACGATAGGCTCACGTAAATTTGAAATGTCTATGGAGAATTCCGTAAAATATGGTCTTATCTTCTTTGTATTAGTTTTGATTGCCGCATTGATAATATTGTTGCCGATAAGAGGCGCTATGAACGGGAAAAAACAGGAGAAAGAAAAGTTAGACAGACAAATTCAGGAAACAAAGGCATTTATAGAAGCAAACAAGGGCGTTTCATCTTCTGTATTCAGTGAAAGCGATGAAATAAGAATCGGTTTGGGTGTTAACAAGAATGTTTATACATATTACACAATAGCAGGAACGGAAATTCCTAAAAAACTGTGGCTAACATCATTGGAACTCGGCCCGAACACAACGATTAATGGGCAGGCAGATAATCTTGAAAGCATATACAGTTTCTTCAGAAGCATAAAGGATTACAACCCCGAATCAGGTATAAAACTGCAGAAACTCGGACTTGCGGTAAGTCCTAACAAACGTGCGTTAAGAGATTTTGATACCGATTCCGTTATTACATCTCTGAATGCCGATTACTACGAATTTGTTATATCCGACGTACCTGAAAAGAAGGCAACTTCAAAGAAAAGCAAATCGACGGAAGGTGTCGGAGGTATTGACGATAATAGTTACGGTAACAACGAAAAGCCGGCAGCACTTCCGGATTTGGAGACGATAGATTAATATAGGAATATAAAAAATGGAAAAATATAAAAGATATTACGGATTGATTGTTTTCTTGCTGATTGTTGTAGGGACTATCTATGGCGCTTGGCATATTATCATTCCTACAATTAACGCAAATAAGGCATTGGACACTGAGATTGCGGCTAAAACACAAGAGGTTAGCCAACTTGAAAGCGAACGCCGCATCATTGAAGAAAAGTTGAAACAGATTAAAGATTCAATGGCAGGCTCAATGAAGAAGGTTTATTCCCCGATTGAATCAGATTTGGGTAATGATACATTGTTCTTCACTCTTTATAACGACGTAATAGAAATGGTACATGCAAATTCCGTAAAAATCCGTTCTATTGATTATGTTCATAATCCCGAAGCAGATGCTTTCGTTGCGCACGGTGAAGACAGGTATTTTGTATGTGATGTAAATATGGAACTTGTATCAAACTATACCAACCTCGGCAAACTGATACAGGACATATATCAATATCCTTACTATATCAAGATAAACAAAATAACGGTTAATCCTTATGAAAAGGATAAAAAGATTCTTATAACCGATATGAGCCTGAGACTGTATGCTCATACATCTCCCGAAGAAGAAGATACCTCGGGTGTAGATGCAGCATTAGGCAGTCCGCAGATATAATTAATCAGAATAAAAAAAAGAGCCTTTTTAAGGGCTCTTTTTTTGTTTGTTATGAAATTCTTCCCGCAACAACCACGTCTTTTCCGTCTGCCTGCGGTTTGAGATTCTTTTTGTAAACCTCAACGTGCGGCTGAAGAACACTGTCAAGCACGTCCGGCATGGATATTCCTGCCGAAAGTTTCTCTATGATTTCCTGATAAACTGTTGCGAAGGCTCTTGTTTGGACCATTGCGCCCGAAGCACACGGAGTTAAACCGTATTTTGAAGTTTCGACCGATTCAAGGAAGAAAGAGCCTGCATTTGAATAGGATTTGCTCAATGCTCCGATATAACCTTCGGCATTTTCTCTTGAAACACCTTTATCAACAGGAGCGGTAAGAGCAAATGCGTAACTGTTTGCAGGGTTAAAATGTGCTTCCGAACTGTGGTGCATAGCATCAGGCACTTTTGCAATTTGTTTTAATGTATCTTTTACCGATTCATTTTGCATCTGAGCATGCCAGAAAACCGTATCTTCAAACATTGAGCCCAAATACTGATGTACGGAGGTTTTAATTCCTTTGCTTCTTGCAGCCGCCCAAAAGGCTGCCTGTGCATAAGGCATATTTTTGTTAATGTCTGTACTCAAAGCGATTGAGGATATTTCCTGAGCGGATTTCAGCATTTCAGCCATATCTTCTTTACTCATGCCGGCGTATGCAAGTGTGAATAAAGCGTGGTCATCCAGGGCCGAAAATCTTCCGCCGACATCATCGTGGATATAGAGTTTACCTAACCAGCCTTCGGAATCCGAAATTCTTCTCAGTTCGCTCTTGTCGGGGTTTTTGTCCGTAACTGCTATAAAATGTTTAGATGCTTTTACCTTGGCATCTTCGATTGATGAGCCTTTCATAACATAAGCATCAATAAGCATTTGCCTGATTCTTAAAAACCCGTCTTTTGTTTCAAAGGTTGAGCCTGATTTTGATGCAACCATATAATTTGATGAAGTCACGTCATTTCCCAAACGGTATAAAAATCTTGCGAAACTCGTTGAATCTACGTCAGAATAGAACAAAATCGAATCTTTGTTAATGTTTAAACCGTTCAGACCGAGCATGTTTTCAACCGTATGCTTTGACCCTCCGATACCAAGAACGGTAAATTTGTCCGCACCTGTCTGAGATTTCATGGTTTGTACCATTGAATAGATTTCGTCAAGTCTTGCAAGTTGATTTTTAGGCAAATCAACCCAATTCAGGAATTGTCCCGGTTGGTTTGCTCTTTTTGAAAATTCTGCAACGGCAGATGAAATTGTATTTTCGTACATTAAATAATCAGAATTTGAGAAACTTGTGGAAACTCCCAAACCTGAGTCAATTGAACTTAAACTTGATACC
Source organism: Cyanobacteria bacterium UBA1186 (assembly GCA_002309875.1). GTDB lineage: Bacteria > Cyanobacteriota > Vampirovibrionia > Gastranaerophilales > Gastranaerophilaceae > CAG-196. The sequence goes on from DBYM01000054.1 coordinate 13,934, forward strand.
ATTTTACCCTCCAAAAATTAAACGTTTACAATAAGAATTTCATCATAAAACAACCATATTGTAAAGCGGGGGGGTAAATATAGGGGGGGGTAAATATAGGGGGGTGGTAATTATCTGTCATTCTGAGGCTTAAGCCGAAGAATCCGGCTTATTAAAATCTTATTTATGAAATTATACGGATTTGCAGATTTTGAATCTGAAGAATCTGAAGCATTCCAATTTTTCTTTTATGAAGGAAACGATTCTCTTTGCTTCGTCCTGAGTGAAGTAGTAACAACCTGTTTGCATAATGTGCATATTATGTACTCCTATTAATTACACAACTTAACAATATAGATAACGGCATATTTTTCATAAACTTTAATGTTTTGAATAAAATTTTTACAAATCTTAACCCAAGGGGTAAAGGGGTAAAGGTATGGGGATACCTGCCTGATAAAAACCCAAAAACCCAGGCCTTTTTTCAAAAACCCAAAAAAGCCTCTATGATCATGATAATGATAATGTCAATGATCATGATAATGATAATGTTCTCTCTTCTTCTCATGGAGAGAAGGTTTTTTTTGAGATTTGAAAAGAGGAGAGAAAATTTTTCAAATTTGATTTATTGTTTGTAAATTATGTTTATGATTAGAATTTAGTATGAATTTTATGAGAATTTTCAGTATTTTAATAATTTTGTTCGTCATTTTGGGATATACACCTTCGGCTTCTGCAGGAATGAAAATCGGCGGATATCAGATGGGGCATTTGGGAATCGGTCAGGGAACGATTTATTCCAAGAGCGAATTCCCCGTCAGTGTTGCTGCGGATATTAACAATGAAAACGAAGACCTTTTGGATTTGACGAGCGGGAACTCAAAATCCCGCAATTTCTTCAAACTTGTTGAGGTCGGAAATGCGGGCATACATAAAGCGGTAAAACGTGGAGGTTTAAAGCGGATATCCATTGTTACGACAAGAATACACAAGATAAATATTCCGCTTTTTGTTTACGTTCCGTTGTATTACAAAGAAACAAAAACAGTTGTTTACGGGAATAGCGAGGAAGATTTATGATGAAAAGAATGGTGTTGATTTTATTTTGTTCAATATGTTTTTTAATGCTCGGTCAAAACAGGGCGAATGCTTTGGGTTTGTTTTATACCAATGCGGTTTATCCTGTTACGGCAACAGGTGCGGAAGTTAAGGATATAAGCAACCTGAAGCGTGCAGATGTTTCAACCACAACGATTTTATTCATATTTGAACACGGTGATGCAGGTATCGATAAGGCAGTTCGGGACGCAGGTATTACGAAAATCAGTTACGTCGATGTACAGGAAAAATCCGTTTTCATATTTTGGCGCAAACTTACCGTAAGAGTTTACGGCGAATAGGGTTAAACCCGCTTAAATATTAATGAGGTGTTTATTCCGCCGAAGGCAAAGTTATTTGTCATAACAAATTCGGCTTCTTTGCTGCGTCCTTCGTCTTTTATGTAATCGAGCGGAGCGCATTCTTCGTCAACATTTTTAAGATTCAGAGTCGGGCAGAACCAATTGTTATTCATCATTTCTAAGGATAAGATTGCTTCTATTGCTCCGCATGCGCCGAGAGTATGGCCTGTATAACTCTTAATCGAACTGATAGGAATTTTGTTCCCCAATATATTTTGGGTTGCTTTGGATTCCGCAATATCGCCGTATTTTGTTCCCGTTCCGTGTGCGTTAATATATCCGATATCGCCTGCGGACAGATTTGCGGATTCGAGTGCCTGCTGCATTACGCTTCCCATCGTTTCGTAGTTCGGGTTTGTAATATGAGTTCCGTCGGTATTCGTTGAAAATCCGACGATTTCGGCATAAATTTTTGCGCCTCTGGCTTTTGCGTGTTCGTATTCTTCAAGAATTAACGTTCCCGCACCTTCTCCGATAACGAGCCCGTCTCTTGATTTGTCAAACGGAGCGGGTGTTAATTTCGGGGTGTCGTTTTTGTTACTTGTGGCATAAAGAGTGTCAAAAACCCCGACCTGAGTCGGATTAAATTCCTCTGCTCCTCCTGCTATCATAACTGTTTGCAGGCCGTTTTTAATGAGTTCGTAAGCGGAGCCTATACCGAGAGAGCCTGAAGTGCAGGCGGTTGAAGTGTTTATCAGACGTCCGTGTGTTTTAAAATACAAAGAAATATTTACTGCGGTTGTCTGCGGCATCATTTTTATATAGGAGCCGGAATTGAGACTTTTGATCTCTTTGTTAACTATCATTGAGTAAAAATCGCAGATGGCATCTATTGACCCGCTTGATGAGCCGTAACTTACACCTGTTTTGCCGTTTTGTATTACGGGATTGTCAAGCAAACCTGCATCAATAAGCGCTTCTCTTGCGGTTGTAACCGCCATAATTGCAACAGTGCCCATTGTTCTTACGGTTTTTCTGTCGAAACATTCGGGTTGTCTGAAGTCTTTAACTCTTGCCGAAAGTCTTGTATAGAGATTTTTGTATTCGTCAAGCGAAGTATCTTTGATTATGCAGTTTTCATAAGTGTGTAACCTGTCGTATGCGGATTTTACGGTTGAGCCGAGCGGGCTTGCAAGTGCCATTCCCGTAACAACAACTCTTTTGTTTGTCATAGATACATACCTCCGTTTACGGAAATCACCTGACCCGTTATATAACCGGCATCTTCGCTCATAAGATAATTAATCAGACTTGCGACTTCTTTTGGTGAGCCCATTCTGCCGAGCGGAACATATTCTTTTATTATTTCCTGAGGGAGTTCTGCCGTCATATCGGATTCAATGATTCCGGGTGCGACGCAGTTCACTGTAATCTTTCTTTTGGCAACTTCACGGCTCAGAGCCTTGACTGCTCCGATTATTCCCGCTTTTGAAGCGCTGTAATTTACCTGTCCTCTGTTCCCTGTTAAGCCTGATACGGAGGAGAGGGCGACAATTCTTCCGCAGCGGTTTTGAATCATTGGCAGTATCAATGGTCTTAATACGTTATAAAACCCGTTGAGATTTGTGTTTATAACGCTGTCCCAATCTTCATCTTCCATTGCGGGGAAGGGGTTATCTTTTGCGATACCCGCATTTAAGACAACTCCGTAGTAGATTCCGTTTTTTTCGATATCATCGAGGAGTTTTGTTTTGCAATCATCTCTTTTTGAAATATCAAATTGGAGTGTTCTTGTTTTTATGCCGTATTTTTCAATCTCTTTTTGCAAATCTTCGAGTTTTTTCAGGTTTTTGTTGCAATGCAAAACCAAATCATACCCGTTTTCGGCCAAATATAAAGCCGTTTCTCTTCCGATTCCTCTGCTTGCACCTGTTATTAAAACTGTTTTAGACATTTAACACTCCTTTAATTATCCTTATATTTACACCTTTACCCCTTTACCCCTTTACCCATTTACCCCTACCCCCTCATTTACCCCCTGGTAAACGTTTACGGTGGCACTTGCGGTTTCTTCACCCTGGTTATAGATAATACAGTCAAAAGACACTATACCGTTTCCCGAAAAAACTTCTTTGACTAATATTTCGAGAGTTTCACCTTCTTTAAAAATATCTGTCTTGTTGTTATAGAGCCGTGTTCCGAGCAGAAAACCGATGAGGGGCTTCCCTATATTTGCTTTCAGATAGGCATAGCAGCCGATAGTTTGTGCCATATATTCGATTCCGACGACGGAGGAAATCCCGCCAATGGTGTTGTCGTAAAACATAGAATCTTTGGAAATGGTTACCGTGCTTTTCAGCCACCCTTCCTCAACCGAATAATCAATGACATCATCAATCAGAATCATCGGTTTTTTATGCGGTAAAATTTTTTCTAAATAATCTTTGTTATTCATTT
>DBYM01000065.1:0-2107 GCA_002309875.1 Cyanobacteria bacterium UBA1186
CCCCAAAACACTTCATATTAAAATTTAGTGTTAAAATATTTTTATGCAGGCGAACACCAAGAAAAAATTTGTTGCGGGATTATCAATAACATCTAATGTTATCTTATCCGTACTGAAAATAATTACAGGTATCTTAAGCGGAAGTCTGAGTATTATATCTGAGGCAATCCACTCGCTGAGCGACTTTTTGGCGTCAGTTCTGACATTTTTCTCTGTTATGAAATCTTCTCAGCCTGCCGATAGCGACCACCCGTACGGACACGGAAAATATGAAGATATGGCAGGATTTATTGAAGGAATTTTAATAATACTTGCTGCTCTTTTCATTATTTGGGAAGCATCAAAGAAAATTATTTTCGGAATAAATATGGATACGGAAAACAATATCGGTATTGCCGTGATGTTTCTTGCCGTTGTCCTTAATATTTTCGTCAGTTCACTGTTGTTCAGAGTGGCAAAAGAAACAAATTCAATCTCTCTCTATGCGGACGGACAACATTTGAGAACAGATGTTTATTCATCTTTGGGCGTTATGCTCGGTTTGGTACTCATCAAGATTACGGGACACAGCATACTCGACCCTGTTATTGCAATCCTTGTTGCGGTAGTAATCTTCCGAGTCGGATATTCAATATCCAAAAAAGCAGGGAACAGCCTTCTTGACCACTCACTCCCCGAAGAAAATATAAATAACATCAAGCAAATTATCAAAGGTTGTTCCGCAAATGTAACCTTAAAACGAAACAGCATAAAAGCCCGTCAGGTCGGCCCGACAAAAGATATCGATTTGATTTTGCAGTTTAATGAAAATACTTCAATCTGCGAATGTCATAAAATTTGCGACGAAATTGAAAATCAAATCCGCACACTTTACCCGAACTGCTCAATTTCAATCCACGCAGAGCCGATTTGTTACGGAAGAAACTGCCAAAAAACCTGCGAAAAACAGACAAATACTGCTGAAACTTAGTCAGGGAAGTTGAAATAAATAACTTCGTCAGGCTTTATATCAACCTGAATTCCTCTGCCCCAAGGTGTTGTCTTATCGCAAAATTCGTCAAATACTTCTTTCGTTTCGCCGTTTATCATACGTTTTGTATTGGTAACATACGAAGGTGAGAAATACAAATCGCCGACTCCGACTCCCCATTCCTTGGAAACGGGTTTAATCTTTTGTCTGTAAGTCGCTCTTATTTCCTTTGTTATTTCGTGAACAGTTCCGTCAGCGTCTGTATATGAGGTCGGAATAAAGGTAAATGACGCATTTTGGTGCCATTTGTCAGGTTTTACTATATCAAGCATTTTACCCGTCAGGACCGTATTTTCTTTCAAAGTCGTTTCACTGTCCAAAACAAAATCTCTCGATAATCTTACACTAATAAATTCCTTCGGTGATGTTGTAGAGATTTCTCCGACTGCTCTCGCCTTCATAACTTCAGCGTTTGCAGGAATACAAATTATTAAACTCAGTAACAAAACAAATAAAAGATTTCTTTTCATACTTCTCTCCTTTGCTTTAGTATATCATTTTTCACTGGTGCTGCATAGTATTTTGTTTATTATTGTGCTTAACAATTCCTAACAGATATTTGTCTTTCTGCTATAATGTTTTAGTAAATAAGGAATTAATTATGCTAAAAGGAAACGAAATCAGACAATTATTTTTGGATTATTTCAAAGAAAAACGTGAACATACAATTGTAGAAAGTTCAAGCCTTGTGCCTGACAATCCTACGGTTTTACTGACAACAGCAGGTATGCTGCAGTTTTTACCGATGTTTCTCGGGATAGTAAAACCACCTTACAATCCGCCAAGAGCCGCTTCCTGCCAAAAATGCGCACGTGCGGGCGGTAAGGATTCCGACATCGAAAATGTCGGCAGAACTCCGCGTCACCATACCTTCTTTGAAATGCTCGGAAACTTTTCTTTTGGCGATTATTATAAAAAAGAAGTAATTCCGTGGGCTTGGGAATTTGTAACCGAAGTTCTCAAACTCGATAAAGACAGACTTTGGATAACGATTTTTGAAACAGACGATGAAGCCTACGAAATTTGGAGAAGTATAGGTGTCCCCGCAGAACGTATTAAAAGAAAAGGCAAAAAGGA
>DBYM01000065.1:2182-6637 GCA_002309875.1 Cyanobacteria bacterium UBA1186
TGCGGACACCCGAATTGCGGAATTGATACCTGCGAATGCGACCGCTGGGTTGAAATATGGAATTTGGTATTTACCGAACTTTATCAGGACGAAGAAGGAAACCAATCTCCTCTTGAAAAGAAAAACGTCGATACGGGTATGGGGTTGGAACGTATTACAATGGTTTGCCAGGGTGTTGCATCAACATTTGAAACAGACCTTTTACGCCCGATTTTGGACAAAGTTTCGGAAATGAGCGGCGTTCCTTATAAAAAATCAGAAAAAACCGATATTTCTTTAAGAATAATAACAGACCACGCAAGATGTGTAACCTTCCTGATTTCTGACGGAGTAATTCCCGGAAACGAAGGAAGAAGTTATGTTTTAAGAATGATTTTGCGCCGTGCTCTGCGTCACGGAAAAATCCTCGGTATGGAACTTCCGTTCCTGTATAAACTCGTTGATACTGTCGTAGAAAACTATGGCGGTGCTTATCCTGAATTAATTAAGAACAAGGATAAGGTCAAAGAAGTTATTAAAAACGAGGAAGAAAGATTTAACAAAACTCTCGACAGAGGATATAAACTTCTTGAAGAATTTATTTCGGAAAAGAAGGATATTGACGGTGAAAACGCTTTCAAACTCTATGATACATACGGTTTCCCGCTTGAATTAACCAAAGAAATCGCTCAGGAAAACAATTTGAAGGTTGATGAAGAAGGCTACAAAGTTGCCATGCAGGAACAGAAAGACAGAGCAAAAGCAGCAACCGCAAAGATTTCCGTAACAGGTGATATTAAGTATGCCAAAGTTGAGGAACAGGTTGGCTCAACCGAATTTTTGGGTTACGAAAAGAACGAGAGTGAATCAAAAGTCCTTGCTTTAATTGAAGGCGAAGGCTACATTGATGTTGTATTAGACAAAACTCCGTTCTATGCAGAATGCGGCGGACAAATAGGAGATTCGGGATTTTTAACAAACGAAACTCTCAAAGCAGAAGTCTTGACAACATTCAAGGTTAACCACCTCTTTGTTCACAGATGTCAGGTTGTAAACGGCGAAATAAACGTCGGCGATATCGTTCACGCAGAAATTGACCTTGCAAAACGTGAAGAAATAAGAGTCCACCATACTTCTGCCCATCTGCTTCAGGCTGCATTAATCAAGGTTGTCGGAGATGAAGTCAAGCAGGCAGGCTCTCAGGTAGAAGAAAATCGTATGAGATTTGACTTCACTTTCTCGCGCGCCATGACTCCGCAGGAAATTCAGAAAACAGAGGACATCTTAAACAAATGGATTTCTCAAAAACTTGAAGTACATACTGATGTTATGGATATTGAACAGGCAAAACTCACGGGCGCAACCGCACTCTTTGGCGAAAAATACGAAGATGTTGTTCGTGTCGTAAATATAGGTTACGGTGAAAACTGCATCTCAAAAGAATTTTGCGCAGGTACTCACGCACGTAATACGGGCGATTTAAGGCTTGCTAAAATTGTTTCGGAAGGTGCAATCGCAGCGGGAACAAGAAGAATTGAAGTCGTTGTATCGGATTCGGCTCTTAAATTCCTTAACGAAAAAGCCCACGTTACAAACGAACTTGAGGCAAAATTCAAAGTTCATACCGACGAAGTTCTTGAACGTGTTGAAAAATTAACCGAAGAAAACAGAGAACTCCAAAAAGAACTTACTAAAGTTAAAGAAGAAAATGCAAGAGGTAAATTTGCATCCTTTGTTTCAAAAGCACAGGACATTCGGGGCGGGAAATTGTTTATTTCCAAAGTCGATGACACTCTTGACGGTAACTCTATGAAAACCGGTGTTGAACTTTTGGCAAACAAACTTGGCGAAAGTGTTATCGTTCTTGCAAATGCCAAATCCGTAATCGCAAAAGTTTCTGACGGATTTATCTCCAAAGGAATTAATGCAGGAAAAATCGTCGGCGATATTGCACGTGCAACAGGAGCAAACGGCGGCGGTCGTCCTAACTTTGCACAGGGCGGAATAAAAGACTCAAATAACCTTGATGAAATATTAGGTAAAATCGAGCAGGAAATTAAAGCCTAGAATATAAATAGCAATGGATTATCTGAATAACAAATTTGACGTAATAGTTGTAGGTGCGGGACATGCAGGGTGCGAAGCCGCGCTTGCCGCTGCACGCCTTGGCTGCAACGTTTTGCTCTGCACGCTTAACCTTGATAATATTGCTCTTCAGCCCTGCAATCCTGCAATCGGAGGGCCCGCAAAATCAACCCTCGTGCGTGAAATAGACGCTATGGGAGGGATTATGGGAGAAGTTGCCGACGCAACATACCTGCAGATGAAAACCCTTAATTCTTCAAAAGGTCCTGCCGTAAGAGCACTGAGGGCACAGTCGGACAAAAAAGAATACACCCGCTATATGCGCAATATCCTTGAAAACACGCCTAATATATGGCTTAAACAGTGCTGCATAACCGAATTAAGGACAAAAGACGGTAAAATAACGGGTGCCGTTGACGAATACGGGATTGAATACTTCTGTAATGCCGTAATTCTCACAACGGGAACATCTTTGGAAGGCAAGTTATGGATAGGTCTGAACAGTTATGACGGCGGAAGATTGGGAGAACGCGGCGCTTACGGACTCTCACAGTGGCTCAGAGATAACGGGATAAAAACCAAAAAACTTAAAACAGGCACTCCCGCAAGAGTTGATAAAAGAACTATTGATTATTCAAAAATGACAATTCAGCCGGGAGACGAAGAACTGAGTTTTTATTCCTTCAAACCAAACCGCCCGATAAGACCGCAATACCCCTGCTACTTAACCCGTACAAATGAAGATACGCACAAGATTATAAAAGCAAATCTCGACAAATCACCGATGTATCAGGGCTTAATCCAAGGTGTCGGCCCGCGCTACTGTCCTTCAATTGAAGATAAAATTGTTCGGTTTGCAAACAACCCTTCTCACCACATCTTTATTGAGCCCGAAGGATTAAACACATATGAAGTCTATATTCAGGGGTTTTCAACAAGTCTTCCCGCCTGCGTTCAGGTGGAAATGATACGCTCGCTTCCCGGATTGGAAAATGCACACATAATAAAACCTGCCTATGCGGTCGAATACGATTATGTTCCCGCCGTTCAGACCGAGCATTCACTGATGTCAAAGGATATTAAAGGTTTGTTCTTCGCTGGCCAAATCAACGGAACCTCGGGTTACGAAGAAGCCGCATGCCAGGGTTTAATTGCGGGAATAAATGCAACAAGATACCTGAACGGCTCCGAAATGATAGTCCTTTCAAGAAGTTCATCTTATATCGGAACTCTTATCGACGATTTGGTCACAAAAGATATTCAGGAGCCATACAGAATGCTCACTTCCCGTTCGGAATACCGTCTGCTTTTAAGACAGGATAACGCAGATTCAAGGCTTACGGAACTCGGACACGATGTCGGATTGGTTGATGACACTCAATATGCAAGATACAGAGAGAAACAAGACCGAATTAAAGCCGAAATCTCAAGGCTTAAAGAAGCCAAAATCTCCGCAACCGAAGGGGTTAATGAAATCCTTGCAAAATTTGGCGAACATATTGATTCGGGCATAAGAATGTCGGAACTGATTAAACGCCCGAATATAAATTACGAAGTCTTTGAGGCAATCGACGAAGAAACAAAATCTCTCAACCTGACCAAAGATATTAAAGAAGAGGTCGAAGTACTTTTGAAATACGACGGATATCTAAAGCGTCAGGAGCAGCAGGTTGAAACCGCTGAAAAACTTGAAAAATACAAAATCCCCGCCAATATGGATTATTCAAAACTCAAACATATTTCAAACGAAACCCGTGATTTACTACAAAAAATCCGCCCGACAAACCTTGCTCAGGCTTCACGCATAGGCGGAGTAAAGCCCGCAGACATCTCCGTACTCATGGTTATGCTAAAAGGCTAAAGATAGTGGTAACTGTTTTGAAACAATTAAATACTACACCTAATTTTCCCCCCGTAGTATAATACCGATATGGGAATCAGAAGGATAGTTTTAATATTTGTTCTTTTGCTGATTTTTATTCAGCCTTCTTTTGCCGCAAAAAATATAAAAATCGGCTTGCAGACACAGGTCGGAAGAACTTTTGTCGGGGCCTCCACTCAGGCGGAAATCGTTGACTGCAATTCGAACAAACTGCTTTTTATTATGGAAAAAATGAAAGCATACGAATTTAAACCCTACAAAAAAGATATGATTGCAATAAAAGTTGACGGCCAATTCAAAAAAATAAACAGCAACAAAATCGTAATAAAACCCTCCGCAGACGGATTTGTAAGCGTCAAACACAAATGGTACCGCGGGATTTTCCAACTCTATAATGACGGAGACGGTTTAACCGTAATAAATGACCTCCCTATGGAAAAATATCTTCAGGGAGTTGTTCCGTCTGAAATGCCCTCCTCATGGGACCATGAAGCACACAAAGCACAGGC
>DBYM01000065.1:6692-15505 GCA_002309875.1 Cyanobacteria bacterium UBA1186
ACTCCCGAAGACCAGGCTTATGGCGGTGCTACCGCAGAATCGGTAAGCACGAATGATGCAGTTGCAGAAACCGAAGGTATCGTAATTATCTACGACGGAAAAGTTATCCCCGCATATTATTCGGCTTCGGCAGGCGGTCAAACCAAATCATCGGGAGAAGTGTGGACAAAAGATTTGGCATTTTTAAAATCTATGCCTTCATTTGATGACGGGGTAAAAAAGAACGGCCACGGGGTCGGAATGAGCCAATACGGTGCAAATAACCTTGCCGCTAAAAAGGGTTATAATGCATACCAAATTTTAAGGTATTTTTATCCGAACACAAAATTTGCCAGAATAAAAGATCAGGATTACTATCAATAAAATAAGGTAAAAAAATGAAAACAGCACAAGTAAACGGTGAAAAAATAGTTATAAAAGAAATCGACGACCTTAAACTAAATGGCAGAAAAGGCGCAATAGTAAGAGTTTTGGGCTGCGGATTATGCGGCTCGGATATCGTTAAATTCAGACACAAAATCGTGCCTGACGGAGCCGTTTTGGGACACGAAATTGTTGCCGTAATTGAAGAAATAAACTCGGAAACAAAATTCAAAAAGGGAGACAAAATTGTTTCCTCCCACCACATACCCTGCTTTGAATGTACTTATTGCAAGCACGGAAATTTCTCCATGTGCGAGCATTTTAAAGCGTCAAACATAATCCCGGGAGGTTTCAGCGAAAAGGTTTATTTATCCGAAGAACACCTGAAAAATGTTGCGCACAAAGTCCCCGATAATATTACCGACGAAGAAATTTCTTTCTATGAACCACTAGGCTGCTGCGTAAGAGCAATAAAAAGATGTAATCTCCAAAAAGGGGATAAAATCCTTACCGTAGGGCTCGGCTCAATAGGGCTGATTATGTCGGAAGGGCTTAAAGCATTGGGCTACAAAGTCTATGGCTGCGACCTCATTGAGGACAGAATCGCTCTTGCAAATAAAACGGGAATAGAATCATATAACTCCGGAAATCTCGATGAATTTAACAAAATTATCAGAAGCAAAACGGAAGAATTGGGAGTTGATGCAGTATTTATGACCTCAGGTGCGGACAAAGCCATTGACGTTGCAATTAAAACCGTAAAGCATGGCGGCAAAATCCTCGTATTTTCAAGCACACCGCTGAGTAACGGCTACCCGAACAACGAAATCTATTACAAAGAATTAACCGTACTCGGAAGTTATTCACCGTCTCCGCAGGATTTGAAAGATTCTTTCGACCTGATAACTTCAAACAAGGTTAATGTTGCCCACCTGACTACAATTTACCCCCTCGAAGAAATTCAGAAAGCCTTTGATGATACAATCTCGAACAAAATTTTCAAGGCATATATCAAAATTTCTCAGGATTAAATTCAACTACATGGTTGATGTTTTTTAAAACAAACTAAAGATTAGAAAATTTCTGACGATAGAAAAAATGTTGACTTTTAAAAAGTTATTATTAATAACCCTTTAGAAAGGTTTAACTAATATATGTCAGAAATCGTTAATTTTTTAACAAGAGCAATCACCGCAGCCCCAACATTTCAAGCAGGTGAAATTAAAAGGACCAACACAAGAAGTTCATCATCAAACCCGTTTGCATCAAACAACCCGTTTGTGAACTCAAATCACGACAATCCGTTTGCCACTTATGGTCAGAACAGACCCGTAGTCGGCGGATATTTTGCCGGATATTATAACAATCAGCCGAATATTGTCGGCAGAAGACTTTTCATTGAGGCATAGACTCAAAAATATACACCCAACTGACACGAGCGTAAGGGAATTCCCTTGCGCTTTTTTGCTACCTTTTTTTGCAGAAAAAGAAAGTCCTTTGCCTTTTGTAAATAAATGACTATAATATAAGTATGAAAAAGTTTTTGGCTCTTTTTATCGTTATACTTCTTGCACTCCCTTCTCAGGCTGCATTTTGGAATAAAAAAGACAAAGTTCTGCAAGCCGAACTTGAAGGGAAAGGATATGCGGGAACACTGCCCGATTTGTCAACGAAATTTCAAAAGAAAGAAAATAAAGTTGCCAAACCCGTTTTTGAGTCACAAAAAGGGTTTGATGACCCTTCAAAATTAAAACCCGTTCCGAGAGATAACCCTGCGTTTATTGATATTATTACCAAAAAGGACAAGACTTCAACTTACGTTACAGATGCAAACGAGATAATTCCAATGCTGGAAAAACTTGCCGACTGTATTGAGGAGGAAGGAACAGTTCAACTTTTTGTAACGAGGGCAAATGTTCTGAGCATGAATCTCGACCATTTATCGAAAAAATATGACGGTCAGCCCGAAAGTTATTATGAATCTTTTAAAAAACTTATGGAAATAAATCAGTATGCGAAGTCTATATCAAGATTAAGACAGGAGGCTTTGACATATCAGAGATATCTGGCATATCAGACAACAGGCTCAATCTATAACCCCGAAAATATTAATCAGCAGTTGCAATACCTGCTCGAAGAGTTAAATTCCGCAATTATAATGCTTAAACAAGAAGATTAGAAGTATTTTTATTTCTCGTTTCATCTCACTGTGATATAATTGTTTTGTGAAAAAGTTTACGATAAAGATTATTAGAAAATACCGCAGTATGATGCTGCTGGATAAATATATTCTGAAACAGGCCATTACATTGTTTATAATGGGTGTCCTTGTTTTCACCTCCATAATTTTTGCATCGGATACTTTTATCACGCTTATTAAGCAGATTGCAAAATACGGTATTCCTTTTAAAATCGCATTCATAATCATAATCCTGCATCTGCCTTCGATTTTCGTAATGACAATCCCGATGGGAGTTTTGCTTTCAACGGTTATGACTCTGAACAATCTGAGTCTTTCCTCGGAAATTACGGTTATGCGTGCATGCGGAATCGGGATTAACCGTATTGCAAAGCCGATATTTGCTTTTGCAATCGTAATGGCACTTGTAAGTTTCTTTGTGAACGAAACGGTCGTTCCGATTATGACAAAACAATCTACGGACTTGGCTCTGTTTGCATTCGGGCAGAAAAATATCCCTGAAGGCAAACACAATTTCAGTTTTAAAGAAGCAAAAGAAAACGGAACACTGAAACGTTTGTTCTATGTCGGAGACTGTACGGATAAGGTTTTGCATAACATAACGGTTATTGACGCATCTAAAAATGACACGATACAAATATTACAGGCAAAAGAAGGTGCGACTTCTCCTATGGGCTGGAGGTTTAAACGCGGTGCAATCTATACCATAACCGACAGCGGGAGAACTCTTGATACAACAATGTTTGATGACACTACGGTTATGTTCGGCATGGATTTGACCAAAGAAATGGAAAAAAATGTTGCGGACGAACATAACTTCTTACAACTTGTAAAATTCATATCAAAACAAAATAAACCCGAACTGAGAATAGATTTATACGACAAAATCGCACTTCCGATAACCACGATAGTCTTTGTGCTTATTGGTGTTCCTCTTGCCATAACTCCGCCGAGGGTAAGGTATAACAGAGGATTTTTGTTCAGTATTTTAATCATTTTTGCATATTATCTGATCAGGGCGCTTTCTATCTCGTTTGGTGAAACAGGAGGATTGGTTCCTGCCGTTGCCGCATTTATGCCTAATATTATTTTAACTATAGCCGGAGTTCTCCTTTATTACAGAAAAGTTTATACAATCTGCTAGCCTTAACAGGTTTGTAAAGTTATGTAACAAAACGCCCGAAAGCATGACAATTATTGGGTTAGAAAAAACTTTATGTATATAAGGTTAGTTATATTCTTTAAGGTTAATTTAGAAAGGCAGGTTAATTATGTTAAACGGCATGGCAATCAATCCTTATGCTTATGATCCGTATTTTTTACAGGCATATCAATATCCCAATGCTCAGTATCTTGCTTTGCAGGCACAGGCTTTGCAGCAGGCTCAGCAGGCTCAAAACCCGAGTTTTACACAAACAGCAGCAACACAGGCTCAGGCTGCTCAGGAGCCTGAGAAAAAGAGTCATAAAGGTGCATGGGCGCTTATAGGTACAGTAGCAACCGTTGGTGCTGCAGTCCTGTTCCACAAAAAAGGCGGTCAGGATTTGGGGTTCTTCAAACGTATCGCAGACGGCGCAGTAAAATGTAAAGACGGTGTCGTTAATTGGGCCAAAAATATTAAAATCAGCGGTTTAATACCAAAAAAATAATAAAAGTTTTTTAAAAAGGCGGGTTTAAAACCCGCCTTTTTTGTTACCCTAATTTTTCTATTAATGCTTTGTGTTTTGAAATAAATTCACTTCCTCTTGATTCGAGGGCAAGTTTAAGAATTCCCTCCAAATCAATCGTTTCCATATCTTCAAAGTTATTAGGAAGTCTCAGAGACCAATTTTGGTCGCCTGAAGTTCCCGGAGTGTTGTAAGTTTCATTTATACGGAAATAATCGGTGAAGAAAATCTGAACATTTTTTGCCTTTGAAGCAAATATTTCGGCAAGTTTTACAAACGTCAGATATTCCTTATCCTGAGTAAGTCTTACGATAATATCATCTTTGTTATCAGCCTCAGGGAACAAATCCTCAACGAGATTCTTTGCGTGCAAATATCCTTCGTGAGTATTAATCATACTTTCCGCCCAAACGGCAATAGGATTATTGTCGTGAGTGCCGACCATGTTCCATACATTTTCGGTAATATTTTTACATCTGTACGGGTGATCCGCTTTTTCGGGAAGAACAAACTGCGTCAATCTCATACCCTGAAGTTCATATTTTTCCATAACTGCAGCAACAGGATTTGTAAGTGTTCCCAAATCTTCGCAAACTATTGCATTTTTATCCAAACCGCATTCTTTAGCCGCTCCGATTACAATCTTTTCGATAAATCTGCCGTAGAGTTTAATTTGCTTGTCGGACAATGTTTTAACTCTCTTTTCTTTATCCGCTTCAAGAGTCCAATCCAAATCTTCTTCTCTTGCTATTGCATATTTTGAAAGTTCGGGATGCTCAGGAGAAGAATATAATCTTCCTGCACCTTCTTTAGGCATCGGCTTTTTACCTGCTTTATAAACCCACGGGTCAATCAGGCCTACAATATGGTCAATTCTGACACCGCCGGGGTTTTCTCTGAACATCTTTTTATAAAGATTCTTCATCAACTGACCGCCTTCGCCCAAAGTGCCGTCAGGATTGAACATCTTCTCGGGATCCATTACGGGGAATCCCCATGCCTGTCCGTCTTTTGAGAAGTAATCAGGCGGGCAGCCGAGATACCAACCGTCTAAGAATAATGATTGATAAGCCCATGCATCTCTGTCAGAGAAAGCAACCTGTCTGTCCGCAATCATTTTTATTCCCTTTTTGAGGGCAAATTCTTTTGTTTCCTCATTTTGTTTTTCCAAAACAAACTGACAGAATTTATAGAGATCTATTTCATCGGAATATTTTTCGGATATTTCTTTAATCCTTTTTGCATAAGCCTTCTTTTCCTTATCATTCTTAGGATTAGGGAGATTTTTATCCGTTTCGTTTCCCCAGATATACCAATAATCGTTTCCGTTTTCTATTGAGAGTGCTTCGTAAAGAGCATCATTATCAAGCCAAGTGCTGTTTTCTTTTTTAAATGCCTCGAATTCTTTCTTCAAAAATTTACCGTCTTTAAAGTTGTTCCACGCTTCTTTCATAGCATCGGAATGAGCCTTATGAACATAAGAATAAGAAGTTCTGCCCGAATTTTGTCTCGGGTTTTCTCTAACTACTCTGTCAAAAGTTTCCTCGGATAAAATTCCGTGCCATTCTTTTGTGGTAAGTTTTTTCAGATCAATAAACAAAGGATTTCCGGAAAAAATCGTTCCGCAATAAGGTGATGAATCGGAAGATTTTGTTTTTCCTGCAGGCCCGAGTTGAAGGGCGTTAAATATTCCCGAAGCATAATCAATAAGTGCGTGTCCCGCATCTGAATTAAAACTTCCAAAACCAACGTCTTCACCGTTCTTTGACGGAAAACTGCTTCCGTGTATAATCAGTGCAAAGTTTTCTTTGCCCAACACCTTTAATGCTTCTTTAATCGTCTTTGTATCGTTTTTCTTCCTTGTTAAACAGACCATAATACTACTCCTTATCTCTCTATGGCATGATTGTAGCAATAACAAAACTCTATTTCAATAAATCTTACGGTATCCGCTGAAATTGACAGAGAGAGAACGCTTCTATATAATCTTAGATATGTATATTCCGTATGAAACCATTGGAATTCTGCTTTCCAAATTATTTAAGAACGAAATGTTAAAGGAGTTTTTTTATAACAAAAAAATATCCCAAAATCTGCGTTATATAGAAAAAAATAAGCCGAAAGTTCTGAAAAAAATCGGTAAAAAGTTTGAAAACGGCGAAAAAATTAATGTTGTATTTTACGTTTACGATTCAACAAAGTGGAAATGCCAATCGGTTTACGACCTTATGAACAAGGACGGCAGGTTTAACATAAAAATTCTTGCAACAAAAAGCGGAGCAATAAACAAAGATAACCCTACTTATCAATCGTCTGACGACGTGATTAAAACTTATAAGTTTTTCAAAGACAAAGGTATGAGCGTCGAATATGCCTATGACACAAAAAATGAAAAATTTGTTCCTTTTAAAAAATTTAATCCCGACATTATTATTTATCAGCACCCATGGTATGTTGAACGTTCGCAGGGACCGGTTGTTTGTTCGGAATTTGCCTTTACCGCCTACGTTCCTTATTACTTCCCGATAGAAATTGAAGGGATTGACAAAAAAATAGACTATTACCTCAGATTTCACAAATATATCGAAAGATACTATGCTTTAGACAAGGTTGTTGAAAACAAATTGAAATCCAAAATGGATAATAGGGGAGTAAATGTTATTGCAGCCGGATATCCAAACCTTGATTACTGCAAAGATACTGAACAGGAAGGTGAGTTTGTAATTTATGCTCCGCACTGGACAATCGGAGGGTTGGGCGACCAATACGGAACTTTTGAATGGAGCGGGGAATTTATGCTCGAATACGCAAAATCCCGTCCCGATATAAAGTGGGTTTTCAAACCTCACCCGCTTTTATACAAAGCATTGCTCGACACAAAGATAATGAATGGCGAAGAAGCAGAAAAATATTATAATGACTGGGCCGAAATCGGAATCAAATACGAAAGCGGCGACTATCTCGACTGGTTTAAAAAATCAAAAATGATGATAACGGACAGTTGTTCTTTTTTGGGAGAATATTTTGTAACCGAAAAACCTTTAGTCCTCCTTATGGCAGAAACTTCTCAGTTTAAATCTCTTAATCACCCGATTTTGAGAACGTATTACTGTGCAAAGAATCTTGATGAACTTAAAAAATTACTTGAAACTCTGCCCGAAAATGATTATATGAAAGAAACCCGTCTGAAAGCCCTGAAGGAATCGGGATTAAAAGAAATGAATGCCGCAAAAAATATTCTTAATGATATAATTGAAATTACAGGAGGAAGATATGCCAAGTAAATATTTTGAACTGACAACAAACTCAAAAAAATTCAAGGAAGAAACCAAAGAACTTATTAAATCCCTTGAAGAACAAAATGTGGTTATCTACGGAGCCGGTCAGGGATTCTTTGAATTAAACAAAACCTATAATTTCAATAAAAACCTGCACATTACGGCTATTGCAGACAAGAAATTCGAAACACAGACAAGCAATATTACGGGCTTAAAACAGATTACACCAAGACAGGTCCTTAATGAAAATTATGAAAAAATCCTGATTACAAACGAACAACCAAGAGGGGTTCTGAAGTTTTTAACCAACACATTGGGCATTCCTCAGGAAAAATTATTAACCATATTTAACGAAGAAATAAAAGAAGAAGCCCTGAGCCTCAATTATCTTTACGAACATAAATTTGACAAAACACTGACGAAACTCGTAAAAAAACTGAAAAATAAATCCGTTGTTATTTACGGCGCAGGAATATATTTTGAGGCTATTCTGAAATATTTCGACCTGTCAGGTTTGAATATCGTCGGGGTTTGCGACAAGCGTTTTGAAGGACATAAAGATAATGAACAGTTCAAAGGGTACAAAGTTTATGCTCCGAGCGAAATTAAAGATGCCGCACCGGATTACGTTCTCGTTGCAACAAAATTCTATATCTCGCTGATAATGAAATTAAATGATGAACTTCTTAAAGGAAGCAAAATCAAAATCAGACCGCTTGTTCAAAAAAGTTTGTGGACCCTGCTCAAAGAAATCTGGACTTAATACTTACTGCAGACTTCTCTTAAACCGTCTTCAACAGAATATTTCGGAGTAAATCCTATAATATTCTTCAGTATGCTGTTGTCTCCGATAACGTTTAAGTTTGAAGGCTTTTCGGGGTCAAACGTAATCAGGCCTTTTTTACCCATAATTTCCTGCATTTTCAGTGCGTAATCCTTCAGTAAAATACCGTTACCCGTACAAATATTAACCGAGCCGTCATAATTGCTTTTTACGAGTTCTACAAATCCGCGGGCGATGTCTTTTGTGTACATATAATCAAGTTTATTATTCGGCGCTCCCAAATCAAAAACCGTATCGTTAGCAAGGCAATTCAATATCTTAGCCGTAAGTCTTGAAGGGTTTTCATTATGACCGAATACATAAAAAATTCTTCCCCAGCAAAAACTCAAAGAATTTTCCTTGGCATATTTTTCGCAGAGGTTATGCAATTCGTTCTTGCATTGTGCATAAAGCGTTTTGGGATTAATCGGGCTCGTTTCCCTTAATATATCACCGTTAATATCGTATTCAAAACACGTTCC
>DBYM01000065.1:15569-24813 GCA_002309875.1 Cyanobacteria bacterium UBA1186
CAAATTTTTATCGTTTGTTAAATAATCTCCGCCCGTTATCCACGCAAAATTGAGTAAATATTCGGGCTTTACTTCTTCAAATACTTTTTTTACGGAATTGTCATCAAACAGGTTGCATGAAATCCAGTTAACCTCATCAGAAGTATTATCCTCCAATGTTGTTGCATAAACCTCAAAACCGTCTTCCAAAAGGTAAGGAATTGCCTCTTTTCCTATCAAACCCGTTGCACCCGTTATCAATATCCGCTTTGTCATTTTTATACCTCCAAGCATATAATTACATAATATATTTAATAAATCAAATGAAACGTGATATAATATTCCCATAATCAGTTTAAGGAGTTTTATATGAAGGTTGCAATACTTGCAGGAGGGCTCGGGTCAAGGCTTTCCGAAGAAACGGAAATTAAGCCGAAACCGCTTGTTGAAATCGGCGGAAGGCCTATTTTGTGGCATATTATGAAAATGTATTCATATTGGGGATTTAACGATTTTGTTATCCTGACAGGCTACAAATCCCACCTGATTAAAGAATATTTTCTGAACTATTACACAAGATATTCGGATATAACCATAGATATGGCGGCAAATTCGGTTGAGATACTTAACCACAGAACGGAGCCGTGGAAGGTTACAATGCTCTACACAGGTCCGGATACAATGACAGGCGGAAGAATTTACAGAGCAAAAGACGTTCTGAAAGATGAAACCTTTATGCTGACTTACGGAGACGGCGTTTCTGACGTTAATTTGCAGGAAGTTCTGAAATGTCATAAAAAAGCAGGTAAAATTGCTACCGTTACTTCCGTCCAGCCGTCAGGAAGATTTGGGGCTTTAAAAATCGGTAAAGACGGAACAGTCAAATCGTTCAAAGAAAAACCGCAGGGTGACGGAGACTGGATAAACGGCGGTTTCTTTGTGCTTGAACCTGAAATTTTTGATTACATAAAACCGTCCGACAACACGATATTTGAGAGAGAGCCGATGGAAAAACTTGCGGAAGACGGTCAGTTAAATGCCTATAAGCACAGCGGTTTCTGGAGGTCTATGGATACCCTGAGAGATAAAATAGAACTTACCCAAATGTGGGCTGATGAAACTTCACCTTGGGCACTATGGAAGAAATAAACCTTCTTTTTCTGTAGAAAAAGAAGGCAAAAAGACTTTTAATCGTTTTGTTACTTGAACAAACTACGGGTTTATACATAAAAGGACAATATATAAGTGGAACAAACTTTGAATTTTTATAAAAATAAAAGAATTTTTTTAACGGGACACAGCGGTTTCAAAGGCTCATGGCTTAACCTTTGGCTCACAAGTCTTGGTGCCGATGTTTTCGGATATTCTCTTGAGCCCGAAACCCAGCCTGCTCTTTACAACGTTTTAAATCTGAAAAACGGAATTTTTGCGGATATTTTGGATTCCGAAATGCTTGAAAGAACGATGAAAGCCTTTAAACCCGATATCGTTTTTCACCTCGCAGCGCAGCCATTGGTCAGAAAATCCTACAGAGAGCCTGTTTTAACCTATCAGACAAATGTAATCGGAACATTAAACGTGCTCGAAGCCGCAAGAAAATGCGGAACGGTCAAAGGTTTTGTAAACATAACAACAGACAAGGTTTATGAGAACAAAGAAGAAGACGTGAAATATAAAGAAACCGACCCGTTGGGCGGATATGACATGTATTCCTCCTCAAAAGCCTGTTCCGAAATACTTTCAGCATCATACAGACGTTCATTTTTACATGAAAGCGAATTTGCCCTTGCAACCGCAAGAGCAGGAAACGTAATCGGCGGCGGAGATTGGGCAGAAGACAGATTGATTCCCGACTGTATCAAATCGATAAATTCGGATTCTTTGATAAATATTCGTTCGCCCCGGTCCGTAAGGCCATGGCAGCACGTTCTTGAGCCTTTGGCGGGATATTTAATCCTCGGAGAAAGGCTTTATAATTACGGTAACAGATATGCGGAAAGTTTTAATTTCGGCCCTGACGAAGTTGTAACTGTCAAAGATGTTGCCGATATGGTTTGTGAATTATACGGAAAGGGAACTGTCGTATATGACGAATCCGAACACCCGCACGAAGCCAATCTGCTTATGCTTGACCCCGGCAAGGCAAAAAGTGTTCTCGGCTGGAAAATGAGATATGATACCAAAACCGCAGTTCAGAAAACTGTCGAGTGGTACAAAGAATACTATGAAGGTGCGGATATGAAAGTTTTCTCCCTTAAACAGATTGAGGATTACACAAATGAAATTTGAAAAACTTGACATAGAGGGTGCTTACCTTATAACTATTGAGCCCTACAGAGATGACAGAGGAACATTTGAAAGACGATTCTGCAAAAAGGAATTTGAAAATGCGGGAATTGATTTCAATGTCTGCCAATCCAATTTATCCAAAAATCTCAAAAAAGGCACAATCAGAGGTATGCATTGGCAGAGAGAGCCTTATGCCGAAGGGAAACTTGTTTCCTGCCAAAAAGGTGCTATATACGATGTTATAGCGGACGTCCGAAGAAACTCTCCGACATACTTAAAATGGTTTGGTGTCGAATTAACCGAAGATAATGACAAAATGCTCTATATCCCGCCTTATGTTGCACACGGGTATCAGACACTTGTTGATAATACAACCGTTTTTTATCAGGTAAGTGAATTTTTCTATCCTGATTACTACGGGGTAATGAGATATAATGACCCCGCCTTCGGAATTGAATGGAAAGATATTAAACCCCTGATTATTAACGAAAAGGACAAAAATTACGAAGATTGGAAAGTATAAATTTACTTTTCACATACAAAAACAAGAATCGGAGTATAGTCGATATTAACGTATTTTTTGTCTAAAACCGCCACTCCGTAGGCATCTTTGAAACCTGCTCTCTTTACGATATCAAAAATATCCTGCCCGTAATTATACACAAGCAGACTGCCGTCAGAGCCGTCATGCTGAAATCCGCCATGGTAAATTTTTTCTGCAAGATAAGTGATTTCACCATTATTAAACTCGGCACGTTTGAAGGTTTTCTCTCTTTCCCATTCGACCGGAATTCTGAAAAGCAGTTTCCCTCCCGGTTTCAGGCATCTTTTTGCTTCTTTGAGCGATAAATCTATATCAGGAACGTGTTCAAAAACGTCGTTCGAAATCATATAATCAAGTTCATTATCTTTAAAACTCAGATTCATTGAATCTTCGTGTCTTATTCCGTTAACAATTTCTCCCGGTTTTTTGTCAAAGCCCAAATATTCCGAGCCTATAATCTCGTTATCTTTTCCCCAACAGTTTTTATAATTTTCATAAAAAGGTGTTGTCTGTTCGTAAATATATATTTTTTTGTTTACGGGATTGTTTTTTTCAAAAATCTTGAAAAGTTGAATAACCGCTCTCTGCCTTGCAGTCATATGGCAGCCCGTATGAAACAAAACCTCGGTAAACAAGATATGCTCGGAATATTGCGGCCTCAATTTCCAAATAAAATCAACCTTTTTGTCGCAAAACGAACATTTACCCCTGATTATTCCTTCGTGAACACCGTGTTTAAGGTTTTGTTCGTCTATCTCAAAACATTTTGCCGTAATTGATTTGTTTTCTTCCCCAAAACGTTTGTATTCCTCATAACTTCTGACTATTCTGCAATTCCAACTTTTAAAATCATATCTGTTAAAATATCTTTTCATTCTTTGATATTTTTTGATTGCTGATTTTACAGAAATTACAAAATTTGTTTTAAAATCAAGATTTGCCAAAAGTTCTCTCCTTTATCTGTTCACAATACTCAAATACTTGGTAAAAACGCGCGCTTTGGATAACCCGTCTTTCATTTTGAGAGGCAAAGATTTGTATTTTTCCAAATCCTCCTCAGCAATAATATAACTGCGTTTTGAATATCTTTTATCCGTTGAGGAATAATGGTTTAACAAACCTGTTTCCGCATAATCGTTGTATTTTGCGTGGTAAATATCACAAAGTTCTTTGTCATAATGACGCTCAAGGGCTCTGCTTATTGTTTCATAAGACTTAATATCGGGAAGGTAACTCCAGGGCATATTTATACAGTTAAATACTTCCCACAAATGTTCTTTTATATCTTTATCAAGAATAAGCCCGCCGATATTCAGGAATTTTCTGTCCTTTCTGTCGGGAAGAATTTTTTCTCCCCTTATTGTACTCATCAAAAGGCAGTTTGTAACCATTTCGGGGCAGCCTGTATTGCTGTGCAGGTTTATATCATGGAACAGAACAGTCGCACCCTCTTTGAGATATGGCAAGACCATCAGAAAATCGATTATTTCACCCGGGTTCCAATGAACTGTATCAATGAAAGCAAAATCGATATCTCCGCCAATTTCATCAAGAAATTCGGAAACAAAATTGCCCGTATAAAGATGCCAATTCTTTTTGAGTTCATCGGTTGCATAATCAATAGTCGCATATCCGCTCAGTTTGGAAGAATCGTTGCAAAATTCCGTCGAAAAGTCTATGGAATATAATTCGGCATTATTGTTGTTTTCTTTGAGTGCATTTAATATTATCCCCGTTGAGCCGCCCGCTGCAACGCCTATTTCTATCATTTTACGGGGTTTCTTCCGCAAAACCATTGAGTTTAAAAACTCTTTTTCACCCTCAGTCATATAGCAGGCATCTAAAATTCTCGGGTCAACACTGTGCAGAATCTTATTTTCTTCTTCCCCGGAATGAACAACTATCATCAAAGTTCTCCTTAATACTTCCTATAACAGATAAAATTATACCATGATTGAAAATGCCTGTAATAGTGTTAAGCATTTTGTATAATCAGGTATTTGTATAGTATAATGTAACCACAGGATAAGGAGTTTTATATGAAAGCAAAGGAAGGTCACAGATATATAGAAGAGGGAAGAACAAGACTTGAAACAGTCATTCCTCTTAAAACCCCGTTTATACTCTATTGCGACCCGTCAAGCGTCTGCAATCTTCAGTGCGAATTCTGCCCGTGCGGAAGAGCCCACGCAGATTTGTGGACAGAAGACAAGAAAAACAGTTTAGGTATAATGGATTTTGAAACCTATAAAAAAGTTATTGACGATTGTGCGGAATTTCCCGACAAAATAAAAGTTCTCCGTCTTTACAAAGAAGGCGAGCCTTTAATGAATCCGAATTTCTCGAAAATGGTCAGATACGCAAAAGAATCGGGACATTTCCTCTCTGTCGATACAACCTCAAACGGAACACTTCTGAATCCGAAACTTAACAGAGAAATCGTTGAATCAGGCCTGGACAGAATTAATATTTCCGTAGAAGCAATGGATTCCGCAGGCTACTTAAAAACAAGCAACGCAAAACTTGATTTTGAAAGATTTTTGGACAACCTGAGAGATTTATACGAAAACAGAGGAAATCTCCATATCTTCTGCAAAACAATGGCTGAAAATTATAACACACCTTTTGAGGAAACAAAAGAACGTTTTTACAGCCTGTTTGGTGATATCTGCGATGAAATAACCGTCGAGCACATGGCACCATGCTGGCCCGAATTCAACACCGAACTGATGGACGAAGAAGTCGGGGTTTACGGAAACAAAATTCAGGAATGTACTGTCTGCCCGAGATTATTCTACATCTTAACCATAAATTCAGACGGCGAAGCCTCAAGATGTATTGTCGATTGGAACAGACGAATGACGTTGGGAAGCGTAAAAGACTATTCCGTAAAAGAACTCTGGAATAAGATGGACGAATACAGAATCGAACACCTCAAAGGCAACCGCCGTAAATTAACGGGCTGCTCGGGCTGTCTTGAAATAGAAACCGCCTGCATTGACAATATTGATGCTTACAGAGAAGAACTTTTAAGCAGATATGTTCAGGTATAGTTGGGGCGTTGTATGAGAATACTTATTACGGGAGGCTACGGGAATATCAGTTGGTGGGTTACCAAGCAGGCTTTAGAACTCGGACATGAGGTCCATATCCTCAACCGTGAGCAAACCACCTCAACCCGCAGAGAAGTCCCCTCGGGGGTAAAAGTAATAAATATCGATTACAGGGATTTTAAAGCAGTAGAAGAAAGTCTTGAAAATCTTTCTTTTGATGTCGTCTGTGATTTCTTATGTTTTTCAAAAGAGAATGCGGAAGCCGCATATCAACTTTTTAAACACAAGACAAAACAATATATTCTGATTAGTACGGAATCTGTCTTTAAAAGATATGATATCGTAAGCGAAAAAAGCATTAAATATACTGAAGAGGAGGCAAGTCCTTATATCCTGGGTAAACTTCAGGCAGAAAATTACTTAACGGAAAAAATGAAAAACGAAAATTTCCCGCTGACGGTTGTTCGTCCCGGATACACCTTAGATACAATTCTTCCTTATTCAATAGGGCATAATTGCTATACCGTCGCAAACAGATACCTGAACGGAAAACCGATTCTGATTGCAGGCTCGGGCGAAAATAAGTGGACTTTCACTCATTCAAGCGATTTTGCGTCCGCTTTCTCCGCAGTAATGGGAAATCCTGATACCGTTGGTGATGACTTCAACATAATAGGAGATACCGTTTCCACCTTCAATAATATTATGGGAATATTTGCAAAAGAACTCGTAAACAAAGAGCCCGAATTTATTCATATTCCTTACAAAATATGCTTAAGCCTTCCCATCATGCCGGAAGATTTGATGAAACAAAGAATGGAAAATGCACTTTTTGACAACTCGAAAATAAAATCTCTTGCCCCTGATTGGAAAACAAAAATGGGTGCAAAAGATATTGTAACTTCCACGTTAAAATGGTTAAATGAAGATGAAAGAAGAAAGCGCATAAACAAAGAACTTGACGAAAAGTTAGAAAAATTAACAATAACATATAAGGACTATAATGACTGATAAATGCAAAATCTGCGGAAGCAGAAATAAGAACGTACTCTTTGAACTCTGTTCAAATCTCAAACTTATGGGAGAACATTTTCCCAAAAGCCCGAGTGATATGACGGAATGCCCAAACTGCGGTTTGGTTTACGTTGATATGGAAGCAACCCAAAAAGATTTTGATAAATATTATTCTTCCCCAAACAGCAACCCTTTCGGGTATTATGAAATTTACGGAGAAGAACATACAAATGCTTATTTCAATGATATTCTGAACAAATTCAGGGATAAAATCAGTAAAGATTCCGCAATTCTTGACCATGCCGGAGGAAGCGGAGATTTTACAAAATTCCTGCTCTCAAACGGTTATAAAAACTCGGAACAACTTGAAATTTCCGAAAAATGTGCAGAAATAGCCAAAGGAAAAGGGGTAAATACCATTCTGATTAACGGGTGCGAAAATCCGCCAAAAGAACTTGAACAAAAATATGACCTTATAACAATGATTCATTCTCTTGAACATTTCATGGATATTGATAAAGTCATAGAAAACGCAAAGAAAATGCTTAAACCAAACGGATATCTTTACATAGAAGTTCCCGACGCATCAAAATACTCAAATACGGGTTCCGTGCCTTATACAATGTACACCTTTGAGCATATTTACCATTTCACACCGGATACAATGGAAAACTTAGGAAGAGCCTGCGGGCTTGAATTAATAACCAAAGGTCAATTCTTTAAAGCCGAGAGTTATGATGTTCTCTACGGACTCTATAAAATAGGAAGCAAAAACGAAGTAAAATACACTTCCTCCGACAAAGATGCAATCCTTGAATACAGAAAAACCTCCGCAGGCAGGCTTGAGCCGTTTATTAAAGAGTTTGAAAAATCTCAGGAGAAACTTATCCTTTGGGGTATCGGGGCATCAACCGCACTTTTGATGAACGGAACTTTTGATAATTGTAATGTCCTTCAAC
Organism: Cyanobacteria bacterium UBA1186; assembly: GCA_002309875.1. Classification (GTDB taxonomy): domain Bacteria; phylum Cyanobacteriota; class Vampirovibrionia; order Gastranaerophilales; family Gastranaerophilaceae; genus CAG-196. Next base: position 23,408 of record DBYM01000065.1, read on the forward strand.
TTATAGACAGAAACAAGCAAAGGCAAGGCTTAAACTACAAAATCGGAGGACGGGAATACAAAGTCGAAGATCCTGACACAATTAAAGATAAATATGCTACAATTGTTGTGCTTCCTTATTGGTATCACGATTCCATTATGAAACAAATTAAAGATATGGGGTTTGAAAATCCCGTTAAATCATTAATGTAACGGACAAAAATATGGCAGATAATCCTTTAGTAACAATAGTTTTACAAACATATAACAGAAGAAAAATGGTGGAAACCGCACTTGAAAGTGCGAAAAATCAAACCTATAAAAATATTGAAATCCTGATTGGCGATAATCATTCGGAAGATGAAACCGAAGAATACTGCACCAGAGAAGCAAAAAAAGATAACAGAATAAAATATTTCCGCCATAAAGAAAACATAGGTATGGTCGGAAATGCAAATTTCCTGCTCGACAGGGTAAGCGGTGATTTTTTTATATTCCTGAATGATGACGATTGGCTTGATTTGGATTATGTGGAAAAATGCGTTGATTTTATAAAGAATAAACCCGATTACTCAATGGTGTGTCCATCTACAAAACTTTTCCCGCATAATTATTTTGATTTTTCAAAAAAAATCGGGAAAACCTGCAAAATCGCAAAACTTGATTCGGATACCATATACAAAAGACTAAAACCGTATTTAAGATATCAGGATTTTCTTGAAATGTCATCAGGCTGTTTCAGAACATCAATTCTGCGTGAAATCAAAAGAACCGAAGGCCAGTATATTATCGACAGATACAATGAAGATATAATACTGATTATGAAGTTTTTGGCAACCGGTAAGTGCAAAATGCTTGCCGATACACATTTAAATAAGCGTGACGGCGGGTTTTCCAGAAATCTTAAAACAACCCACGAAGTCTATAAGACAGCCGGAATCACAGACAGAAATCTTACAAGGAGAAGATGCCAAATCTTTTCCGATGCAATACAGAATGACAAATACTTTTCTTCAATATTAAGCGAAGATGAAATAACAAAACTCCATAACAGAGTTTTCAGGTCGCTTCAGTGGTTTTATTGTCAGGGAATATTTACCAACAGAAAATACCTTAACAAACTCTGGGGTACTCTGCATTTGTTGTTTCACATCAGGTTTTACAGATTATGAAAAATATCCTGCACATAACTCCGCACCTCGGAGGCGGAATCGGAACTGTTCTACTGAATTGGCTTACCTATGATAAGTCCAATCGTCATTCCGTCATAACCCTTGATTACGCAAACCAAAAAGGGACAGATATTTGTAAAGAAAATAACATAGAATTGTTTTCTCAGATTCCCGCTGATGAAATTATACCGAAAATTAAGTCTGCAGATATTACGGTTATTCATTTTTGGAATCACCCGCTTTTGTACGATTTTCT
>DBYM01000065.1:24937-27073 GCA_002309875.1 Cyanobacteria bacterium UBA1186
AAATATATGCCAAAGTCTTCAAAACTCTCCTGCATTTTATCAACAGGCGGAACAGAAAGATTTGAAAACCTTAAAAAAGAGGCTCACGAAGGTTATTTTGCAGGCTATATAGGAACGGTCGATTTTGCCAAAATGCACCCTTGTTATGCCGAAACCCTTGCAAAAACCGATGCCGATAAAATATTTATCACCGGCGGAGGGAAAAATGCCGACACTTTCAAATCTTTTTCACCAAGGTTTGAAGTTACGGGCAAAATTGATGATGTCGGTGAAATTCTGAAAAAACTCGATGTGTTTGCATATCTTCTTAATCCCGATCACTACGGAACGGGAGAGCAGGTTTTGCAGGAGGCTATGAGTGCGGGAGTTGTGCCTGTTGTGCTTAATAACCTGTGTGAAATGAGCCTTGTAAAACACATGGAAACAGGTTTAATTGCAGAAAATCTTGATGAATATATTGAATACATAAACCTCTTAAAAAAAGATATTAAACTGAGAGAAACGCTGAGCCAAAAGGCAAAAACCTTTGCACAAGACAATTTCAGCCTCAAAAATCTGACAGCAAATTGGAACAGAGTGTTTGATGAAGTTATAAAACTTCCGAAAACGGAAAAGTATTGGAATACGGATAAAAAGAGCCTGACTTCTTATGATATTTTTAAAGAAAGCCTCGGCGATTTCTCAGACACCTTTGAAAACAAGACGGAGCAGGAGTTGAAGGAACTCTTAAAGCAGCCGAATTGGGCATCTGATACAAAAGGAACTCCAAAACAGTATTATGAATTTTTGGGCGGAGATGAATTGAAAAAACTATGCGAATTATATTAAAATACTTCGGTCGTGCCTCTGCTCGGTGCGCACCTCGCATTAAACGGCACCGCTTGCGCTTGCAACGGAAACCCACATTTCCGTTGACGCGCGCTTCGTCTCTCCCTTCGGTCGTGCCTCTGCTCGGTGCGTAAAAAAAAGCTGCAATTTCTTGCAGCTAACCACATATGTGTCTTGTGTTAAATAGAACTTGTTTTAGAGGGATAAGGTCTTGTATTCCAAGTCCTGATCCATCAGGTCCGTCGGATTGTCATAATCAAACGGAATTACAATGTTTATACGGCTGTTTGCACCTTCCTCCAGGCCGTATGCGCTTATAAATCTTTCGTCAAGCTGGAGTGTGTAATCACCCGGAGCTAAACCTGAAATGTAGAATTCACCTGATTCATCAACCGTCGAATAATTAACTTCTTCACCGTTGGAATCAAGTACAACTACTACGAAATCGGATATTCTCAAACCTCTGTCAAATTCATCGGAGATTTTAAGAACACCTGAAACTGAGCCGACCGTTGAAACAAGAGGTATTTCCAATCTTGTTGTCTTACCGCCGTCAATCTTAATTCTGTTTACAATCTTATCATTCGTAAGCGGAGCAACCGTAAGCGGCAGGTTATCCATATCGATAGACACCGTATAGATACCTTCTTCTACACTCTGAGAATATACTCTGCCTCGTTTGTTCGTTATATTGCTTTCTGATAACCAATTTGCAATCAAAGGAATATCCTTCATAGGAACATCTTTTCCTTTGTCAAATTTGCCGTTCTTGTCGATATCGACAAAGGCGATTGCTTCAAACAAACCTTTTGTTGTATCTTCATCACCGACAGATTTCAGACCTCTGTGGAATACCTGGAAGGCATCATTGAAGGTAAAGAAGATTGAGTGTCTGTTTGTCGTAGGAGTGAACATATTATCAATAAAGAAACCGCCGTTCTTAGAATATTGATAATTAACGTTCATTGTCTGACCGGATTTTGCTCTGTATGAAAGACCTACACTGAAGTCATTACCGCCCTGACCGTGGTAACGGAAACCGTAACCGACACTCGGGGTTAATCTGTGCCATGTCGGGAAGGTATATACAAAGCGGAACATATTATAATTGTTCTTGTAGGTAAGGGTCTTGTAATGTATCATTTCATGCCCGAATGTAAATTTACCCCAATCGTGAGGGATTGGTATATCTAACTGAGCATAATCCGTTGTATATCTTGAATAATAATTTCTGTCTTCCGGAGTTTGTACGAAGTATTTTGTATCATAGACGCTCTGACTTCTTCCGACCTGCGCTTTTGCCCAGAT
>DBYM01000001.1:0-7814 GCA_002309875.1 Cyanobacteria bacterium UBA1186
CTGATAAACCTTATGCCATTGCAGATGTAAGATTTGCTAACGGAGCGGATAATTCGTTTGTGGAGAAGTTGTTACCCAAGATTAACACTGATTTTTATGGTTATGCAGGGTGGAATACTTCCGCTAACACCTTAGGTAGCCTGCTTGCAGGAGTTAAAGTAAAATTCAACGCGAAAAAATATGACGAAAATGCGTTTAAAAAATTACAAATGATCAGATTTTTAGACGATTGGGCTTATCAGGCAAACATCAGAAGCCAAATTGACAAATCGTGCGATATCTCAAAACTTATGAAACCGTACGAAGAACGTTTATCAAAAATATTAGAATATAACCCGACACACAATATTATCTACTCCTACCCGTGGGACAGAAAATTTGAAGTAGAAGTGTCCATTTAACATATGTCCCACTGACACTTACCCCTGATATTTACCCCTTTACCCCTTTACCCCTTTACCCCTATGTTTGTGTTAGTATATATTTATGAACAAGCCTGAACTTTTAATGCCTGCGGGCAATATTGAGAAACTTAAATACGGGATAAAATACGGTGCTGATGCGGTTTATCTCGGCGTTGTTGATTTCAGCCTCCGTGCTATGCGCAAAGGGGAACTGATTACACTCGACAATCTCAAACTCGCCATCGATACCGCAAAAGAAATGGGCGCAAAGGCTTATCTCACACTTAATATCTTTGCCTTTAACAAAGATATTAAGTCACTTGGAAATGCTATGGACAAGATTGTTGAATCCAACCCCGATGCACTTATAATAAGCGACCCCGGGATAATGAGACTTGCGCAAAAATACATGCCAAAAACTCCAATCCACGTCTCAACTCAGGCCAATATCCTTAACTATGAAGCCGTTAAATTTTGGCAGGATATGGGCGCAACAAGGTGTATCTTAGCAAGAGAACTCCCGATAAAAGATGTTGCGGAAATAAAACAAAAAGTTCCCGAAATGGAATTGGAATGTTTTATCCACGGCGCACAATGCGTATCCTTCTCAGGAAGATGCCTGTTGAGCGATTATATGACAAACGGCGAAAGAAAAGCCAACTCGGGGAACTGCTCTCAGCCATGCCGGTGGAGTTACAAACTCCTTGAAGAAACCCGCCCGAATGAATATCAGGAAATCGTTCAGGACGACAAAGGAACACATATACTTTCAACCAAAGACCTGTGTCTTGTAAAACACCTGAAAGAAATGATTGATGCAGGAATTGATTCGTTTAAAGTTGAAGGAAGGACAAAAAGTCTTTATTATGTTTCAGCCACCGCAAAAGCGTACAGAGAAGCAATAGATACCGTTTGTGCCAACCCTGATGCGGATATGGAGCCTTATTTTCAGGAACTTTTAAAAGTCGGAAACAGAGGTTACACAACAGGCTTCTACCTCGGCGAAGGGTACCCGCCTGACGGTTACAGTTACGATATTTCCAAAGGTCTTGCAGGTGCAGACTTCCTGTTTGAAGTCCACAGCAAAAACGGAAACCAATATAAGATAGTAACCAAAAACAAGTTTAATAAAAACGAAGATATCGAAATCATTACACCTTCGGAAAAATTCGTAACTCAGGTTACGGAAATTCAGGACGAAAAAGGGTTTGATTTGGATATTGCAAACACAAACAACGAACTTTGGGTAAGATTTACCAGAGAGCCCGAAGATTTTGAATATGCTCTGGCAAGAACGGTCGGGATTAAAGGGGATATTAAAGAATCTCAGATCTGTTCGTGCAAGGATTAGTAAAATGTTTATAAAACCTGATTACAATCTAAAAAATATTTACGAAATTAACCTTGAGGAACTAAAAGAACAGGGAATTAAATGCCTGATGTTTGACCTTGACAGTACGATTATGGTTTCAAAATCAGGAAGTTTTTTGCCCGAAACGCTGGAATGGTTTAATACATTTTTACAAGATTTTGAAGTCGCAATAATTTCCAATAACAAAAAAGACAATTATATAGAAAACGCAAACAAAATCGCTCCCTGCAAAGTAATCGGGAAAGCAAACAAGCCTAACCCGAAGGTTATGAGAGAATATCTGAAATCAATCGGGGTTGAGCCGTCTCAGGCCGTAATGATTGGAGACAGACCGCTGACGGATATTTTAGCAGGGAAATTGTTAGGCTGCAAAACAATCCTTGTCGGCTCAATAAACCCTAAAGAAAACCTGCCGACAAGATTTGTCAGAGCATTGGAAAGAAGTACGATAAAAAAGGGATAAAGTGGATTTTGTGCCACCTACACTCTTGCCCCTATTGCAATCAGCCCTGTTCGTGTTAGCATGGTTTCATAAGGAGAAATATAAATATGAAAAAGTATGAATTACTCACAGTATTCAAACCCAGTCTTGATACTGAAGAATTAGACAAAATCGTTGACAAAATTACATCTGAAGTTAAGTCATATAAGGGTTCTATAGAATCTATCGACAAAATGGGCCGTAAAAAATTGGCTTATGACGTACAAGGCTACAGAGACGGCTTCTTCACAACTATCGTTCTCTCTATTCCGGGAGAATCAGTTGTTGAGTTCAAAAGAAATCTTAAACTTAACGAAAATGTTTTAAGATTTATGTTTATGGAAGTAACTAAAAAAGTTCAGGCAGTTTAGAGGTAAACTTATGTCATTAGCAAAAGCCGTTGTTACAGGCTCTGTATTCAGAGCCCCGGAAAGAAGATTTACTCAAAACAATATTCCTGTTTCGTCATTTGTACTCAACATTGGCGACAGAGAAGAAATGTTGCTGAGGGTCATTGTAAGAAGAACTTCTCTTGATGAAATCGTATCGTCAATATCAAAAGACGACAGAGTTCTCGTTGAGGGTGCCTTGCAGGTTGCAACCGTTAAATCCGAAAACGGAAATGACAGAAAAATCTTCGAAATTAATGCTAACTCAATTGAGTTTATGGGCGCTGATGCTCCTGTCGTAACTCCGTCCTCAAACGAGCCGGAACTGACTAAATTCAACACCGAAGAATTCACCGATGAATTAATCGGCGAAGGCGAAATCCCATTTTAGGGATTATAAAAATAAGTATTACAGGTCGAAATAAATTAAAAGGCTAGAAAGGCAAATTAAAAATGGCAAAACAAGACTTAAACGATAGAAAAAAACGTAAAACCTGCAGTTTCTGTGCAGACCACGTTGAACATATCGATTACAAAGATGCTTCAAAACTTAAAAGATATTTAACCGAAGCAGGAAAGATTATTCCGAGACGTGTAACAGGTAATTGTGCCGAACACCAGAGAATGATTGCTAAGGCTATCAAAAGAGCCAGAGAAGCAGCTATTATCAGTTATGTTTTTGATTAATCAAAAATAAGTCAGTATAAGTATTACGGGAATGGCAGCATTCTGCCGTTCCCTGTTCTAATGGATAATGTTACTCAAAAAAAGAAGGGGTAAATCAGAAAAGATGGACAACAAAATTACAATCAGGTCAGACAGAAAAGATGACTATGTTTTTCAGTACAAAGGCGAAGACGTTACTCTGAGAGCAGGAAGCATTTTAAGTATTGCTGACGGGCTCGCGGAAGTAGTTTTTCCGACTACAACAATGAAAATTGTTAAAAATTTGATTGTTATAAAGGACAGTGTAAAATAATTACAAATCAAAAAATGTTTAAAAAAAACGGATATTGTTAATATCCGTTTTTTTTTGTAAATTTTTGTTAAATTCACACCGTATAAGTTAAAGTTTTGTGCGATTTTTGCCGTTATAAATAACGGAGTACTATTGGTAAATTTGTATGGTTAGAATTTCAGGAATATTTAGTTCGTTTTTTAACAGAGAAAATAAAGAGATTCAGAATTCAAAGCCCAAAGATGTAAGTATTTGGGGTATAAAAGAGCCTTCTCAAAATCAACAAATGCTCAAAAAGCCGGAGCAACTTACGGATAACGGTTTAAACAACAGGCTTACAACAAATATTTACTCTGTGCTTGATAAATTAGGCTGTAAATGTGAATACGGAAAAGTTGATACAAGCAATATTACTCCTGAAAAAATCAAAGAAATTTTCCCTGAAAATCAATTCTACGTAGAGTTTTCGGGAACAGAAACACTCATATTTGACAGAAAGAATAATGAGCCCGTTTTTTCAATTTCTAATTATAATGACAAAATCACTCTGTTTGATTATAAAAACCATGAAAATATGAGACTTTCTAACGGAATTATTGACAGAGAAGGAAAAACAAATGACGACAACTCAAGCGAAGTAATAAATTTTGACAACCGTCATAATGTAATACTAAAATCTGTTTATGATTCAGATGATAACCTGGTCTCCAGAGATAATTTTTTAGCACAGGAAATTATTGATAACAATAAAACAAACAATTTGGCCAAGAATATAAAAACAGCCACGGATAAAGGGCTTCTGCCCGAACTTTTAGCAGATTACTACAAATTAACAGGAAAAGACCTGATTTCCGAGTTAAAAGATGAGCCTTCAATTCAAAAACTGATAACAGGGACTTCTTTCTTCCGCAGAGATGAGGGTTATATTGAATATATTGCAGGTACTCTAAATGAAGTTGTTAAAAAAGGAAATTATGACGAAGTAAAAAAATATATCAGTTTCTTTGATAAAGCCCCGGCTGCAAAGATAATACAAAAATTTTCCGAAAACGGAGAAAATATAATAAGCAACATTAACGGCAATGAAAACATATCCAAGTCCTTTAAGGCAGACCTTATACGGAAAATCATAAATTCAATTGACATAGCAACTTCTGCCGAATATATGGACGATACTTTCTTTGAAACGATTGCAAAATCCGACTTCAGTTCATTGTTTGAAAATGAAGATTATTATACCGACGATATTAAAAAAGATTTTGAAAATAACATAAAAAGTGAAGCGTATGAAAAATGCTACGTCGATATAAAAAGATTATGCAACAGGAAAATTAATAATCCGTATGCTGAAATATCCGAAATTAACGGGAAATATGATGTTAATACAAATCAGGGTAATGTCGGTAACTGCTGGCTTCTTGCAAGTCTGATTTCCATTAACAGCAAAGACAAAACCGTTCTTTCAAACTTACTTCAGCCAAACACTCCGGAAAAAGGATATATTACGGTCAGTCTTAAAGGTGTCGGCGAAAAATATGTAATTTCTTATGATGAAATAAATAAATCCAATTATTTATCCGTCGGAGACGGCGATGTAAGAGCGTTTGAAATCGCTATTGACAGATATATAAGAGATTGTGCCTACGATGACCCTTTGTCTGCTGACGAACTTGATTCAAATGCCAACCATTCCGAATTTTTGTATCAGGTTTTACTCGGCAACGGAGAAAGAAAGGAATACGAAAATAACGAATTTAATTTTAACGACAAAAAGAAAGTCTTCTCCTTTGGGCATTTGAAAGAAGATACAACAGGCATTCACGCAAAAAATCAATACGGTGAAGTCTTCGATATTCCGAAAAATCACGCGATTTCAATTACCGGTGAAGATGAAAATTATATTTACATAGTAAACCCTTGGTATCCTACCAACAAATTAAAAATAACAAGAGAAGATTTTGAAAAATTGGAGCCTGATATCAGTTATGCTGAATTATAAGTATTAATGCCGGTTTCATTCAGAAGCCGGCATTATTTATTGCTCTCTTTGCGCCAATTCCCTGTCCATCAAAAACAGAGCAACTTTGTCATCGCCAAAAAGTTCAAGGCGTTTAATTATTGTTTTAACCGCTTCTTCCTCCTCAATCTGTTCCTCAATAAACCAGTCAACAAAGTTAAGCGTAGTTCTGTCACATTCGTCCTCTGCCAACTTTGCAACCGTCATAACCGATGCCGTTATACATTTTTCGTGCTCGTAAATCGTATTAAAAACCGACAAAATACCGTTAAACTGAAACTCGGGTATTCTTATCTGTTTAAGTTTTACAAAACTGTCTCTGTCAATTAAGTGGTCATATATCCTGAGCCCGTGTTCAACCTCCTCTCCGGCCTGATGTCTGAGCCATGAGGCGAATCCGTTCAAACCCAATTCTTTCATATTTGCGGACATTGAAAGATACAAATATCCCGAATAAAATTCCTTGTTAATCTGTTCGTTTAAAATTTCATTTATCTGCTCACTTATCATAAATTACTCCTTATTTCGCCAATCTCGTTTTCTTCAAATTTCGACTCTAATTTTTCCATGGCCTGACCGCAGCAAACAAGCACACCTTCCCCTGAATTTAATACCTGCACCACGTTTCCGCAGACATAACATTTGTAAATTTCTGATTTTTCTGTCATATTTATAAACCTCCCAATACATGGTTAAACAACAGTATGTTAAGTTCATTGTAGGAACGGGTAATTTATGGTATTATCTGGGTATGGAGAACTTTTTCAGCAGTGCAACTCCTCAAAAAGAGGAAAATACACCTTTAGTCAATCAGTACGATGATTTGAAAAATAATTATCAGAGAATTTTTGTTGAAGCCGCAGAAAGTATAAGGGCCGCAGTAAATAAGTTTAAACCCGAAAATCCGTGTACTCTTTGCACAATCAAAGATTGCAGTATTGAAAAGAAAGATGTATTCACCAATTATCCCAGAGGTTGCACCTACAAGGATTGGCAGGCACAAATTATTACCTTTTTAACGGGTGAATATCAACAAAAATTAAAAAATACTTACAAAATGATAATGGACAAAAAAAACGAATACAGTTGCAACTGCTGCGGAGACTGCTGCAGGCTCGCAGTCAGCGAATACTCCTATGAACAGTTGAAACAACGTGCAGCAAGGGGGGATAAATTCTCACAGGATTTCGTTTCCGTTTTCGTCCCATACAAAACCGAAGAAGAAGCAAAAGCCGTCAATCCCGAATATTTCGATTTGCTGAATTCTCTTGTAGAAGATGAAAAAACATACTATTATTATTGTCCGAAGTTAAAAGGGAGCCTCTGTTCGAATTACGAAAACAGACCAAATATCTGCAAAGATTTTCCGCATAACCCGCTTAAACTTTTACCGTCACGCTGCAGTTATAACACTTGGAGAGCCGAAATTTCAAAACAGGCACTGCTTCTGAAGGCAAAAACCGATATTATAGAATTTTACAAGAACAAGTTGGGTTAAGTTATGTTAGTATTGTCCGGCATGAAACTCGAAGAACTTGAAAAACTTATGGAGGAGATGAATACCTCCAAGTTTCGTGCAAAACAAATTCACAATTGGATTTATTCGAAATCGGTTTCATCAATAGACGAAATGACAAATCTTGCCAAAGATTTCAGGGAAGAATTAAAAACCAAAGCCGTCGTAACGGATACCAAAATCAAAATCAAACAGGTGAGTTCTGACGGAACAATAAAATATCTGATTGAATACCCCGACGGAGAATGTGTTGAAACCGTACTTATGAGGTTTGATAACCGGGCAAACCTGACCGCCTGCGTAAGTTCTCAGGTCGGCTGTGCGGTTAATTGCTCCTTCTGTGCAACAGGAAAACGCGGATTCATAAGAAACTTAACTTATAAAGAAATTATCGAGCAGGTTTTAACCATTCAGAGAGACACGGGCTTAAAAATTACAAATGTTGTTTTTATGGGGCAGGGAGAGCCGTTGTTAAATCTTGATAATGTTCTCAAAGCACTCGAAATCTTCAACAGCGATTTTCAAATCGGTGCAAGAAGAATTACAATCTCAACGAGCGGAATCATTCCGAAAATTGATGAACTTGCAAAAATGGAACTTCAATCAACTCTCGCTATCTCGCTTCACGCACCAAACCACAAACTGCGTGCCGAATTAATGCCGATTGAAAACAAATA
>DBYM01000001.1:7947-11584 GCA_002309875.1 Cyanobacteria bacterium UBA1186
GTAAATGATACAAAGTACAAAAAATCATCAAATAGTGATATTATGAAATTTAAGTACCTGCTTGAACATTCGGGCAAGAAGGTAACGGTAAGACTTGAACGGGGAGCGGATATTGATGCTGCCTGCGGACAATTAAAAGGGAGAGTTTAGTGAACAATATTTTTCTGAAAAACATATCAGCTTTAGCAACAAAAAATCCCGAATTATCAAAAGTATTACAGATATACGTGCCTAATAATGCACCAAACCTTGTTCAGGAAAACGGAGCATATAATTTTGTATATCACGATAAATATATCCACAACAGACAAAATCCGCTTGCTGAAGCCAAAGAAGTTTTTTCAATGGCAACAAACGAGCCGGTTGCAATTCATATCGTTTACGGAATTGGCTTAGGGTATTTATTTCAGGTCGCCGCTCTTAATTCCAACGGAACGGTTATCCTCTACGAGCCAAATCTGAGTATTCTTTGGGCGGCGTTCTCTTTGGTGGATTTTTCAAACGAAATTCTCAAAAAGAATGTTTATATAACCGCAACACTTGACGAAGTTTCGGAAGAAATTTACAAGAAATCGGGAACACATAACACGCCTCAAATGCTATCTCTGCCTTCTCAGAGAGAATTTGACCCTGCAGGATTTGAAAATCTCGTTTCCAAACTTCAGGAAATCGTCGGGACTTATTCTCTTGATTTGAAATACACAAGAGAGAGATTTTACCCGTCGCTGAAAATGCTTATAGAAAATATTCCTCATCTGATGAAGGAAACTCCGCTTGCAAAATTCAAAGATATCTATAAAGGGAAAACCGCAGTCATTGTTTCTGCCGGCCCAACCCTGGACAGAAATATTGAAACCTTAAAAAAACATCGGGATAAATATATCTTGTTTACGGTCGGAACGGCGTTAAAAACTCTGATTGCCAACGACATAAAACCTGATTTTTTGTGCATAATAGAAACCTATAATTCTTCAAAACAGGTTGAAGGTCTTGATTTGAGTGATGTAAATTTCATAACCGAGCCTTATTCAAACCCTGCTTTGAGAAACTTTAAGTATAAAAACACCTATTCGCATATCTCTGCAAATACTCCCGTCAACCACCTTTGGGCAGAACTTTGCGGTGAACATATTGAAGAATACTGGTCGAAAGGAACTGTTTCATATACAGCACTCAACTGTGCAAGACTTCTCGGCTGTTCCAAAATTATTCTTGTCGGACAGGATTTGGCATACATAGGAGGGCAGTGTTACAGTAAAGACTCCGCCTACAAAGATTTGTCCTGCGAATTCAACAAAGAAAACAACAGATGGGAAATAACCGCGAAAGATTTTGAAAAGTTTGCCGCTGCAATCTCGCCCTCCGAAGATATTAATATCCGAGAACAAACGGCCCTTAAAAGACTGACTGCTTTAAATAATTCCCTGTACCACGTCAAAGGTATAGACGGAACAATGCTCCCGACAGAGTCGGTTTATGCGGCATTCGTAACTCCTCTGAGCCAATATGCACAGCATTTTAATGACCGAAGATACATAAACACCTCGCTCGTCGGAGCGCAGATTGACGGATTTGAAAACCTTCCGCTTGAAGAAGCACTCAAAGACTCAGAGCCCGTCGGGGATATAACTCTTAAAAACAATTTCAAATACGATGAAAATTTAATAAAGAAAAATCTTGAAGAAAAATTATCCGAATTAAAAGAAGGAATCCAAATTATAGACGAAGGTTTTGCCTGCATCAGAAATATACAGACAGAACTGCACAGAAGAAAAGCCGTAAACACGGATATTCTTAAAACACTTAAAAAACTGTCCTTAATCTACCTTGAACTTTCGGGCGATTTTGCAGGAAAATCAAAAATGTTTGATTTCATCTCTGTTGCCAAAAAGATAGATTTGGACTACGAAATGAAAATGATGAAAGATTTTTCGACCACAAATGTTATAAGAATTACCGATAAGATTTTGGATTATCTGGCTGATTCAAGAAACAGAATAGGTGAAATTGATATTTTGGTAAAAGGAACATTGTATGAAGGTCTTAATACAAAGGGTTAAAGAAGCCTCCGTTACTATTGAAAACGAATTGTATTCCAAAATCGGAAACGGGATTTTGGCTTTTGTAGGAATCGAAAAAGGTGATACCGAAGAACAAATATCAAAAGCCGCAAGAAAAGTATCTAATTTGAGAATTTTTTCCGACGAAAACGACAAAATGAATCTTTCTCTGATTGATATTAAAGGAGAAATGCTTATTGTATCACAATTTACCCTCTGCGGTGACTGTAAAAAAGGCACAAGACCGAGTTTTGACCGTTCCGCACCGCCTGAAACCGCAAACGAATTGTATGAACTCTTTATAAAAGAAGTGCAGGCCTGTGGGATACCGACTCAGCACGGAGTTTTTGGTGCGTCAATGGAAGTTGATTTAGTAAATGACGGACCTGTTACGTTTATGATTGAGGTATAGGGGTAGGGGTAAATATAATATAATTACCCCACCCCCTAACCCCCTGTCTTGACCTGCTCGCATTAAACGGGCACGGCTCCGCCTTCGGCCCTCTGCTCACAGGCCGTTCCCTCATGGGGCGGGGGAAAAATTAACGAGGGCGGAAACGATATCGTTTCCGCCCTCGCTGTTTTGCTCTCTCTCGTGTTATTTAACTTTTGCCTTATTTTTTGTTTTTGTTATTTGTGTCTTCTTGTTCTTTATTTTCCGTTCCTGTTCCTGTTGTGACTGAAGTCTGCGGTACCGAACTGCCTGTCGGAGCATCTGTTCCTTCGGGAACTTCTAACTCTAGGTCTTCAACAGTGCTTCTGCCCATAAAGAAATTGTTTAGTTCATTATCGTATGTTGCTTGTGTATCACCAATCACGTCATTGGTATCTTTTCTTGTTCTGATTTCGCCCTGTATATCGATTGCCATCTTTGCCTGCTCAATAGCAGCAACTGCAGAGCCAACTCCGCCTGTCAGACCCATTGTAACAAATACATAGAGCCAGAACCCGAACGGATTTGAAGCCATTGTAGCCAATCTGACCGCATTAGCAATACCTGAAACTGCATTTGCCGCCTGCGATATACCTGTCAGACCGCACAATATTTGGGTCATTCTATCAAAACTCTTTGCATAATCATGTTCACCCTGAACTGTTGCTATGGTTTCTGCCGAAGTATCAAAATCTGCTTGTCTCTCACCCATCTGAGTATATATTTCACCGACTTCCGATTCAACATCTTCTCCGGTTTCTTTAATAGTTGCACTTTCTGCCGCCATCATTTCCTGGAGCAGTTGATACAATTCAACTTCTTCGGGCGAAAGTTGTTCACCGGCTGAAATTCTTGCCTCAAGTGTTGACAGAGTCAATGCCATAAGTTTATATTTTGCCTCTGATTCGCTCATAACGTTATTCGCATCTTCGTTTCTTGCTTCTGCTTCTTCAGCAAGTGCTGTCGTTTCAGCTGCAGCGGCTTCCATTATTGCCTGCTGAGCAGCCAAATCGCCCTGAGCGCCTTTTAACTGTTCATTCATTTCCATTAAGGCTTTATATTGTTCTTTATTCGGCTTTGTAATCATATACAATACCCAAGTAGCCAATGCTACGCAGCACCCTACGACTGCTGATATGTCTTT
>DBYM01000011.1:0-15064 GCA_002309875.1 Cyanobacteria bacterium UBA1186
AGGATCAAACTCTCCATTGTCAGAAAAGTTTATCTCATCTCTGTATCGCTACAGAGTTTTGACTCATTTTTTGTTGTCCGTTCATTCGTTTCGAATTAACAAGTTTTTTTGCGTTAATAATTATTAACGTGTCTATCTATTCTGTTGTCAAAGTGCAATCTTGCGTAGCTTTGCCATTTTTGAAACCCTTGTCTTCAAAAATGGTAAACTACTTCTTTGCTATTTATTTTCGCTTTCAATTTCGGTTTTTGGTTCGTCTGCACTCTTATGATTACTCGGTAATCCCTTTCCTCACTCAGCTTATCCGCAACTGCAGACCGGAGGTTTCCTCTCCGAACATTCCCTATCGTACCTCTTAAAGGTATGTTGTCAACAAATTGATAAAATATTATTTACAATTCGTAACAATCATCGATAGAAAGTTTCAAAGTTCTAAACTAAACGCTAACTTTATATTTCGGCTTTTTAGTGTAATCTTTTTTCTTTACGCCATTTAACGGCGCATTTTTTATTATACAACTAATAAAAATAAAAATCAAGTATTAATTTATATTATTTTTACGTGTATATATTTATTTCTATAATTCAATCAGAGACGGGAGTTCCTTCAGTTCACAGAAACGCTTTGCGTTACTTTTAAATTCATCGGGTTTTGCTGTTACATAAAATTTTTCATAACCTTTTTGGGTTGAAGTGTTCAATAAACCGCATGCCGACATATCCGATTTAATATAATTCACAAATATTAAAGCGGGGTCAATAAACAAATTCTCAGGTGCAAATCGGCTTAAAACCGGGATTAAATAAGGATAGTGTGTGCAGCCCAAAATGATTTTTTCCGGCTTAAATTTCATCATTTCGCCCAAATGAGATTCCACATCTGCAACAGAATCCTCTGTTTCAATATTTCCGCTTTCGACAATACAAGTCCAATTCGGGCATGCCTGTTCAAGAACCTCGACATGGTTGCTGTACTTAACAATTTCTCTTTTATATGCGCCTGAACTGACTGTTGCCGGTGTAGCAAACACCCCTACCCGTTTATACCCGCATGCCGATATTGCTTTTGCCACCGATTGAATAATGGGGTAAATCTTAAAATCGTAATCATTCTTAATTTTGTCATACGCAATCGCTGAGGACGTATTGCAGGCTATAACCACGGCTTTAACACCTAGTTTCTTATAATAATCCAAAATCTTACGTGCAAAACCGACCAATTCTTCAGGCGTTTTACTACCGTAAGGCATATTTTTTAAATCGCCGAGATAACAGGTATTTTCATTTGGCAAAAGGGCACGGAAACGAGAATAAACGGATAGTCCGCCAACTCCGGAATCAAAGAAACCAACTGCCGAATTATCCATCATTTATTCTTTGCCCCCTTTAAATACTCGATAATACCTTCTACTATAGCCTTTGCCGTTTTCTGCTTTCTGCTGTCCGTAATAAGTTCATTTCTTTCTTCTTCATTGGAAAGGAAACCTATTTCGCATAATATTGCAGGTACCGTAGTATGATTTATAACATAAAATTTAGACTTAAACAAACCTCTGTCTTTTGCATTCGGTAATTCTTTCACAAGGTGCTTGTGAACAACTTCAGCCAGGTCCTTACTGTAATCGTGATACCAGTGAGTTTCTATACCGTTAGGATCAGATGAGACTGCGGAATTCACATGAATACTTACAAATATTTCCGGAACTTCCGCCTCAGAAAAGGCAACTCTGTCTTCCAACGAAACGTATGTATCATCAGTACGTGTCAATGAAACTTTGTAGCCTTTAGAGCGTAAAATGGCCTCAATTCTCTGCGTAACATCTAACGTTATATCTTTTTCGTTAATCCCCTCACGTATTGCACCATAGTCAGTTCCGCCGTGCCCTGCATCAAGGACAATTTTATCCTTAAGTTTTTTACGGAACGGTCTGTCGTTTAATGCCCTTATTTCATCTTGTTTGCTTTTTACAATAGTAATTTTCAGGGCTTTTGCATCTACGCTCTGCTCAATTTTAACAATATCTTCCTTACTCAGACCCGACATTTTCGCTTTTACACCGATTTTCGGAAGCAGGGACAGAGTAAGAGGTTTATAGTAAGTATTATTAAGCGTCTTTATCAAATCCTGCTCGTTATAACTCTGAACATTAAATAAATAAAGCGTCAGGGAATTATCTGTACGCTGTATTGAGTGTACAATAGGCTCGGTAAATGAAAGTATCAATTCGTTTGTTCTGTTATCAATCTTCTTTACGAAGGCCTTGTTAATATTGGAAACCACTGATGTTAAAGCCGTATGATTAAGTTTATCGGGATTAACAACAAACAGGGATTGAGAATCCTGTGAATATATCGGCATATATTTATCAGCATTATTCGAAGTTATTACGATTCTTGCAGTACAGAAATCAAACTGCCCCAACTTAGCAACGTCTTCGCAACTGCCGTCAGGACACAAATTCACTTCCTTATTTCTGACTGACCGGCTTAAATACGTATTGGGCAAATCAATTACGGCTCTGTCGGGAGAGGTTAAATAAAACATCTTGGCTGCCGATATCTGACCGACGCCACTCACAAGCAAGCCGTTATTCTTCGGAATATACTGATTTATATAGTATTTTGTTCGTAATTTCAGGCCCGAAGAAATTTCAACCGACATAACTTCGTCATAAGTCTTACCGTCCGAATTTTGGAGGGTTGATTCCCCAAATGCCTGTTGTATATCGCCTATGACACTATCCTTGTTTTCGGAAGTTTCCTGTACGGGAACTGTGATTTTCTTAATAAACTGAGAATTGACATTTATACCGGAATATTCCTGCTTTTGGGCAGACTCATCATAAATCAGATTGAAATAATCATTGTTAATTGCAGGAGGAAGGACTTTTACTATTATATTCCCGTCAACTGTTACAAGTTTAATTTTTGAAGTATCAAAGTCCTCTTCAAATGTTATAACCGTCCTTACAATATTCGGATTTGTTTCAAACTGTGCTAACCTGATTTCTTTTATCGGACTTTTCTCAAAAACAAGTTGCTGCTTCTCTCCAATCAAAACCGCATTATTTATATCAAAATATATTCTGTTAGGGTTAGAAAGTCCGACATATTTAAGCGGCTGAGGCTCTCCGGCCGCAGAATTTGTATCTTTCGTCGTAATATAAACCAGGGAAGATGAATTGTCATAATTCAGAGACATAACCTTTACAGGCTCACCTTCAGCACTAACAGGTAAAAGTACTGCCTTAAAAAACAATATAATTAATGTTATTAAAAAAAATACTTTCTTCATAAACAGACCGTAATCAATATACGGTAAATATTCCGTCCTCAAATCTCTTCAATATTTTATCAAAAAATTACGTAAAAAAAAAGCACTTTTGCAAGTGCCTTAATAATTGATTGGAGGAGAAGCAAACCAACAATGTTTTAAAAATATAAAACACTGTCAATTTGATATATCTTTAATACACATTCATTAATTCCTTCCTGCAGGAATTTGATGAATATCTGAAATTCGTCCATAAAATCTTTACAACCCGGTAACACTAAATACATATTTTCAGTTCCTATTTAACCTTACGTCATGTATAACGGCATAATTTCCGAAAACTTTAATCAAAAGTAATAAAACTTTACAAAATTTATGTAAAGATTTGTAAAGATTTATATAATATATGAAAATTACATCATATACAAATACTTTATATATATGAGGTATATTATGACTGAACCTATGATTTTTTCTAGAAAGAATATTTCAACTTGGCTGGACGCTCCGAGCAATCAAACCTCAATTAATGCTGCTTCGAACGCATCAAAGCCTAACTCAGTCATGGAAAGTGTGAATGGTGCAGAAAAACAGGATAATAAGGGATTGGTTAAAAGCGGAAACACGGTTTATACGCTTGACAGCCTGTATCAATCAGTCAGTGCAATCCTCGGTAAGTACAAAATCAGTGTTACAGAAGCAAAGAATTCAAAACTTCTTGAAGGAATTGCAGGCTGCACAAGTAAAGATTTAGAGAAAAAAGACGCTAAAGAAATCGAAAATATAAAAACAGCATTGCAGGCAGGGTTGGAAGATGCTGCAGATAAAGGAGGCAAGATTTCACTCCAGGAAGTAATCAAAATCGCTAACGGTTACAAAGTCGCAATAGAAGGCGAATGGACCGTTGAAGGTTTAAGAAAAAGAAGAGATAAATACGGAAAAGAGTCTTTTAATGCTCGTATAGAAAGATTCATGAAAGACGAAAAAATTGAAGATAAAAATGAAGCCTATGAAAAATTCTTCAAAGATTTGTTTGACTCACGCAAGATGTTTCTGGTAGAAAGAGGAAAACACCCGCTTTGGTCAAAAGAACGAGTACAAGAAGAAGTTAATAAAAGACAAATTCAGACTTTTGCAAGAATAGTTGCTGACACAGACAACATTGAAGAAAGAAAAACAATGCTTGCTGTATTACAGCATTTGACAAAGAATCCTGCCGCTAATAAAGCATATTACATTTTGAACAATTCATTTGTAAACGAAGGTGACAGAACTGATTTTAACAATAACTGCGCTGCTAACGAAGATTTCGACAACTATATTGATAATCTTGAAAAAGAAGATGCAAAAGATATTTCCACTCAGGTTACAAAACAACAGGATTATGAACACAAAGAAATCGGCAACAAGCATAACATTAAAAAGGCAGCCGCTCTTATGACGGAAGAAAACAAAGCAAAACTTGAAGCAATACAAAATAAAATAGCAAATAATGAGAAACTTACAGAAGAAGAACAAGAACTCTGGAACAGATATCAAAACTTAATCGGACAAACTACCGGTAGAGAAATCGGTATCGCAATAAGCACCAATATTGATGAAACTCAGAAAACAACATTGTTGGAAGATTTCAACTCAGGTTTGCAGGAGCACGAAACTCTCTACAAAGACACTATGATTGATATTAAAGAAACAGTTGAGTCAAACCCTGAAATCTTATCTGACACCACAGTTGAAAAATTTGAATCACTGCTCAACAAGACCACAAATGATAATTACACAATCGTTAATAACGATAAACAGGCACAATTAAATCCGCCTGTTGTTGAACAGACAACTAACAACACCCAAGCAGATGTACAGACCCCGGTAAAGGTTTCAAACGAATCAAAAACTGAAGTTCCTTCAACACAGACCGAATACGGATACAGCAATCAGGTAAATCAGGAAAAAGTTGAAGTTATAAAAGCATCTATTTCGACAAAGAAAGAACAACTTACAGACAATAAAGATTCCGAAACGTCACTCCCGATAGGAAGCAAACAGGCAGTCAGAGACGCTCTTAAAGAAGGGGTTATCGGATTTACCGAATATGCAAGAGAAGCAGGACTAAGCACTGTTAAACAAATCAAACTTATCTTCAATGAAATCAGCAATATGTCAAATACATTGATAGAAAAAGGTTGCGAAATGTTTAAGAGCCTCAACCTCTCCACTCAGGAACTTACATTTGCAGGAATCCACAAAGCATCAGCAAGCAAAGAAATTATAAATAACGCTATGGACGAAAGACTTGTCGCTCAATTAAAAGGTAAAAGTTTCTTCGAACAGCAAATCATTGACGAAAAGAAAGAAGAAATAGAAGAAAGAGACAGACGTTTTGGTCTTGCATAGTTGTTAGAATTTAGGTTTAGTGCAATAATAGAACTATGGGTTTATTTAAGAATATCATCTACTTTATTTTGTCCGTTCAGGAGAAGATTTTAACGGCCAAATTAAATAAAACTCTTGGAGCCAAAACTAATTCCAGGAGAAAAAGAGTTTACGGAAACGGTTATCTGCTCAGCCTCGATAGCCTTGCCGACGGCGAAAGAACACGTATGGAGGAAGAGATTGCTCTTATACTGAAAAGTTCGAATTATGACCCGTCAGAGGCCTTAGAATACATTAAAAAGCACGATACTAAGGTATATTATATAGAAAATGCCCGCTATCTTCACTCAATAGGCGAAAATGAAGGATTTATTTACCCACAGACGGGCGCAAGGGCTATATACCTTTCCCTGTTGACGGAAAAGAAAGCAAAACTCAAGACAGACGGAATGTTTGTCCTTACAAAAGGCGAAATAAACAAATATTACTTTATTTACCATTTTTACAACTGGTATGCCTTCAAACACAATGTTTCAGGAATTGATTCCGATTCCGTAAACATGCTCAATAAATGCCTTTATAACGCAACAGAAGAAGAAATCAGCAGTCTTCAGCTTGAAGACATATATAAACTCAAAGATGCAATAAAACAGGATAAATCAGCAATAGAGTTTGTATTCAAACTCTGCCAAAACATTGAAGGTGCACAGAAAGCCTTTGAAAAAATGCAAAACGACGGAGCGCAGTTATAAAGTTATTTAACGTCAAAATACTGATAAATCCATTCAGTAATGACTCTGGACAACTCTTCATCGTTTTTGAGCATCAGCACGCCCGTCGTATTTGACTGCGACTCATAACTTACAAATCCGCCCTGAGAGAACTTGCGAATATATTTCTCGGCATCTTTTGAAAAAGCGTCATCTTTGCTTGTAATTGAAAGAAAATCGACATTATCAAGTTGCGCAATGGAAACAGGAACATACAATCCCCTTGCAATAACTGTCGGCGACAAAATTATAATTGTTTTCGGTTTTGTATCTATTCTGTCTGCAGCAATTACTCCGACATTAGCACCAAAGTCAGCACCTATAATAGCCCAATCATCGAAAAATCTCTTTTTCGGTAAATCATCTTTTATATAATCAATAACGGCAATAACGTCGTCAGGACATTTGGCATAAGCCTTATTAGTCATGCTCTTCCAGGAGACCTTTGCAAGACTCTTGCTGTAAACACTTTTCCCATGTCCTCTTAAGTCAATGGTTAATATTGCAAAGCCTTTGTCAGACAATCGTTGCGGTAAATCTCCCCACCACTCGGAGTTGTATCCCAAAGAGTGAAGAAAAACTATGGTCTTAAACTCGTGCTGTGTCTTAATTTTAGGATAAGTAAGTGTTGCCTGAATCATAAATCCGTCTTTTGCGGGAACTTTGTATTCCTTTTTTATTACGGATTCTGCAGCATTTACCGTACTATTTATAAATAGCAAAAATAATGCTAAAATAATTAAAATAATCTTTTTCATATTATGTATTATAACACAATAAACTTGTTGTTACAATTCTTAATAAAAAAGGCAATTATTTAATAAAGATATACTTTATATATATAAGAACTATTTTAAGGAGAGTTCATGTCTATAGTCATAGATGCAAATATGAAAATGTTCGCAGACAGACTGCATATATCCTCATCTCGTATGGTGGAGGACTATGGACTTTGTACGGTTGATGAAATAATTGAAGCGGAAGCGGAAAAAGGAAATACCCACGCAATTATTGAATCAAGAGAATATGAGCATTCTCCCGAAAAACTCATAAAAATGTTCAGGCTGGGCGATGTTGAAAATAAATTTGTTCTCCTTAGATATATGAACGACAGAACAAGACTGAAAGTCTTACCTATGCTTGAGAAAGAAGATTTAGTCATGGGGCTTAATTTCTTTACTCAGGAAAAGTTACTCGCATTATTGCTGGAAACAGATACAGAAGAATTAGTCAGAGTTATTTTGGAAGCATTTCCCCTCGAAGCAATTGTTGCAATGTTTTCCGAAGAAGAACTTGCAGGCTTCTTCGCAAACGAAGATTTGGATAAAAACGAAGTTGTAGAACAACTGCAGGCACTTCCTCCCGAAGTAATGCAGAAATTTATCGAAGGTATTACAGGCAAACCGTCAGAAGAATCAGACGGAAAAAGCCTTATAAACAGCATTTCAAATCTGCCGGAAGATAAATTCCACAAATTTATGGCAGGTATAGACCCTGAAGTTCAGCGTCAGTTAACATTCCAACTCACAAAAACAAACCCGGAAAACCTTGTATTATTCGGCAACGAGCCGTACATCAGAATGCTCAGCACAATGATGAAGCCGGATATGATTAAGCCAATGATTATGCTTGAAAAAGAATCTCTAGTAGATATGATATCACTTCTGCCTGATGACTTTATATCAATAGTGGCCGCACAAGTGGACACTCTTGATTTTGCAAAGTTCCTTCAAAAAGGCAGCAACATAAGATATATCGAGCAGGCTTTAATGATTTAAATAATTTAATTTTTTTAAATTAAATTACCCGCCAAGGAATGATTGATATTGCTGCTGAATCTTGGATATGATAGATTCCATAGCCTGGAATTTTGACTGCAGGCGGGCCTGATACCTTGTTACATAGGTATTCTGCTTATCTATCTTATCGTTTAATTTCTGAATTTTGCTGTTATATGAGTTCTCGGCAGATGCAAAGAAGCCTGATACAGACATCAGCGAATTTTCTACCGTTGATTCAACCTTGCTGAATACACCCTGCGCACTGTCATTGCCGACAAGGAGAGCCCTTACGGCATCTCTGTCAGCCTTAAACGCATTGGAGAATGCAGTCTTGTCAAATGACAATGTATCAATGTTGTTCGTTGAAATATTACTTGCGCTTGCCGCAGATGTACTGATACCTATTGAATTCAGATTTGAGAATGACAAGCCTGCTGAGCCTAGTGAATTCATCATATAACTTCTTATCTGATTTCTTAACATCTTTAAGCCGGACTGATTACTCAAGTTACCTGTTTTTGCAAGTTCTGCATCAACATTTGTAATCAATTCGTTATACGCATCAACAATATCGGATATTGCATTTGAAAGTGTTTCCGTATCACGTTCTATAGTTAACGTTATTGCTTCGCCCGGAGTTAAGTTTCTCAGATTCAGTGTTACACCGTTCAGTTTCGTAATATCGCTTCCAACCAAATTGGTCGTTGAAGTGAAATTAGTTCCGTTTATTGAGAACGATGCGCTATCACCGACACTCTGAGAACTTCCTTCAAGTTTTGTCGTATTTACTGTTCCGTTTCCGTTCCATGTGCTTGTTGTCAAACCGAGAACGTCAGTAAAGTTACTTGTACCTGCTTCAATATTGATATAAGATGAGCCGGAAATTCTTGAATTTATAACAAGTTTACCGTCAACAGAATCCCAATAAGCAGTGGCCTTTGAATCTTCGGAAGAATTTATCTGTCCGATAAGACTGTTAAGTGTTGTATTATTATCAATAGTAAATATTGCATTACCTATCGTAAACGTTCCTGCATTGACATTGCCTCGGCGGAAGAGTCCCGAATCCGTAATTTTGGAAGTTCCGTTCAGGCAATACAGTTCACGTGAACTCTTTGAGGCATTGCCATCGCTTACCAAACCGCAAATAGTAGATATATTTGAACTGTCAACGCTCGCTCCGACCTCTACTCTTACAGAATCGTTAGTTGAATAGAATTTCAGATATCCGTCTTCAAACGTAATGTCAATATCACCCTGACCAAAAGCATTGTTAACTCTTGTCCTGAGTTGAGCAAAAGTTTCATCTTTGTCGATTGTTACAGTGGATTTCACACCGTCTCTGTATATAGAAAGTGTACCGTTTGAAATATTCAACATACTCATCTTCGTTGAATAGCCTGCATAGTTTGATGCAGAATATGTCAAATCACGGGTTACCTCAATAGATGAATTTATAGCAGTCGAACTTGCGGAATAGCCTCCAAGATTTGATGAATAAGTCAAACCTATTGCAGTCAATAAGTCAGAGCCCTCACTTGCGGCTTTTGTAACAGAAATAGTGTGTTCACCTGCCTGAAGAACTAATTTACCTTCCTCAGAAAGCGATGCTTCTATTCCTAATCTGCCGAATTTTTCCATCAGTGAACTGAACGTTTCATTTGCAGCAACATTAAGAGTAGAAGTATTTCCGTCAACCACAACGTTTAACTTTCCTGCAATTGGTGTTGAAGTATAATCAGAAATTAAATCTGTTGAAGTTGCTGTAATTGTCGCAGTCGCAGTAGCCGTTGTCTGAAGATGTGCATTGTAATTGTACTCGGTAGTCTTAGTCGGGAACAGAGTTTCTGCCACATTTGAAGCGGCTGAAGCAGTAGATCTTGCAACATAAGAATCGCCCGTCCCGTTCAATACCAGGTGTACTCCGTCATTTTCCTGAACAAATGAAGCCTGAACTCCAAATGAACGCAGGGTTTCACGGAAGTCCCCGAACGTATCGCCGATACCGATATTAGCGGTATATTTAACACCGTTGTTGTAGATATAATACTGACCTGATGTTACGCCATAGTCGCTCATTAATGAGTCGTTATTCGGATTAACTGTCTCAGTATGAGTTGTCGTATAACTTAATACACCGTCGTAGTTATTCGTCTGAGTCTTAGTACCTGCAAAAGTTGCATTGATATACGTATTTCCTGAGCCTGAGCATACAAGTTTAACACCGCTTCCCGTATCAACAAGACTTGCGTTGATACCAAAGCCTGCCAATGTACTGCTCAAATCTGAGAAAGTCATAGAACTTGAGATATAAAGAGTTTTCTTAACTCCGTCCTGATAAACATCATAAGCACCGGCACTGATGCCAAATCTCGTAACGAGTTCGGAGCCTGATGCATTTACCGTTGAAGTGGTACTTGTTACTATTTCAGGAGAAGCCTCATAGTTATATGTTGTCGTTTTACCGCTTGAGAATAATGTACTTACGACATTTGATGCGCCTGAAGCAGATGATGTTTCAACATAAGAATCACTTTCTGCATAAAGAGTCAGCCTTGAACCGCTTGCATTTGTGGTCAGTGCAGCCTGAATTCCGTAGCCCTGCAGAGTCTGTCTCAAGTCTGCAAGAGTATCGCCTTCAGATATGTATGCAGTTTTTCTTACACCATTCTGAATAACACTGTACTGACCCGAAGTTATGCCCAAATCACTCAACTTCGTGTTATTATCAGCATTTTTGGTTTCGGTATTTACGGTATCATAAGTCAGGGCAGAGCCTGTATAAGTAATGCTTCCCGTAGAAGATGAAGCCGTTAAATGTAATGCTGATATAACATCGTACGTACCGCCCGTTATCTCGGCACCCGTGATATACAAACCGCCGTCAGCACGCTGAGTTACTGAAGCACCCGCATTGACCATTGCAGTTCTTATATCACCCAAAGTTGAAGTTGAAGTCAGGCTTATAGTCTTTGTCTGATTTGCATTGTTCTTAAATATTATCGTTTGTCCGTTGCTTGCAGGCAAACCTTCATTTAAATCGTTTAATTTTGTAGCAAGAGTTGCTGCAGAAGTGGTCGTAACAAGCGTTTGGTAGGTGAGATATCCGCTTGCCTGAGTCTGCGTGGCAACTTCTTCTTCCAAACCTATTGCAGCCTTAAATGTGTTATTTGCTGTAGTATTTGCCAATTTGGCAGAGCCGTCTATTTCAAATACCCCATTTTCAATTTTTGCACTTATACCCTTGGCAGCCAAACTTGAAATCAAACTGTTAACAGTCGTATTTCCATTGATGGCAATACTGCCCGCAACGCCGTCAAAGGTTAAACTTGCAGAAGCGGTATAACCCAATGCTGACAATTTTGAAGTGCCCGTAGCCTGAGTAGTTGTGTAAGTTGTCGTCGTATATTTCAGCACTCCGCTTGTAGTTTTAACCTCATAAACTTCGGAATGATCCGTAAGTTTTGCGGTTAATTTGGAATCCAAAGCACTGACGCCATAAACCTTAAACTCACCATCAACAATCTCGGCACGAACACCTTTTGCATCAAAAGCGGCAATCAAATCATTAATAGTAGCCGTAGAACCAACAGTTACGGTTCCTGCTCCGTCTAAATTTGTATAGGTAAATGTTGTACCTGATATTCCGACACTCGAAAGTTTTGTAGTACCATCTGCATAAGTTGTGGTGGTTATCGTTGTGTCGTAACTCAAATTACCGCTCTTCTGCGTCTGGTTGGAAACAGTTGCTTCAAGGCCCAACGCAGTTGCCAAAGCATTAGATGAAGGATTCAGAATCTCCGCATTGTGTATTGTAAAAATACCATCGGAAAGATCAGCCTGAATACCTTTGTTTTCAAGTTTTGTAATCAGCCCTGCAAGAGTGTCGGTTTTGTTTGCCGTAACCGTGACAGTCGTACCTTCAACTGTCAAAGTTACATTAGTGTTAGCATTTAAGCCCAATTCACTGAGTTTTGTAGTCGTTTCGGCATTAGATGTAACTGTTGAAGTTTCTTTTCTTGTAATATTGGAAGTCTTGTAACCTCTGTTAACGTCCTGAAGATGGAATGCGGTTATCAGGTTTGTACCTGAAATATCACGCATCTTTGTTGAATCCAAATCTACGGCAAAAATACCCGTAGTTTCGTTATAAGAAGCATCAACTCCATAAGTATTAAGTTTTGAAATCAGGCTTCCTATAGTTTCGTTGTTGTCAAGAGTAACAGTTTGTTCAACTCCGCCGACCGTTACGGCAATATCCCCCGCATTAACTCCCACATCTTTCAAAAATGTATCTTTAGTGGCTATATTTGTTTCAATAACAGTTTCAGTAGTCTTATAATTACTTACTGCCTGAGTATTAGTAGCAAGTTTATCAATAACAATGTTATACACACCTTCATTAGCATCAGATGTTGCTGATGCGGTTAAAGCCCCGGGATTTGATGATGTTGCCAAATTCTGAGAGAACAAGTCCATACTTGTTACACCAAATTTGGCATCTGTAATCTTTTCAAGCATCGAACGGAAAGTTGAGAAATACGATTTAATGTCAGCCAAAGCATTTTTAGATACGCTTAATGCAGCCTGCTCCTTCTGGTAGGTCGTAACCTTCGCACGCTTCAGTGCGGTGAGCGACTCAACCCATGAAGAAGTATCTAATCCTGATGCTAAACCACTAAATGAAATACTCATAAATTCAATCCGTTACACATGTCGCACGTCAGCCGGGGTAAGCTGCCATATCCTAGCTAAAGCACCCATTACCTGCCTTCGCTACATGCATGTTTTCGTGCCACTATATATACTTAGTATAACATATTATATATAGCCTCGCAAGTGTAATGTATATTTATGTTAAGCAAAATTTTACACATTTTATGCGATGGCCTAAAAAACTTAATCTTTATGTTAAAATGCATTTATGGCAGTTTATTTTTACTACGGGGAAGAAGATTTTAATATAGATTCGGCTATCGAAGAACTGAAAAGCAGCCTGAATCCTGATTTCATTGCGATGAATTTTCAGAATCTTGACAACCCTGAATACCCCGAACTTATCACTGCGCTCCGAACACCGCCTATGATGTTCGGAGAAATGCTTATAGTAATTAATTCAGACAAGTATTTTTCATCAAAAAAGAACTATTTTGAAGACAAAGAACTTGATGATATTGAAGATGCACTAAAAAATAACCCTGAATCGCTGAACATCGTATTTGTCGTGAAAATTTCAAGAGAGGACGGTAAAAAACCCGACAGCAGACGGCGTCTGTTTAAAATTTTATCAAAATTCAATGCAAGAGAATTTAATGTAATCAAAACATACGAAACTGCACAACTCTCTTCATGGATTAAACAACGGGCGAAGAAAAAAGGAATTTCTCTTGAAGAAAAGGCAATCGAACTTTTAATCGAACATTTGGGCAATAATTTAAGACAATTTGACACGGAACTTGATAAACTTAAACTCATTGCCTACCCTGAAAAAACCGTAACAAAAAAAATGGTTGAAGAAATTGCAGTATCTAACCAGGATTTGTTTAATATTACGGAAGACATTATAAAAAACAGAAAAGATAAAGCCCTGCTTGAATTCAGAAAACTTACGGACAAAAAGCACCCTCTTGAAATTCTTTCAGCGATTCAGACTATGCTCAGAAAATGGATTTTAATTAAAACAAAATCATCATTATCCAATGCCGAACTATCAAGATTAATCGGGCAGCATGAATATGTTGTACAGCAGACTAAGGCAAAATTAAAGGACACCGGTGCAGCGGATTTGGTCAAATTAAAACAAAACCTGTATGATGCCGAGTGTAAAATAAAATCAGGCGAGTCGCTTGACGTAATTTCGGAGGTGGAAATTGCTCTTATCAGATAAATATCCGTTTCTTGCAAATTATTTTACGACACTTCTGAATGCCGACGATAAACCGCTTCCTCAAAGCCTTTTGTTTTACGGCAGTGATATCAGCGCACAGTATGCTTTGGCAAACGAGATTGCACGGTTGTTAAATTGCAAAGGGGACAAATCAGATACTTGTGAGTGTCTTAATTGCAAATGGATTAAAGAAAATTCGCACCCTGCCGTTATGACAATCTCAAGAGTCGATAACAAACCTGAAGATGACGATTCCAAAACGGTTATATCGGTTAAGCAGGCCGCGCTTATAAAGGAGAAACTCGTCAATACTTCAGAATTTCACAGAGTATTTATATTCTGTGACAGAGATGATGACGGAAATCCTGCAGGGTTAAATCAAATAAATTTCCAGGCCGAAACCGCAAATTCTCTGCTTAAAATTATTGAAGAGCCGCAACCCGGTGTAACGTTTATATTTTTAACAAGAAATATTGATGATTTGCTTTCAACAATAATTTCAAGATCACAATGCTTCTTTGTTCCGTCAAAAGAAAAAAGCAGTTATGATTATGCTTTAATCAAAGGGATATTCGAAAACTATTGGAATTTTGAACGTAAAAACGTATTTGACATATCACAAAGGCTGCAGGATTTAACTAAAGATAATGACATAAGCAATGTTTTGGATAATATCCAAAATTACATCTTGGCAGTCGTTAAACAAAACCCGAAACAAAACAAATTTATCGAACACATAAAAGTTCTTGAAGAATCCAAAAAACAGGCAAAATTAGGAATAAGGCCCGCTAATATTTTTGACGATTTGTGTTTGAAATTAATAAAATAGCAAAAAAAATATTTACGTGTATTTATGTTATATTAGACAGACAAAGGAGATATATGGTATGAAAATTCCGGCAATAACAAACAGTTTATTAACTAAAAACCCTGCGAGAAAATTTATCCTCGCATCAACAATAGCATTAATGACCGCTAC
>DBYM01000011.1:15210-15632 GCA_002309875.1 Cyanobacteria bacterium UBA1186
CCGATAAAGAAAATTAACCCCTTGCGATAGAAATACTCGTTATACCTACATTACGGGCACTGTCCATAACTTTGACAATTGCACCGTGTTCGGAATCATCATCTGCCTGAATTAACAGTCCGTCAGGGTAATCTTTTGAATGTTCGGAAAAGAATTGTTCAAGATTGTCCGCTTCAATCTGCTCTCCGTTAAAAAGGAATTTATTATCCTCGGTTACAACAACATTCATAATTTTGGGGTCTTTTAAAACCTGCTCGGCATTAACTACTTCGGGTACGGCAAGATTCAGGCCCTGCTGATCAAGCATCGGTGCAATAACCATCATGATAATAAGAAGGACAAGGAAAATATCCGTCAGCGGTGTAATATTAATTTCATTAAAACTGTCTCTCATAATTGTCCTCTATTTACCTCTATTTACC
>DBYM01000011.1:15640-17810 GCA_002309875.1 Cyanobacteria bacterium UBA1186
TATTTACCCCTACCTCTAGTCGTTCCAATTTTCATACTGATTATCCTGCGGCAACGCCGTTGTCGCACCATTTAAAACGTTGTTCGAAGTATAATTTTGTGTTGCTTCTTCCTCCAAACGTTTCTGATCCTTCTTATTCAAAGGCTCGCCTGCAACAATAAGTTTCTTGTAGTGTGCGTCCTGAGCAGAATCCATTATAGACATAATTATGGAACTCTTTACCTTTTCATCTGCTTTGACAACGACTTCAGGATTCTCGGAATCGCCCTTCAGAGCCTCAAGTTCAGACGTCAAAGCCGCCAAGGTTGTCTTTTTTGAATCGACATAAACAGTGCCGTCTTTGGTTACCGACACTACCACCTTACCCTGCTCAATAGACACTCCGCTATTAACCTCAGGAATTGTTATAGTATTGTCAACGGACTGAAATGTCGGCGCTACAACCATCATAATAATTAGAAGCACCAAAAATATATCCGTTAACGGTGTTATGTTAATATCCGAAAATATTGCATTTTTTCCTGATTTAATAGCCATTTTATTGTTCCTTTAAGAAGTTTTCCCTTCTATGCTATCCCAATGCTACACTTGACTGTGATTCAATCTTAACTTCTTCGCCTGAATCAACAAAACTCAGGAAGAGCAGTTTGATTAACTGGAAGTCGTCTTCAAATCTCTTAACCGTAGATTGGAATGAGTTGTAACATACAACCGCTACGATAGCGACGCCAAGACCGAAGGCTGTTGCAATCAATGCAGAACCGATACCTAAGGCAACTGCTGCAGATTGGTTACCCTGAGATGCCAAATCCTGGAATGTATAAAGAATTCTGACAACTGTACCAAACAAACCTAAGAATGGTGCAACACCGCCGATTGTACCAAGAATTGTTAATCTGTGTTCAAGTTTTCTTGTAGCAAGAGCCGCTGCAATGTCAAATGAACGGGAAAAACCTTTTTTCTGTTCTGAAAAGATTCTTACCGCTTCCTCTGTAACTTCCCCAATAATGCCACCGCACTGAACTGCTAAGTTCTGCGCACCCATCAGGTTGTTTCTTGTTAATTCCTTTTGCAATCTCGGAATAAACTCAATAACGTTTCTTTTGTTAGCTTTGTAAAAAGCTGCTCTGTCAATCGCAACCATAACGGTTAAGATTGAACAAATCAAAATCGGCAGTAATACCGGCCAATCTAATTGAATTGAATGTAATAATAGTTCCATAATTTATTTCCCCTTATATATTTACTTTACGTTTTTAACTAATATCTTGATGCTCCGAATACTCTGTAATCAAAAGTAAACTGAATATCTATACTTTGTCCTTTGAAGTCCGCAGGGAGCGGTCTGAAAGGAGCAGTTAATTCAACTGCCTTCAGCGCAGCCTGGTCGGCTGACGGCAAACCTGATGAACGATGTACTCTGCATGACAAGAGACGTCCGTCTTTTGCTATCTTGAATAACAAGATAACCGTCTTGCTTTCATTACCCTTTGGAGGGTCCCAATTAAGTTTAATTCTTCTCTGAAGTTCTCTCATGTAAGGCCCGAAATCAGGCTCTCTGAGAGCATCTATACCGGGAGCACCGCTGCTGCCGCCGGGATTGCCGACGTTACCCGTACCGCCGCCCGTACCTCTTGCCAATGAGCCGCTGCCTCCGCCTGCTGACGGAGAAAGTGACGGTTTAGGAGCATAAGTACCCGTTGATGAGCCGCTGCCGCCGCCACCCTGTTTAGGAATACCTGTACCTGTTGAAGTGCCGCCAATAGGACCTGTTGCTAAGGTCTTTCCCAAAGGAGCGTTACTCGGAACGGGAACAGTGAACGGTGTAGAAGGTTTCGCA
The DNA here is from genome assembly GCA_002309875.1 of Cyanobacteria bacterium UBA1186. GTDB lineage: Bacteria > Cyanobacteriota > Vampirovibrionia > Gastranaerophilales > Gastranaerophilaceae > CAG-196. The sequence goes on from DBYM01000011.1 coordinate 17,481, forward strand.
ACAGGGGTCGGTGCAGAAACCGGGTTAGCACTCGGCCTTGCCGTAGGCGGAGCCGGTTTTGCCGGTGACGGCTTATTTACCGCAGAAGGCTGCTGAGTCGTTTTTGCCGTACTCTGCTGAGTTTTAGGCTGCTGAGCCGGTTTATTCTGCGCCTGCTGTCTTACCTGCTGTTGCTGCTTCTTAATAATCTTATTTGCACTTGCTGCCGCTGCAGAAGGTTTGCTTTGTTTTTTCGGTTGAGGTGACGGCATGGAAACTTTTCGTTTCGGGTCATTTTTACCGCCGCTTCTTGAATTCATATCCGCTCTGTTTTTGGTATTCGGATCCCTT
>DBYM01000011.1:17897-18282 GCA_002309875.1 Cyanobacteria bacterium UBA1186
AATTATCGAAATAAGCCATATTAAACCGACAACAGCAGGGTGTAATGCCGTAGATATGGCAAAAGACTTCTGTATCGGTATCACTTCCGGCTTGCTTGTTACAAGATTCGGCAAAACATAAGGCTCTATGTCCTTATCGTCCTCCTCGTCCTCTATAAAACTTTTTTTACTTATTATTGTCACTTTTAATTTCTCTCAGAAACTCTTCCTACAGAATAATCCAAACATTAATAATTTTAATTATCCTATGGAATAAAACCCTTTACTAATTTTCATAATAATAGTTTGAAGAACTTGCGGTAACAGGCTGAGTCAGCATAATCTCAATATTTGAGTTTGCAGGAATCTCAACGTCATTACCTTTGTCCCAAACCGATTTTACAAG
>DBYM01000011.1:18359-31698 GCA_002309875.1 Cyanobacteria bacterium UBA1186
GCCGAGCCTACTGCCAAATCTTTGGCATATTCTTTGGTGACGTCCATTTTTGTACCGCCAATCAGCACTCCCGTGCCATCTTCAGTTTTAATAAGTGCGGTTATCGGTATTTGAGTACCGTACGGAGTATTTATCTGGGTAAATCTTACGCATAATTTACCGTTCATGCTGCCATGCTTAGCCTTGGAAACTTCAATTACGGTACCTACAATAGTGCTTCCCGCAGGAGCAATAAGTTTTCCTCCGTAATTAAAATCGCTTCCCAAAACCAGGCTGACCTGCTGTCCGAGAGTCGAATATTCCGATGATATAGGAGCCGTAAGCATAGCACCTACGGACGTTCCGGCAGGCACCATAACGACACTTCCTTTTAGTGTATTATTCTGCGGATAAACAGCCTGAGGCTGCACCCCGCCGTTATAAACAGGCTGAACCTGAGCCGGAGTATAATTATAATTACTGCCGGCCATTGCCATATTCAAAGGCAACAGCGCCGATAACAACAATAATGCTATAGACTTCTTATTCACTTAAGAATCTCCTCTCCTTATAATATTTTATTATCTATTCCTTATTTGTCAATTTATTACGGTATGTGTCATATTGATAGGCTCTACGAGCACCATCGTCAGGTTGGCTCCCGAAGATATCGTAACATGCTGGCCCATTTTTCTTTGCTCACCGGGAACATACTGCAATACACCATAGGCTCTGAACATTGTCCATCTTTGGTAATGCGGAACTCTGCGATAAGATAAAGGTGCCGTTAACTCGCCCCCGATTTTGTTATCATTCGCACTATATATGTACGCTTTTATCGGAATTTCATATCCGTCAGGAAGGTACATTTTATTGATAAAAACCTTCATCGCCGCATTTGTCCCTCTGACAGGCTCATTCTTCTTTTCAATATATCCCTTCAGTTTGGAGCCGCTCGGAAGTACATTTTTATCAAACAAATAAATATCGTTCGTGGTAACAAAATTTAAAGGCTCACCTTCCTCAGTGTAAGCAGTTGAAAATTCCTGTAAAGACATAATCGGAATGTGATACCCCGCAGGAATCTTAAATTCGTCATAATCACGCAGAGAAAGTTCGGACGCAAAACATGCTCCGAATATAAGTGCCGCAAATATTGTAAATATTCTTTTTAACATACTTATAATTATAATGTTTATTGAAAAAATGTAAATAATTAAATGGAATCAATCTCTTTCAAATATTCCTTAACCGAATTAATAGGTATTGCAAAACCTATACCAATATTGGAAATGTTGTTATCAGGATTATATATTGCCTGATTTATGCCGATTATTTCGCCTTTTTTGTTTAACAAAGGGCCGCCCGATGAGCCGGGATTTATTGCCGCATCGGTTTGAATTCTGTTTTTGGCATAATCTATTCTTGATATAATCCCCTGAGTCAAAGTACCGTTAAAACCAAACGGATTTCCGATTGCAAGCACCTTTTGCCCTACTTTGATTTTCTCGGAATTCCCGAGTTTTACGGTTTTAAGTTTCAGTGGTGTATCTATCTTCAAAAGAGCGATATCTTTGTTTTCGCCAAGTTTATGTATAACTTTTGCCTCGTAATTTTGGCCGTTAAACATGGTAATCAAAACATTCTGACCGATATCAATGACATGAGCACTTGTCAAAATTATACCTTTTTTATCAATTATGCACCCCGTCCCGCAGGAAATTCCGTTTTTTAACTGTGAATCCACGCAAACAATTGCAGGATTTATCTTCCTGTAAATCGATGTGATTGCACGTTCTTCACTCCCAAACGCAAATACGGGTAACGATTGAATAAATAACAGTATCAGCAGCGTTTTCTTCATACATAAATATTTCTACATCATGAGGTCTAACTCAATTACACAGATTACCATAATCCTGTTGCCAGAGTTTCGGGTTTAATGTATAATGAACGGGAAATTTAAAACAGACAGAAAGAAGGAGAATATTATGTCAAGAATTGAAAGTTTTAAAGAAGCATTAAGCGAAAAGAAAGCAGTTAAAATTATTGCAGGTATAGATAATTTTAATATTGAAAACGTAAAAAAAGTTGTTAAATCAGCAGAAGCGGCAGGAGCAAATGCAGTAGATATCTGCGCTGCACCTGAAATCATTTCAGAAGTGCGTTCTATGACTGACATGCCGATTTTTGTATCATCAATAAATCCGGAAGAACTTATGCATGCTGTTGCTCTCGGAGCCGATGCAATTGAACTCGGAAACTTTGATGCACTTTATAAAAAAGGTATCAGCCTGACTTCGGCTCAAGTTCTCAATTTGGCAAAAAGAACAATGGAATTAACATCTGATTACAACGTATTCTTCTGCGTTACTATTCCGGGAGAATTGGAAATCGGAGAACAAATCGACCTTGCAAGAGAATTGGAAAGCATGGGCGTTGACTTAATTCAAACCGAAGGACACTTCTCTGCAGAGCCGTCTAACGGAGCAAAAGGACTTGTTGAAAGAGCGGAATTAACTCTTTCTAACACAATAGAACTTTCAAGAAACATAGATTTGCCGATTATGACAGCAACAGGAATAAATCCTACAACTGCGCCTCTGGCATTTGCCTGCGGAGCATCTGCAATCGGCTGCGGATCATGCGTGAACAAACTTGACTCAGAACTCTCAATGATAGCAGTATCTAAAAGTTTGGTCGAAATCGCTTCAAAAAACGCTTCCAAAACTTTGGAATTGGTTTAATTTTGGTAAAGGAAGGGATAAAGGAGAGTTAAAATGTCAGACGAAGAACAAATACAAACAGAAGAAAAGCACTGTAAATGCAAAATTTTTGCAACTATGGTAGTGTTGTCATTTTTATTTTCCATAGCGGCTTTTATAATGTCTTTTTACGCTTTAAACGGCGGAGAACTTAATATAGGCAGCAATGACAGCGGTAAAATCGTTATATCAAAACAGTATGACAAAGGAAGAAGTTACGCAAAGGCAATAAAAACAAATAAGCCTGTTGTAATGCTGTTCTACACGGATTGGTGTCAGTATTGCCAAAGATTTATCAAAACATTTGATGCAGTGACAAAAGACTCCAAAATCAAACGTAATTTTGCCGTTGCATACGTAAATTGCGAAAAAGAGGAAAGCAGAGCATTAATGAGGGATTTTGACGTTCACGGTTTTCCAACGGTATTCGTATTTGATAACGCAGGCAGAAAATTACAACTTGAAAACAGAACATTCTTCAAAGAAGATGCAAAAGATACAATGATTAAGAATATTCTCGGATTCATCGGGGAATAAACTTAACATTACAAAATAGTAAATAAGGTAACAACTTAAATGTTGTTACCTTATTTATTAAGAAATGTAAATTGTCGCCTTCATGCGGTTTAATTGGGTATAGCAATGTTATATAATATAGTTATATGTATATTGTTAAGAATCTGAAGGACTATGATTTGTCCCTCAAGCAAAGGATTTTTGCAGGCTACATTAAGGATAATGTCGATTCTTATGTTTGTTACGAAAAAATCACAAATCGAATGGCTTTAAGAAGTTACTTTGCAGCGGACAACATCTATGATATTTACACAACGGCTATCGCAGACCCTCGTTTATTATTAAGAAGAGCGATGGCAGGTTAATTTTGTTGTTCACAAATTTCTTTTATGTGATATCCTTGTAACGGAGGGTATCGTGAAATATTTTGTTTTAATAATTTCTATATTAGTACTGGGGTGCGGGCTCTGTTTAGCAAAATCAAATAAACAGGAATTCCAGTATGTCAAATTTAACGGGGCAAAATTCACCTTGTTTTACAGCACCAAGAGCAAAGAACTCGGAAGTTACATCAACGAATATTACAAGAAAAATCAGACTTACACGACGTGGAATGAGTTGATTGCGCTTCATCACTATCCTAATGCCTATTCGCCAATTGACCAGGCAAAAGAATTCAGGACATATCTGCAGGAGCAGGGGGTCCCTTCAGAACTGAATATTGATGAGAAGCACAACAGTGCGACTCTCGATTTTATAATTATTTCTCAGCAAAAACGTCCTATTCTTTTGGAATTTAACATATTCAGATTTGCTAAGAGTCCCAAATGCGGCTCTATCGGATTCCAATATGCTAAAAGATACAAGATTAACAATGCTTTGGAAATTAACAAATTTAAGAAAACAATAGAAAAAGAACGTAAAAAATATATTAAAAAGTTCAAAAAAGTAAATGTACCCGAATTGATTTACGAAGAAATTGATAAGGGCAAATATCAAAGACATGAAGGTATTGTCGAAAATAATGACGATATACTCGGGTAGCGTATTGACTATAAATACTTACCGTATTTGAATATATCTTAACCGACGGAGAGGGCATGAGAAAAAACATAATAATAATTGTCAGCATAATAATTGCATTGGTTCTCGGAAGAATGCTGATTTCGCATATAAACAAAGTAAATACGGGGAAACAAAGAAGATCAGCAGCAGTTCCTGCCGTAACCGTTGAAACGGTTGGAACAGCGAATGTTCAGAAACAATATGAAGCAAATGCCAGAGTTATGGCAAAATATCGTGTTGAAGTTCTTGCCCGAATAAACGGCTATCTCACCAAAAGTTATTTCAAAGAAGGTGATTACGTTAAGGCAGGACAAATCCTTTTTGAAATTGAGCCTCAGGAATACATATATGCCGCAAGCAGAGCCAAAGCGAATTTGGACAATATCCGCTCACAGTCCGACTATTACGACAAGCAACTTGCACGTTATAAAGAACTTGTACAGGAAGATTTTGTTGCAAAATCCGATTATGACAATGTTTTGGCGCAAAGAAACGCATACAGTGCACAGGTTGAAAGTGCAACAAGCGCATACAGAGATGCTCAGAGAAACTTAGGGTACACAAAAGTTAAGGCTCCTGTTGACGGCAGAGTCGGTATTATAGACGTAACCGTAGGAAACTATGTTACGACCGCAAGCGGACCTTTGACAACAATAAACAGTTCAAACCCTATATATGTAACATTCCCGCTTGATTCAAAAGACTATGCCGATTTGGTTAAAGTTGACGGCGGAGCAAATGTTACAAGAACGGTAGAATACATCTTCAGCACCGGAGATACATATAAAATCAAGGGCGTTCAGGATTTCTATGACAACAAAATTGACGAAACAACAGGTACTATAACACTCAGAGCCACTTTTGAGAACCCGAATGACGAATTACTTCAGGGCGATTTCGGAAGAATAAAAATTTATTCAAATAATAAAGCAGAAGTTCCCGTAGTACCTCAAAGCGCAACAATGGAAAACCAGGAAGGCCTTTATGTATATATATTGGACTCCGACAATATTCCAAGAATGTCTTATATCAAAACCGCAGGGACGGTTGATACAAATTGGATTGTAAAAGAGGGTGTTAAAGAAGGTGACAGGATTGTCGCAACAGGCATGCAAAAGGTTATACCGGGGAGCACGGTAAGAATTGTTAAGAATGACACGGATACTCATTCTCAAAACAAAAAGCCGAATATCTTCGCAAGATGCATCAACAAGTTAAAGAAGATATTCAAAAATTAAACACAGGGAAATATAATGGCAGGCAATCTCTTTATAAAAAGACCAAAATTTGCAATAGTAATTTCCATAGCAATAATTCTTGCGGGACTTATATCAATGACAACGCTCCCGTTAGAAGAATACCCGTCTATTACACCTCCGCAGGTTATAGTAAATGCAACTTACAGCGGTGCCGATGCCGAGGTTATTGCATCAACCATTGCCGCGCCCGTAGAATTACAACTTAACGGTATTGAAGATATGTTATACATGACTTCGACTTCCGATAACGGGAATTACCAACTGACATTGTATTTCGAAGTCGGATCCGATCCTGACATGAACTTGGTCAACGTACAAAACCAACTTCAGTTAGTCACTCCGCGTCTTCCTGAAGAAGTCCGGCGATTCGGCTTAACAGTACGTAAATCCACGGGCGGAGGCTGCGTATTCATAGCATTATATTCGCCGAACAAAAGTTATGACGCACTCTATCTTGCCAACTATGCAACATTATTTATCAAAGATGAACTCGCAAGAACAAAGGGATGCGCAAGAGTTGCCGTATATGGAGCAGGTGCATACTCTATGCGAATTTGGCTGAAACCCGATAAAATGGCGGGGCTTGGGGTATCGACCTCAGATATAAGTGCCGCAGTTAATGCCCAAAACATTCAGACGCCTGCCGGAAATATCGGTGTCGAGCCTATGTCAACACCACAAATGATGAAATTTACTCTTAAAACAAAGGGCAGGCTTAAATCTGTCGAAGAATTTGAAAACATAATTGTTAAGTCAAACAAAGACGGCTCAAATGTAAAATTAAAAGACGTAGCAAGACTTGAACTCGGGGCTGAAAGTTACGAATCCAAATCCCTGATAAGCGGCAGAGATTGTGCAATGATTGCGGTCACACAACTCCCTGAAGCAAACACTATTGATTTGGTAAACAGAATTAATAAAAAAATGGAACTCATGAGCAAAAAATTCCCGAAGGATATTGAATACAAGGTGCAATATGACGTTACGGAGTTTGTCAGAGAATCTATCAACGAGGTTATCCATGCAATACTTTTGGCAGTAATACTTGTCAGTGCGGTTACATATCTTTTCCTTGGTACTGCAAGAGCGGCATTCATTCCTTTCTGCGCTATTCCGGTATCATTAATCGGTGTATTTATTTTTATGGCACTGATAGGATTTTCAATAAACCTGTTAATTCTGTTTGGTCTTGTATTAGCAGTAGGTCTTGTTGTCGATGACGCAATTGTTGTACTTGAAAATACACAAAGGCACATTCAGGAAGGAAAACCTCCGAAAGAAGCAACAGAAATTACAATGCAGGAAGTATTTGGTGCTGTCGTTGCAACATCACTTGTATTGATGGCAGTATTTGTTCCCGTATCATTCCTGTCAGGAATCACAGGCCAAATGTACAGGCAATTCGCAATCTGCATTGCAACTTCAATCGGTTTATCAACCTTGGTAGCACTCACTTTGTCCCCGGCACTATGTTCAACTATTTTAAAATCAGGTGAAGAAAAAACCGATTTTGAATTTATACAGAAATTTGAAGATTGGTTTAACGGAGTCAGGGATAAATATCTGCAAACCGTTCATTATTTTGTGTCACAACCAAAAAAAACAGTGGCGGTTTTACTTGGAATTGTAATATTTATTCTTCTGATGTTTAAAATAACGCCGACAGGATTCCTGCCTAACGAAGACAGAGGCGCTTTGTTTGTTCAGGTCCAAATGCAGGACGGAGCAACTCTTTCCCGCTCAACTGAACTTGTAACAAGAATGTGTGCGGATTTGGAAAAAATCCCCGGCATAGAAACCGTACTTCAAATCAACGGTTTCAACGGAGAAAATACGGCCTTTGTCATCGCAAAATTAAAGCCGTGGTCCGAAAGAAAATCAAAAACTTTATCCATAGACAATATTATGAAAGAGGCGAATAAAACAGCCTCCAAATACACAGCAGCAACAACTTTTGTAACTCAGCCTCCTGCGATAAACGGATTGGGCATGTTTGGCGGTCTGGAATATCAACTTCTTGATAAAGGCGACCGCTCTTCAATGGCGTTATTTAACGAAGCACAAAAATTTATGAATCAGGCAAGACGGAATCCGTCATTCTCGAGCGTATATACATCATTTACCGCGTCTCTTCCACAACAGATTGTCAGGATTCAGGAAGACAAGGCTATGGCTCAGGGGGTTAGCATCTCCGAGATTTATAATACTCTTGCCGCACAATTCGGTTCAACTTACATAAATGACTTTAATAAATACGGCAGAGTTTATCGTGTGTTTATGCAGGCAGACTCCGAATACAGAGCATCGATGTCTGACCTTAATAAGATATATGTGAAAAACAAAAACGGGAAGATGCTTCCCATAACATCTGTTCTGACAACCGAAGCGGTAGTAGGACCGTATGCACTGACAAGATTTAATCTCTATCCTTCAATAACAATTAATGCCTCAACTGCGGCAGGTGTTAGTACGGGAACGGCAATGAAATCTATGGTAGAGATATCAGAAAAGGAACTGCCTAAGGATATGGACTACGCGTGGTCAGGAATATCCCTTCAGGAACAGGAATCAGCAGGGCAGATGGGGTCGGTGCTTGCTATGGCTCTGACTTTTGTTTACTTATTCCTGGTTGCTTTGTATGAAAGTTGGACACTCCCGATGGCCGTACTCTTAATATCTCCGGTCGCTCTTATGGGTGCGCTTTTGTTCCAATATGTCTCAGGGTTATCGCTTGATGTTTATACACAAATCGGGTTAGTAATGCTTATCGGGCTCAGTACAAAACAAGCCATATTAATAGTTGAATTTGCAAAAGATGCCGTCGAAAAGAACGGATTGAATTATACAGATGCCGCAATGCAGGCGGCAAAACTGCGTTTCAGAGCAGTTATGATGACAAACATCGCATTTATATTAGGACTGCTTCCTCTTGTATTTGCCAAAGGCGCAGGTGCAGGAAGCAGAAACTCTATTGGAATTTCGGTTTTCGGAGGAATGATTGCTGTTGCGTTTATCGGCAGTATTCTCGTTCCTGCTTTTTATGTGGCTGTTAACGTTATGAAAGAGAAGTCAGCAGAATACATTAAAGCACGAAAGAAAAAATCCTGATGAATCTTAAAAAAACTATCACAATCGTTATTTCAATCTTTTTACTCCAAAACTTAACAAATAAAATACCTCAGACAAAAGCCGAGGTAACCGATATTGGCGAAATAAAAAAAGAAGAATATCCTGCAGGCAGAAATGTTGTACCGATAATTGAGGAAAAACCTCTAGTAATAAGCGGTGGAGTTGAAGAAATTCACGATGTCTCTCTTGACCGGTGTATAAGAATTGCCCTTGGCAACAACCCGAGAATACTTGCCTCTATGCAGGACGTGTTTGCTGCAGACGCAAGAGTTAAAGAAATTTGGTCATCATATTTCCCTCAATTCAGTTGGCAGAGCGCAGTAAGCAGAATACGACAACTTCAGTTATCCGATGTTTTCAGAGAAAATTTGGTTTACAACTACTTCTTACTCGGGCAAATCAGTGCATCACAAATGTTATACGATTTTGGAGTAACACAAAATCAGGCAACAATAAGAAAACTTGACAAAGAAGGTTATAAAGTAATGCTTGCAGCAACGGTAAACGATGTTGTCTGCGATGTTAAAAAGGCCTATTTTAATCTTCAATACTCTCTTATGGCAAAAAAAATTGCACAGGATACGGTAGAAAGATATGAGGCCTTTTATGAGCAGGCAAAGGCTTTTTATAAATCAGGAACATCACCCAAAGTTGATGTAACAATAGCAGAAGTCAATCTGAGTGATTCCAAATTGATGTATATTCAGGCTGAAAATGCGGTGAACATCGCAATGGCAAAACTCAGCAACTCAATGGGACTGCCATATTCAAGCAGGTACAAAATATCCGACAATCTGAGATATACTCCGTGCGACCTGAAATTGGAAGAAGCAATAAAAATTGCTCAGGAGTCAAGACCTGAATTTAAATTGGCGGATATAAGGGTTGAGGAAGCCCGCCAAAACGTAAAACTTATGAAGAAAACATACTTCCCGACACTCACAATAGAAGGGCAGTACCAAATCGGCGGAAGACATTTAACATCAAACTACGGTTATAATTTTGGCGGGTATCTGAACTTTCCGACAATTAACGGTTATCTGATAAGAAATGAAGTTAAAGAAGCAAAAGCCCTGTACTCAAAAGAAGAGGCTACATCTTTAAACACAAAAAACAATATTTATCTTGAGGTACAGCAAGCCTATTACGCAATGGAAGAAAATAAAAATTCCATACCTGTTGCGTTCTTGGGCATGAAGCAGGCTAAAGAAAATTACAACCTTTCTTACGGGAGATATGAAGTCGGTGTCGGGAATCCCGTTGAACTAAAAGAAGCGCAAAGTCAGTATCAAGATGCACTATTGAAATATCATAATACCCTTTATCATTTTAACGTTTCAAAAGCGGAACTTGAAAAATACATCGGAAGAAATATCAACGATGAGCAGGTTGCATTAGACCTTGGAGAAAAACACAATAAAAAACCCGGTTTAAAAAACCGTAAGCAATAGTTTATTTGATGTATTGAGCCAAAATCAAACATAGTATATAATACAGTATATAGGAGAATTATATATATGTTACCGATTATAACAGAAGAGGCTACATCAGAGATTTTTGGAGAAGTTTTTCAAGATGTTCAGGCATGGAGAAAAAATATGGTTCAGTATTTGAAGGAGGAAAATCCCGAGATTAATACTGCTATCCTTGAAGTTGCAAAATATGATGAAGCCATTGACCTTAAAGCCGTTGCTTTAGGCGCATATCTTTCTTACAGATTGATTGAATTGGCAACGGAAAATGACGGTCTCGTAATAGAAGAATAAACTCTTATTTTATCGGATATTTCTTGTCAATGCGTTCTGCTACAAATGTCGAAAAGAGCGGGATTAAAAGATAATATGCAATACCCATTATTACTATGGGTTTGGCTATTTTAAATCCGTTTATGTATTGCTGCAATTTGGGATCCTGCTTATTCGCTTCTGTTAATTTATTTATGAATTTTTCTGCCGGTCGCTTCATCACGGAATCAATTCCGTAGCCTGATGCTATACACAATATCGTAGAAATTAAGGAGTTATATATAAGAGGCCCTTTTCTTTTCCCGTCAATCTTTTTGCTTGCAGACACACCTGTTATAAATGTCCCCGTGGTTATGGCATCTTTAAGAGCGGTTATGTGCATCGGAAAATTTGTATCGGATTTCTTTTTTGAAAACTCCTGTATTCCTTTTTTATCAATTATTTTTCCCATTAATTTACTCATATTGTGTCCGTCTTTACCCCTGAAATTTATATCCTCAGACGTATTCCTAACAATACTGTCGTTTTTAGGGAAAAATAAATTTGTGATAAAGGGTAATATCTCTAAATTCAACAAGGCTTTTGGTGCTGCTATAACAAGTCCTGCGCCTAATTTGAACATCTGACTTGCGAATGTATATGCTTTTGAATCAGTAAGCGTGCCTGACGCTCCCTGCAGATTTCTAATCGTTTCCTGTTTCAGATATTTTTGGGGATTTTTCGATATTGCACCCATTCCTCTGACAATAGGAAGCGATATCGCAAAAGTTATCGCAAAATCCAAAATCGTAGATGTTATTGATTTGGCACAGGCAATTTTTTTATTTTCTTTATCCGTTTTGGGAGCAGAAAGAATTGATATTGGCCTTACCAATGCAGAAAGCGCAAGTGAAGTCGCAGACATAAACAAAGCACCGTTATTTTCGGCAAATTCAAGTGCCTTTTTTAAAGCCTTGCTGTTATAAAATCCGCTAAATGAGATATTACTGTTATCTAAAGAATTTACTTTCATCTTTTTTTATTAGATAACATAAATATGATAAATAATAAACTTGGCAGATTAATAAAAGCAGAAACCTTTGTATTCGCATGCATGCTGCTATTTTTGATTGTTAATGCAATAATAAAGCACGACAGCATACAGGCTTTTATCTCCGCATTCTGCGGGATAACTTATACCGCCCTTGCGGGCAAAGGGCTTCCTGTTTGTTATCTGTTCGGTGTTTGCGGCTCAGGATTTTACGGATTTATATCATTTCAAAATGCTCTGTGGGGAAATCTTATCTTATACGTATGCTACTATATTCCGATGCAAATTCTCGGGTTTTTCAAATGGAACAAGAACTTAAAGCAGGATAAGAGTTCTATCGTCAAAGCATCAATTTCCAAAAAAGATTTAATAATTTTATTAATTCTCTCTTTAATAGGAATCTCCGTCCTGTCAGGGGTTTTGTACCACTACAACGATACACACCCGATTCTCGACAGTGCGACAACCATAATGTCGGTAATCGGAATGTATCTGACAGTAAGAAGAGCAGTACAACAATGGATTTGCTGGATAATAGTAAACGCACTCTCTTTATACATGTGGTTATCCGTTGCGCTTACAGGTGCAAAAGTCTGGTCAACCGTTATAATGTGGGCATGTTACCTCATATTGGGGATATATTTTTATATACAATGGAAAAAAGAGTTAAAACTACAGGCTGACGAAATCGGGAGTTGAGATTTTATTACTCTCTTTTGCATTTTTATCAGGCAATTCGTAACATTTTATACAGCGTGCTTCATAGGTTTCGTCCCCGCCAATCATAATCAGCGGAGAACTTTTATCTGCAGGCTCCCCATCAATTAAGCGCTGTGTGCGTGTTGCGTCCTCACAGCCGCATTTCATACAAACCGCATGCAGTTTATCCACTTTTGTAGCAATACACATCAGTTCGGGCATCGGACCAAACGGCTCTGATTTAAAATCCAATTCCAAACCTGTTCCGATAACTTTTTTACCTTCGTTCATCAAAACAGTTATAACTTTTGTAATAGCAGAATCAAAGAACTGAAGTTCGTCTATGGCAATAATCTCGTCATCGGGCTTAACCTTCTGTAAAATCTGTATTGAATGGCTGATTTTTATTGCATCGGCAGTAAGCCCGTTTCTTGATTTAATATAATCACCGTGTTCTCTTGTATCAATCTCGGGAGAAAATACTTTTATCTTCTTTCTCGCAATAACACAACGACGAATTCTCCTGAGCAATTCTTCCGTCTTACCGCAACTCATAGGTCCTGTAATAAGTTCGAAACTGTATCCGTCCATGTTCTCCCAATCCCAAAAATCCAATCAACAAAATTATTGTATCAGGTCAAATTTAAAAAACAAGAATTTTGCTTGTTCATGTTAATATATATTTACTATGAAAAGAAAACCCGTAATTGCAGTTGTAGGACGCCCGAACGTCGGCAAATCAACATTTGTAAACCGTCTTGTCGGTAAAAGACAGTCTATCGTAGATGACCTGCCCGGAGTTACCCGGGACAGGATATATTTTGACGTTGAATGGCAGAATAAACTGTTCACGGTAATCGATACCGGCGGAATTGTTCCCGGTGATGACGATGATATTATGGTTTCAATATACGACCAGGCAAAAATTGCCTGCAATGAGGCCGAAAAAATTATTTTTCTTGTTGACGGTATTGAAGGAGTAACTCCTGTCGATACTGACATTGCCAACATTCTGAGGCAATCGGGAAAACCTGTATTTTTGGCGGTAAATAAGATTGATTCAAGCAATCAGATAACAATGCTCAGCGACTTTTATTCCCTTGCAATCGGAGAACCGATTGCAATATCCGCACTGCATGGCTCGGGCGGAGT
>DBYM01000011.1:31742-32044 GCA_002309875.1 Cyanobacteria bacterium UBA1186
GATAATACAATAAAACTTGCAATAGTAGGAAGGCCAAATGCGGGTAAATCTTCAATTGTAAACTCCCTGCTTGGTGAAAACAGAGTAATTGTTTCCGACGTTTCGGGTACAACTCGCGACAGTATTGACTCAAAACTCAAATACAACAATAAAGACTTCGTTATAATTGATACTGCAGGAATCCGTAAAAAATCAAAAGTCGATTACGGAGTGGAAAAGTTTGCGGTTGACAGAGCAATCCGTTCAATCAGAGAATGCGACGTTGCGCTTATGGTTATAGATGCGACAGAGGGTAAAATTTC
>DBYM01000011.1:32091-32549 GCA_002309875.1 Cyanobacteria bacterium UBA1186
AAATGGGATTTGATTGAGGATAAAAAATCAAACACAATTAACAAGTTTGAAAAAATGATTGAAAAAGAAATACCGTTTTTAAGTTATGTACCTAAAATCTACATAAGCGCCGTTACTCATCAGAGGTTAAATCAAATATTCGTCAAGGCGGAAGAAGTTTATGCCGAATGTACAAAAAGGGTTTCTACGGGTTTGCTGAATAAAGTTATCAACGAGGCCTACGCGCTTAATCCTCCGCAAACGATAAGGAACAAGAAACTTAAAATTTTGTACTCGACTCAGGCTTCAAGCCACCCGCCGACATTCCTTTTGTTTGCAAATGATGAAAAACTCCTGAAAGACCATTATAAGCGATATATGGAGAACAAACTCAGAGAAGCCTTCGGGTTCTTCGGCACCCCAATCAGAATATCAGTCCGCACACGAAGCGAAAAGAGGGGTAAATAAAGGGGTAAATA
>DBYM01000011.1:32556-41203 GCA_002309875.1 Cyanobacteria bacterium UBA1186
GAATTCTAGTCTTTCTTAAAGACTACATAATCACCTATGCTTAATTGTGAAACGAGTTCTTTTATTGCGTGATTATCCATTCTTATACAACCGTGCGAAATATATTTACCTATGCTCGAAGCATCATTATTTCCGTGTATATATTCGCCGTTTTCACCAATAATATTTCCTGTTTTTGAATCGACTATTTTCATTCTCACAAGTTTTGGTCCGTATGCTTTGGGGTTACGGCTTCTTTTTGAACCCGGGGCTTTTTTATACGGATATTCTTCAAAATCTACAATCTGTTTTATACATGGTCTTGTAGGAGTCCACTTCTTTCCCGATGCTACTTTGTAAGCCTTAATCGGATATCCGTCCACAGTGTCGTAAAGGTAAAGCACGTTGGTTTTTAAATCAACAACTACTGCCGCATTTACAAACTCTCCGCCAACATTAATTTGTGGAGTTGGAAATTCAAATGTGCCCATATCGGAATGTATCCCGCCAGGCGGAATTAAAGTTTCAGCGCGTACAAATTCATCTTTAACCTTATTCTGAGCCTGAATATTCTGCATCGGGAGAACGGAAAGCATCACTACAGACATAATACCTGCAGCCTTCAGTAAAGGTTTTTGGGGAATGTTAATCGGTTGTATTTTCATATCAGTACATCTTTATAATATCTCTAACAACCGTCAAGATTTTTTTTGCCTCAATTCTTGCTTTTTCAGAACCTTCTCTTATAATTTTTTCGACTTCATCAATATGNNTTCGTAATATTTGCGTCTTTCACGGATTTCAGACATTCTTTCGTTAATTTTTGCAGCCAATTCACGTTTGCAATCAGCACAGCCTCTCGTTCCCGCTTTACATTCACAGGCTACTTTTTCAACATCGGATTCACCCGCAAAAATCTTCCAATATTTGAAAGCGACTTCACAATCGTCAGGGTGTCCCGGGTCATCACGTCTGATACGGCTTCTGTCAGTTATAGCCGTCATCACCTTCTTTGCGGTAACTTCATCGGAATCGGAAATTTTAATATCATTATTGAAAGATTTTCCCATTTTGTTTCCGTCCAAACCGCAAATCAGAGAGCAGTTATTCAGTTTCGGCTGCGGCTCTTTGAAGAAATCGGTCTTATAAACATAATTAAACCTTCTTGCAATATCTCTCGAAAGTTCAACATGAGCGACCTGATCTATTCCTACGGGTACTAAATCCGCATTAAAGAGCAAAATATCCGCAGTCATCAAAACAGGATAACCCATAAGACCGTAATTAACCTGCGTTCCCATTCCCTCTTTTGTCTTGAGAATTTTTGCCATATCCTTAAGAGTCGGGTCTCTTTCAACCCAATTCTGCGGAGTTATCATACTTAAATAAATATGCAGTTCTGCCGTTTCCGGAACTAAAGACTGAACGTATATCGTTGCCTTATTCGGATCAATTCCGCAGGCAAGCCAATCCATAACAACGTCAAGAACATCTTGCCTTAACGTTTCGGTCTTGTCATATTTTGTTGTGAGAGCATGCCAGTCAGCAACCTGAAAAAAGCAGTCATATTCGTCCTGCAGTTTAACCCAATTATCAATTACGCCCAAATAATGACCTAAATGTAACCTTCCAGTCGGACGCATTCCTGACATAATTCTCTGTTTCATTACTACGCTTCTCCTGTTTCAAAATCCATTATAATGAAAAATCATCTATACGTAAAACTTTTATTTCGCCCGGAGCAAAATCGGTTAAAAGTCTGTTCTTACGTACTTTATAATTCATTAGCCCGTGAATTGAATTTAATTTTGAGGTCTTTCTCAAACCCGGAACTTTAACCTTAACCCTCTTCTGAACGTGTGAATAATCCATGTTACCCATAACAAGAACATTGTCATTTTCGTACGTTCTTGAATATGCAAAAATTTTATCCTTATCCGTTTTAAGAGGGGTAAATGTACCCTTTGATACAAGATTCGAATGTTCTTTTCTGAAATTCATAGACCACTTGAAGTTATTTTTTATAAGTTCTGAATTTCCGCAGGGCTTGCGTGAAAAATTGAATATATCCAATTTACCTCTGTGTACAAAATAATAATCGTCATCAGTTTCGGTTACATTTGCCTTATTATTTGCCCAGGGGTAAATATAATCATCACCCGTGGAAAAACCGTCAATAAAATACGGATTAAAAGGCAGTGTTGCCTCCAGCCAACTTATCATTACTGAATAATTTTCACCGTGCAAAATAACAGGGCTCACTTCATCGTGTGTAGTAAAAGACATTATTACACTCTTTGGCTCGGGATATGCCTCCGCTAATTTTTTATTAAATTTTACATGGTCAATCAGTTCTTTGGAAAACTTCCAGTCCTTCATATTAAAGAAACTTCCGTAATATCCGTCAAATCCAACCTCAAGAAGTTTATTATAAGGTGTAAATTCCGCATATTTTGAAGGCGGCTCTCTCCAGGAATCCGATGCCTCTGCAAGGAATAAAAATTCGGGATTTTTTCCTCTCGCATATGTTATTATTTCTTTCCAGAAATTTGCGGGTTTTATCGTGGCAACATCGGCCCTTATTCCGTCTGCGCCTATATCCATTACCATATCTATGTATTTTTTATGAATATCAAGAAGGTCCTCATTAAGTTTCTCATTCGTTCCCGCATTAAAAAGTCTCACATCAGTCCAATCAGAAGGAACTATCGAAAGTTGTTTTTTGTCCTTCAGAAAAAGTTCGGGTTTTGTCAGGAAAAGGTCATAAGAGCCGCAACTCGGGAGGTCAAACATTACCATTATTCCGCGTTTATGACATTCATATACAAAACGTTTTGCCTGTTCCACGGGAGAAACATCTAAAAATAAATCAACTATCTGAGGATTTATTGACGTAAAATCTGAGATTGCATACAAAGAGCCCGCCGTTCCGAGTGCTTTCAGTTTCCCAGTAGGAGTTATCGGAAGCACGTGTAAAACATTTACCCCCGATGATTTTATTTCATCAAGCCTTTCTATTGCATTAAGAAAGGTCCCGTTCTCTTCATTGGTATCAATTATTCCATTCCCGTTAGTATCCTTTGAATTAAAATTTCTTATATTAATTCCGCATATTACGGCATTATTGTTCAAAAACAGAGTTCTCAGCCCCTCATCGGCATAAGCGGGAACAATGAACAATAAAGACAATATGGTTAATAAAGCG
This sequence comes from Cyanobacteria bacterium UBA1186, assembly GCA_002309875.1. GTDB lineage: Bacteria > Cyanobacteriota > Vampirovibrionia > Gastranaerophilales > Gastranaerophilaceae > CAG-196. The sequence continues at coordinate 35,741 of DBYM01000011.1, forward strand.
GATTTCAAATTCATTATTTAAGCATCTCCATTATACAATCCGCCACCTCTTTTGCAGAATACTTGTCAGAAAGTTTCTCTTTTACTTCGCCCAATGAACTTATGAATTGGGCTCTGTAATCCTTGTCATAAAGATTACGCTCGGTTTCATACACGATTGCATCAACAGTAAATTTGCCCTGAACAAGTTCGGGAACGATATCTTTACCCGTAATGATATTCGGAAGTGAGACCTTCTTTATACATCTGACTAAAAGATAGATAAGATACAATATCCATGGACCTTTATACCCGATAAGCATCGGGGTTTGGTATAAGGCCGCCTCAAGAGCAACGGTTCCCGATGCCAAAATCAAAGAATCCGATACACTCAGTAATGCCTGATTTTCGCCTTTTATCACCTTAAAATCCGTATCTTTAATATATTTATCAAATACGTCATCGCTCAAATTCGGAGCATGAGAAATGCATATCTGCAAATCGGAATGTTTTTTCTTCAAAATTTTTGCCGACTTAATAAATGTTTTTGCCAAAAAAGCAAGTTCAAGAGGCCTTGAGCCGGGAAACACAGAAACAAGAGGTTTGTTTATATCAAGCCCGTGTAATTCAAAAAACTTATTCTTATCTGCTTTTTCAGGAAGTTGCTTTACCAAAGGGTGTCCGCAATATTTAACATCTATTCCCTCATTTTCGTACATTTCAGTTTCAAACGGAAATATACAGCAAACCTTATCAACGTATTTTTTAATTTTCTTAATACGCCATTTTCTGCTTGCCCAAACCTGAGGCGGAATATAATCAACCACCTTAATGCCCCTGTTATGAAGTCTTTTTGCAACACGAAGATTAAATGTTCCGTAGTCAATCAGCAAAACCAAATCAGGTTTAAATTCATCAAGAATATATTCGCAGACATCATTTTCCAACGCCAAATGCTCAAATGCCATCTTTAAACTGAAGCCGAAAGCAGACATTTTGGAATGATCGCAGAACAAAGTAACGCCCGCATTTTTGAGGTTTTCGCCTCCAATTCCATGAATTTCTATATCAGGGCAAGACTCTTTTAGCAGTTTTGCAACCTGACCTCCATGAATATCGCCGGAATATTCGCCGGTTATGATAAAAACTTTTCTCATACAGCCATTACCACAATATTGTGCTTATTAGCATATTTAACAACTTTTTCCTGATCTACGATAATGGTTTCGCCCGCTTCAACAGCAATTAAATCCGCTTTGTATTTTTTCATTGTCTTTAACGTTTTTAACCCGATTGCAGGTATATCAAAACGTTTGTCCTGATTAGGCTTAGCAACTTTTATAACTCTTGAATGTTTCTTTGCTAATTTACTGCCTCTTCTTATACACTTATCCGTACCCTCAATCGCTTCAACAGCCATAATCATCTTGTCTTTTATGACAACCGATTGTCCTATATCGAGTTTCCCTGATTCTTTGGCAAGCCAATAACCGTAATTGACATCGTCAATCTGCTCCTGCGTAGGCTGAGCACTGCCTAAAACTCCCGAAGGTATCATAAGATTTTTTATAAATAGCGTCTGATCTAAAATGGTAATTCCAATATTTTCAAGTTCCTCAATAATCATAAGCATTACTTTGTCGTCATTAAGGCGCATTGCCCTCTTAACAAATTCAATCGCTTTTGAATCAAATTTTGGGCGTTTTAAAAGAATTGTTTTGCTGACTTTACCGAGAAAAGTTATCTGCTTAATTTCTTCCTTTTTAAGCACTTCCTCAATCTTTAAGGCTTCTCCCGGACAAAAAGAATAAACCTTGGAACAGTATTTTTTCAACTGTTTATAATTATCTCCGGATAATGAAATTGCAACAACTTCAAATCCGTTATCTTTTGCATACTGTGCCATCTTCACGGGCAGCATACCATCGCCCGCAATCAATCCCTGTTTATGTTCCAACGCTACTGACATTGTTGTATTACCCTTCCAATTACATCTACAATATTACAATAAAAATTCAAATTTGGTAACAAACTCTTAATAATTTGTTATGTTTGTTGTACCATCGTTTTATGAATATTGATGCCGTAATAGATAGCGCACTTGCTCCGATAGCGGACAAGGTTTCAGGCTTTATTTTCTCCTATGTAACAATAGGCGGAGTTAAAGTCGAGTTTCTTGTTGCATTACTGATTTTTGCTGCGGTATTTTTCACCATAAGAACGGGTTTTATAGGAATATGGGGATTCAGGCACGCCGTTAAACTTATAACAAACAAATATAAGCACGATAACAAAATCGGATATCAAAGAAAAAAGAAAGGTGACATATCCTCCTTTCAGGCACTTAGTGCGACCATTTCTGCATCAGCAGGAATAGGTAACGTTGCAGGCTCCGCTGCCGCAGTGTCTTTAGGCGGTCCGGGAGTAATTTTCTGGATGGTAATTGCAGGATTTTTCTCAATGGCACTAAAATTTTCGGAGGTCCTCCTTGGTGTAAAATTCAGACACGCAAACCCCGACGGCACAGTATCGGGAGGCCCGATGTACTATATCCTTGCAGGATTGAGAGGAAAATATTCATCAAAATTTGCTCCGTATTTGGCAAAAATATATGCAATTTGCTGTATTTTCGCTATGATAGGCGGTTGGAATTTATTCCAAATCAATGCAATGACCGCGCAATTTACGGAAATAACAGGAGGGAACTCGAGTATTTTTGCTGACAACGGCTGGATACTCGGAACAATCGTGGCACTGATAACCTGGTTTACCATTATCGGAGGAATTAAGGCTATCGGTAAATTCACATCTAAAGTCACACCCGTTATGTGTACTCTTTATGTCGCAAGTGCATTTCTGGTATGTATTTTAAACCTGCATCACCTGCCGCATACTATTGTTTTGATAATTAAGGAAGCCTTTTCGCCAAAAGCAATGGCAGGAGGTGCATTTGCCTGCATGCTATGGGGCTTCAGACGTGCTATGTTTGCAAATGAATCCGGCTTGGGAACTGCTCCTATTGCTTTTTCTGCCGTAAACACAAACAAACCTGTTGTTCAGGCTTTTATATCAATGCTTCAGCCTTTTGTCGATACGGTAATTGTCGGAGTATCAACCGCTTTTGTAATCGTTGTTTCGGGTGCATATCTGACAGTAGATGGAATTGCGGGAATTGAACTTACTTCAAAGGCCTTCGGAACAATATGTGCCTGGTTCCCGATACTGCTTACGGCAATGGCAAGTTGTTTTGTACTTTCCACTATGCTTTGCGGGTCATATTACGGAGTTAAAGCCTGGAACTTCCTGTTCGGCGAGGGCAAGGCAAAAACGAGAACTTTTCAGGCAATATATTGTATCTGCATAATTGCAGGCTCAGCAATGAATTTTCAATCCATAATTAACCTTTCCGATGCGGTAACCCTGTTTCTTGCCGTACCTAACCTGATTGCAGTCTTTGCCCTGTCGGGAATAGTCATTAAAGAACTGAAAAGGTATTGTAATCGTTACGAAATCGGCATAAATATTGCAAACAAATTATAATGTGCTAAAATAATTGAACAAATTACAAATCAACAGATATAAGGATGTGTGTAAAATGAAAGTACTTATCGACAACAATTATGCTTTTAAAGGTTTATACTGCATATACAAAGATGATTATACACAGCAGCAAACAGAAGCAAGAAGGCAGATGTATAAAAAACTTACAACCCAAATGCCCGACTCGCAGCAGACATATATGGAAAAAATTGAAGGAATGGGATATAACTATATACTTCACCCGGGCAGTAACCAAAATACTCTGCAAACAAACCTTGTAAGGCGGCTTTGGCATCATCACCTGACAAACCAAATCCGTTACACAAAGGAAATTGACATGGGTGAATACAGCACCGATAGTTTTGATCCGCAGGTACTTTACCAAAAAACGGAAGATTATAACAAAAAGACCAAAGCAACCAATTGGGCTATTGCAATAGGAATAACATTGGCCGCACTGCTTGGTATATATGCGCATATCAACAACAAACAACACTCATTGAAAACAAATGATTTAACGGAAAATGTTGTCTCAAAAATTGACACATTCGTTAAAAATCAGGCTAATACGTATAAAATTGTCTGAGAAGATATAGGTATATAAACATAAAGGAGAAATATGAAAGTTTTACCTGCTAACAACCTTAGTTTCGGAAAAGTTTACAGAGAAGAAGCCGGCTACACAAACAAACAACTGTACACCATTGATGTTATGAAACAAGCCCTCAACTCGCAATATCAAATGAGGTACATACCTCTTGAACATACAACGTATAATCAACTCATAGAGTCATACGGGTACGATATTCTTCTTACGCAGGGTAAAGAACGCGGCAAAATAGCGGTCGGCGCCCTGAAGAATTTTAAATTTAACGACAAAACACTCGCTCCCGAAAAAGACGAAATGATTACAAGGCTTCCTATCGGAGAATATGACGAAACCATTGACGGACAAAGTTTTATAGATGATGTTGTCAAAACCGTCCAAAAACGCAGAAAATATGAAAATAACGTAGAATTTGCCGCCAAACTTATAGCACTTATAGCGGCAGGCTTAGCAGTCGGCTTCACGATGTCGATCCCATTCTGGGGCAGAGTTTCGGTAAAAAAACCTGCAAAAGAGCAGTCACAACAAATTCTCAACAAAGTTAATACATTCGCAAAAGATACTGCAAAGACCTTTATAGTCAAATAAACTTGCTTAAGGCAAAATTCTGTTGTAGAATACTGCTTGCAGAAACTTATGTAAGGGATTTTATATTATGCCGAAAATATATTTTGTAGATGTCACAAACCGTGACGGTGTCCAGACTTCAAGATTAGGTTTGGCAAAACTTCAGAAAACAATCATAAACCTTATGCTTGATGATATGGGAATAACTCAGTCAGAGTTTGGTTTCCCAACCACTATGCACGAGTTGAATTATCTTAATGCAAACCTCGAACTCGTACGCAGAGGGGTAATCAGAAAAACCAAACTTTCAGGCTGGATGAGGGCAATAGCATCTGACGTGGAATTGTCGTTTAAAAATTGTCCTTTACTTGAAAACTGTAATCTGTCACAATCTACTTCCGAACAAATGATTAGAGGTAAATATTTAGGCAAGAAAACTCCCGATGATATTATAAAAATGACCTGCGAAGCGGTCGAATGTGCCGTTGACAAAGGCGCAAAAATAATCGGGGTTAATGCGGAAGATGCATCAAGAAGCGATTTGGATTTTCTTATTAAACTTGCAAAAGAGGTTAAAAAACTCGGTGCATACAGATTCAGATATTGTGATACATTAGGTTACGAAGACCCGCATACCACATATCACAGAATTTACACAATTGCAAAAGAAACCAAAATGCCTATTGAAATGCACTTCCATAACGACCTTGGTATGGCGGTTGCCTGCTCGGTACAGGGTGCGCTTGCTGCAATTGACGCAGGAGTTGATGC
>DBYM01000011.1:41318-50393 GCA_002309875.1 Cyanobacteria bacterium UBA1186
TCAAAATCTTGGAAACTCGCTAAATACACCGCATACGCATTCGGACTTCCGATTCCGATAAATCAGCCGGCAGTCGGAGATAATGCTTTTGCTCACGAATCGGGTATTCACGCAGACGGAGCCTTGAAAGACAGACGTAACTACGAATTATACGATTTTGAAGAACTCGGCAGAGGTGAGCCTGAAATCATTGAAACGGGAAGAATGATTACAACAGGTGAATATGGCGGAATTAAAGGTTTCCGTAATGTTTATAACAAACTTGAAATCGAGTTTAAAGATGAAAACGAAGCAAGAAACATTCTTGAACTTGCACGTTACGCAAACGTTCATACGCAAAAACCGCTGACGGAAAGTGAATTGAAGTTCATATATCATTATCCTGATATTGCGGCAAGAATAATGACGGTTGAGCCGTTCTACAAGCCCGAAGGCGAATTGGAAAAACGTCTGCAAAAAGGACATTTGGCTATGCCTGAACATATTATCTAAAAAAATAACTCCCGATTTGGGAGTTATTTTTTGTATATTCGGTTTAGAATTACTTACCTTCTACACAGAATTCATCAATAAGGATTGCGTAAACTCTTTCACCTTTTTTAGCCTTGTAATGAAGACCCGGTGTTATTAAACCTAATACCAAACCTACGCTGCAGCCGACAGGAATACCGATTGCAAATGCAGTTCCGAGGTGTAAAGTTTTAGGTATGAACGCAAAGCCTACGCTTGCACCTGCACCGACAACACCCATTGTAACCGTTGATGCAAACAACTTCCAGAATGTCATCCAAGGTCCTTCCATAAGTTGATAATCCTTTGTGAATGGTCTTGCTTTAATATCTATACAAGAGTTATCCGGCAAAACAATTTTTCTGAACACCAAATCAACTCTTGCATTTTTGTTGAATATTTTTGGTTTCTTAATATTTGTTAATTCTGCAACGATTTTCGTATTAGCAGGCAAAATCAATGTTCCTTCTCTTGTGTACAAAGCCTGAGGAACGACAAAGTTTATCATTTCGCCCGGTTGATGCTTTTTGGAATAAAATTTTTCATCAAAAGCGAATTCCAATACGTTACCCTGCTTAACAGTTCTTGTTACATTTTGGATAAGGACCTCATTACAAGGTGCTTTTTTGTGAACGTCCAAATGCTCAATAGTGTCTGCAATAGCAGGAACTGTGTTCAAACTTAAAATTGAAATCACGGATAAACATGCAATTAATTTTTTAAACATACTTAGCTCCTTTGTTTTATCAATTTTCTAAAATTTTAACAAATTTTATTATTAATTTCAATCCTTTTATACTATAATTAACTACATAAAAGAGTTCAGAGGTGATATGTACAAATATTTCGGAGGAGCATACGTTGTAACAATAATGGGGCTTTTGGCCGCATACCTTTGGGGTGAGCATGTTCACAACGGCACGGGGTTAACATGTGTATTTCTTGCATCTGTGCTCGCCGTCCTTGAAATAAGTTTATCATTTGACAACGCAGTTGTCAATGCCATGAAACTTGAAAAGATGTCCGAAAAGTGGCGTCACCGCTTTATAACCTGGGGAATTTTAATCGCAGTTTTCGGAATGAGGTTTCTTTTCCCGCTTGCGGTTGTCGCAATCTTCGCAAGGGTAAATATTTCGTCCGTATTGGATATGGCATTTAACAATGTGGATTTGTATGCTTACCACCTCGGACAATCACACTCAGCAATAGTCACATTTGGCGGAGCGTTCCTTTTAATGCTCTTTATGGATTACTTTACAAACGAAAAAAAAGAAGTTCATTGGCTTAAATTTATAGAATTACACCTGCAAAAATTATCCAAAATCAAAGGCGTTTGCACGATAACAACGCTGATTTTGCTTGGTTTGCTGATGTTTAAACTTCCCGCCGATACAAGGATTTCCGTTTTGTTATCAGGGCTTGCGGGAATTATAATCTATCTCTGCATAGACGGACTTGCGAAATGGCTTGAAAGAAGACAGGAGGAACGTGCAAAACTCTGTGCTGAAACGGTTAAATGCTCGGGCCTTATCGGATTTTTATATCTCGAACTTATTGATGCGTCTTTCTCTTTGGACGGAGTTTTGGGTGCGTTTGCAATAAGCAGGGATATTCTGATTATCACAATAGGTTTATTTATCGGAGCAATGTTTGTACGTTCGCTCACGATTATGCTTGTGGAAAAGAAAACACTGAAACAGTTTTTATACCTTGAACACGGAGCGCATTGGGCAATCGGAACACTTGCAATATTAATGTTTGTATCGACATTTTATGAAATACCCGAAGTCGTCACGGGCTCTCTCGGGCTCGGATTTATCCTGACCGCATTCGCTTCATCTGTTATGCATAACAGGAGAGAATCAAAGTGAAGAAACTGCAGGATAAAAATTTGTATTTTGTAGGCGGAGTTGTCCGAGATGAAATCCTTGGAGTGAAAAGTTTTGACACGGATTATTGCTATGTCGGTAACGGTATAGAATTTGCGAAGAAAAATTTTCCCGAAAATATAATTAAAATTAATGAAGATTTTGGAACGGTAAGAATTTTACTTGACGGAAAAGAAATTGATATTGCATCAACAAGAAAAGAAACTTACCCGAAAGCGGGACATCTTCCGAAAGTTACGGATATCGGGTGTCCGCTTAAAGACGATTTAATCCGCAGGGATTTCACGGTTAATGCTATGGCAAAAAACACGGAAACAGGTGAAATTGTTGATTATTTCGGCGGGGTAAACGATATTAAGGATAAGAAAATCAAAATTCTGCACGACAAAAGTTTTATTGATGACCCGACAAGAATTATTCGTGCGCTGAAATTCTCCGTCCGCTTTGGTTTCGAATTGGAAGAAAATACAAAAAAACTTCAGGACGAATATCTGAAAAATATCAACTATGATATGAGTTTTCACAGAATAAAAAAAGAACTTATGGAAACCTTTAACCTCAATAAAGGTGCGGCATTTGACAAATTTGTCGGACAAAAAATTTATAAACTGCTCGGTGAAAACCAAACCGCACCTAAAATTAAGGGTGCTCAAATTGAAGAAGCGGCTAAAGGGATTGAAGCCCCTTGGATAATATATATGTCCTTTTTTGATTTATCCAATCTTGCTCTGACAAAAAGAGAAAAAAGTATTTTGGATTGGGCAGAAAAATTAAAGACACAAAAAACTACCAATAATACCCCGAAAGAAAGTATTGTTATAAACTCGCTAAGGTAAGCCGTATTTGCTTATCAGGCACGGTTTTCAGGCCTGTGCGAATTTATGTTAAGTTTATTAAAATTTTACAATAATTAATTTTCTTAAATTTTTGGATTTATATATGCTTTTGTGGTAGAATTTTGTATATAAATCACGGAGTGAATAGTTGCTAAATCGATTTGGAATATATAAAAAGTTAATATTGTTTACCTTAGCCCTCGGAATGGCCGTTGTGCCTGCATTTTCGGCTGACGCAGAAGACGTTACCGACCGTGATATTATGAGTTCGATGGTTGAAGATGATACCCCGAAAGCAGATACCGAATATATTAACGATATCGAAATCCTTGGTGCTAACATCATTAAACCCGAATACATCTTAAAAAAGATTTCACTCAAAACAGGTGATTTATACGACAAGGACACTATGCAGAAGGATTTGAAAACCATTTACAAAATGGGATACTTCACGGAAAGAATGAAAGCAGTTCCTGTCAAAAACTCAAACGGTACAATATCTCTGAAAATCATTATTGAAGAAAATATCCCCGTAACGGATTTTACAATTGAAGGGAACACCGTCGTAGCAACCGAAGAACTCATGAGATATTTACTCCCGCTCAAAGGCCGTCCGCAAAACATCAACGCAATTAATGCGGCAATGGAAAATATTAACCAATGCTATTACAACAAAGGTTACATACTTTCAAAAATCGATTCAATCTATGACGACCCCGACGGAGTCTTAAACCTGAGCATAACGGAAGGCAAAATCAACAAAATCCTTATTTCCGGCAACGAAAAAACAAAAGAATATGTCGTTGAACGTAACATTATGACCGAGCCGGGAACAGTTTATAACGAAAACATTATCAAGCAGGATTTGGTAAGATTATACTCAACTCAGGCTTTCAAAGACGTTAACAGAACTATTGAGGTCTCGGAAGAAGATCCTGACAAATACAACGTAACAATTGAACTTAAAGAACAAAGAACCGCATCGGTTTCAATCGGCGGCGGTATCGATTCGGCAACAGGCGCTTTCGGTTCGGTAGGTCTTTCTGACAACAACTTCCGCGGAAGAAACCAAAGGGTATCACTGTCAGGTATGGTGGGCTCAGGTATCTTGATGAGCGATGCTTCAATTAAAAACCACATGAACTATCAGGCAGAATTGAGTTTCTTTGAGCCGCATTTCTTAAATTCCGATAACTCACTGATGAGCAGAATATATTTCCGTGATTTAGGCAGTTATTCAATCCCGCTCGCAATGGAAAGACGTATCGGTATTGAAACCACTCTTGCCCACAGAATGAAAATCAATCCGCTTGCTTCAACAACATTTACGGCAGGCATAGAGCAGATTAACCTGAAAGAAGGCGATCCGGCGCATATTCTTGCACTATATAATATTCACGGTATCAATCCCGCGTACAGAGATAAAGAACTCGCTGACGGATTATTCCTGAAACTCGCTCCGGGAATTTCCTATGATTCAAGAGATTCAATTACGAATCCCCGCCATGGTGCAATGGCATCAGCAAGATACGAAGAAGCCTTTGGTCTGAGCAGATTCGGACAGACAAACGGCAGACTTATCGGTATGGCAAAGAGATATGTTCCTGTTGCAAAGAAATCCTCTTTGACGTTTACGGCGAGAGGCGGACATAAAGTACACGGTGATAATATGCCTGAAATTATGGCATTCAGACTCGGCGGACCGTACACAATCAGAGGTTATAAGGTCAATGGTGTAGGTACCGGTACTTCGTTCATAATGGGTTCTGCAGAACTTGCAACTCCGATTCCGTTCTTCGACAGATTGAAAGTTCAGTTCTTACAAAACCTCAGACTTACCTTCTGGGTTGATGCAGGTAAAGTTTTCAAACCAACAATTGCAAGTGCTTTGTATGACAGACCGAATCAGGCAATTACTGCCGGTGTCGGCTTAAAGATAACTATTCCGGGTGTCGGCCCGTTATCGATTGACTATGGTCTTCCGCTCACAAACTGCGGACCTTACGGCAACAAGAAGGGTTACTTCACCTTTGGTGTAGGCGATATGATGTACTAGAAACATAAAATTTTATAGGAGGACACTATGAATAAATTAAAATTAGGTTTGGTAATAACAGCATTGGTTGCCATGACAGGAATTGCCAATGCAGGCGGAGTCGGTTATATTGACTATGCAAAAGTTATAGATAACTATGATTATGCTCAGAAAGCAACAAAAGAAGTTGATGCAAAAGGCTTAGAAATGCAGCAATATCTTGTTGACAAGGAAAAAGAATACAAGGCTTTGGATACTCCTTTGAAAAAACAGGCTTTCGAACAAAAAACAACTCAGGAGTTTAAAGCAAAAGAGGAAGCATATATAACTCTTAAAAACAAAAGAGAACAGGAAGTTTACAACAAAGTTCACGATGCCGCAAAAGCAGTAATGGTTGAACAAAAACTCGATGCCATTATGGACGTAAGAGGTGTGTTTGTCGGCGGAATGGATATTTCAGACCTGGTTATCAGCAAACTTAAAGGCATGAAATAATAATGAGAATCGTTGACCTTATCGAAAAGAAAAAACACGGCAAAATCCTTACCAAGGAAGAAATCAATTTTCTGATTGATTCTCTTATGGACGGTACTGCTCCCGATTACCAAATCGCAGCATGGCTCATGGCTGTGTATTTCAAAGGCCTGACACAGGAAGAAACAGTCAATCTTACGGCAGCGATGATTAATTCCGGAGATGTCATCGATTTTGGAGATTTAACAGACTCCATTGTCGATAAACATTCGACCGGCGGTGTCGGAGATAAGGTTACTATTACTCTGATCCCGCTTCTTGCCGCAGCAGGAATCCCGGTTGCAAAACTTTCGGGCAAAGGGCTCGGTCATACGGGCGGAACAATCGATAAACTTGAATCTATTCCGGGATTTAACACAAAACTTACCATAGAAGATTTGATTAAACAGGTAAAAGAAATTAACGTGGCAATTGCCTCGCAAACCCAAAACCTTACGCCTGCCGACGGAAAACTGTATGCACTGAGAGATGTTACGGCAACCGTTGACAGTATGCCTTTAATTGCATCTTCTGTAGTTTCAAAGAAAATCGCATCGGGAGCAAAAAATATAATTCTCGATGTTAAGTACGGCTCGGGTGCGTTTATGAAAACTCCCGAAGATGCGGCAGAACTTTCAAAATTAATGGTTAATGTCGGAAAAGCACTTAACAAATCTATCACCGCCGTAATCACTTCAATGGAAGAGCCTTTGGGAAGAGCCGTCGGCAATTCTCTGGAAATCATTGAATCGGTTGAATTTTTGAAAGGAAATATCAAGACTGGCGACGTTGCGGATTTGACATATTCCTTTGCAGCAATAGCACTTATGCAGGTTGGAATGTACAACAATGAGGCGGAAGCAAAAGAATATTTGAGAGAACTCGTTGAAAGCGGAAAAGCCCTTGAAAAACTCAGAAAACTGATTGCGGCTCAGGGCGGAAATCCCGAAATCATAAACAATTATGACCTCTTTGAACTTCCGAAATACAAAGTCGAATGTGAGGCAAAGAAAAGCGGATATGTCCACAACATTGATGCATATAAAATTGCCTATGCCTGCAAAATTCTGGGAGCGGGAAGAGACAGAAAAACGGATCCGATTGATTACAGTGTAGGTATTTATCTCAACAAGAAAAGCGGTGAGGCGGTAAATAAAGGGGACATCTTATATACTATTTACTCTAATGATTCGGAAAAAACAAAAATTGCACAAAAATACTGCGATGAAGCCTTTGACGTAAACAACGAAAAACCTTCACACAACAGTATGATATATAAAATTATAAGAGCGGAAGAGGGTAATGATGTTTAACAAAAAAATGCAGTATGTTATTAAGACAGTTCCAACCGATGACAAGCAGGCTCTTGAAGACTTGCTTAACGAAATGTCGCTTGAAGGCTGGGATTTATATACAATGCACGAAATCGAAACAGAACGTTCAGTCGATTTTAACTGTATTTTTATGAGAGAGCGTCAGGAAGAAGACAAAACAGATTTAGACGATATTGTAAACGTTACAAGTTTCAAATACAGAATGGAAAAAATGCTTGCAGCGCCCACAAGTCCTTATGAATCCTGCAAAGAAATTCAACTCAAAATTTCAAACCAAAAAGACAGAATTAAACGTATAAAATCCGAATTGGAAAGCGATAATCTTTCAGGCGAGGACAAAAACAGGTTAAACAATCAAATGTCAGACGAACTTCGCCAACTTGATTCTCTGAAACAGGCTTTGGTTAATGAAATTTCACCTGACACAATGTATTCTTCAATTAAAGAAGAAAAATTTACGGTAAATCTTTCGGAAGAAATTCTTGAACTTGTCTCAATGGAAAGTAATGACAATCTGCTTGCAGAAACCGTTAAAGTCAGACAAACCCTGAAAGATGACCTTGGTTACGTTATTCCGCATATTCATTTCCACAACAGCGACGACTTAAACCAAAACGAATTCAGCATAAAAATTCACGACATTGAGGTATTCAGAGGAATTGTATTCCCTAACCACAAAGCCTTTTACAAAAATGAGTTAAAGGGTTATACAACCACTGATGAAGATTTTATCGTTACAGATGCCATTACGGGCCGCAAAATCGTTTGGATACATCAGGACAAAGTCCGTGATTTTTGGCTCAAAGGATTGAGTGCGGTTGAATATATCGGAAAAGCCATTGAATACATTTCAATCAGAGAAGTATCCGACATAATGGATTACAACGACATCAACAAATACGTTGAAATTGTGCTTGAGCAAAATTCATTCCTCGTTGACAATATTATACCGGACTTCTTAACGGCTGCAGACCTGAAATACCTTTTAACCTGCTTAATCAGAGAAAAGGTTTCGGTTAAAAACATAATTTATCTTTTTGAAAAAATTAACGACTATGCAAATGAGCCGACAAAAGAAGATTTGCTCGACAAAGTCCGTCTTGCATTCTCTAAACTGATTATAAAAGACCTGGCTAAATCAGGGGAAATAAAGGTTATTGAATTTTCTGACGAAACTCTTGAAAAGGTTTCTTCCTTCTTTGAGTCAGAAGATGATGAATCAATAATAAGGATTGATTCAAATGATGTTGCAGAAATCGCAAACAAAATAAATAAGATTGCAAAATCAAAGAAATTGGATAACCCGATACTTGCAGTGCCGATGGATATGAGGCATATGTGCTTTGTAATCCTTTCGGAATTTGTGCCGAATATAACAGTTCTCGCATCAGAAGAACTCGTTGGAGACTGCGATATTAAATTTATTGCCAAAGTATAGGGAGTATAAATATTATAATAACAAAAGGGCGAAGCCAAATGGCTTCGCCCTCTTTTAATGTTATTGTATCGCCCTATACCATTGCAAGTTTTTTGCGAGGACAAGCGATTGCAGCCTGTGCAGCAGCAAGTTTTGCCTGCGGAATTCTGAACGGTGAGCAGGATACATAGTTAAGTCCGATTTTGTGAGCATACTTAACTGAATCCGGATCTCCGCCGTGTTCGCCGCAGATACCGCCAACAAGTGCGCTGTTAACTGCCTTACCTTCGTTGATAGACATTTCGATTAATCTGCCTACACCCTTTTGGTCAAGAGTGATGAACGGATTAGAAGGTAATATCTTTTGTTCAACATAGTTCTTCAGGAACTTGCCTTCAGCGTCATCACGAGAGAAACCAAATGTCATCTGAGTAAGGTCATTTGTACCATAAGAGAAGAACTCGGCTTCTGTTGCAACTTCACCTGCAGTCAGTGCTGCACGAGGAATTTCAATCATTGTACCGAATTTGTAATCTACTCT
>DBYM01000059.1:0-1684 GCA_002309875.1 Cyanobacteria bacterium UBA1186
AGTAAATTTGATATTCGCCCCAAATACTACTCTTGTAGTCTGTTCGACCAATCAAAATATATTTACCCCTGAAAAGTCTTTTTGCATACTTTTTCTGCAGAAAAAGTATGCCCCTAGACAAATATTTTTTTTTGTTATAACCTTAATAATTGTTAATATCTTAAATCAATGAGGTCGAAATAATGGATCAGATAATTAAAATCGCGTGGGAACTTAATGAAAACACCGATAACAGATATAAATTAGTCTATGAAGTTGCCGAATTGGCGAAGAAACTTGTAGATGAAACACAGATGAAAAAAGCCCGAGACGAGTTTGGATTCGAGGAAGTTGTTCAGGAAAGTTCTTATAAAAAAGAAAATCCCGTTGAACACGCTATTATGGTGAAAGCCTCCGAATCTGACGATACTGAACTTGTCGGCTAGATTCAGAGTTTGATTTACTAAAGAGGCTTCCACAAAGGAAGCCTCTTTTAGTATTAATTTATGTAACAAATTATTGAAAATTACGCAATTTTTTATATTTAGGGACTTACTAAGAAAGGAAGGTCGAAATGATGAATAATAAATATTCAAAGAAACTCAGCAATCTAAGGTGGGGTTTATAGTACTATGTTGATTAATCCGGCAGCGATATTCTCCAAATTAGGTAACCCGAATTCCCTTATTCCTTTGGCGATCAAAGATGCTTCAGCAACGGCAGGTATGACCGCGGGATCTTTTGTTACAGGGAAAGAAGAGGGTGTAGATAGGTTTATTGATGAAGCAGGTACTGAAGTTATCTGGCTTTTCGGCATTCCTGCTTTTAAGTGGATTTTTGACAATACTGTTTTGAGAGCAATGAAATTAGACAGCAAATTCGACCCGAGAAACCTCAAGGACAAGGACGTTTTTGAGAAGATTAAAGAGTATGCTCCGACGGAGGAAATTAAACAGGGTATTGAGAAAATAGGTAAAAACCAAAAAGCCTTCAAATTTGCGGCAGGCGTAAAATTTGCCGTTTCCATAGGAATGACGGTTTTGACTTATTTGGGGCTTACGAAGGCAAAACAAAAATATACCGAAAACAAAATCAGAAAGAATTTGATTGCGGAATTTCAGGCTAAAAAAGATGAAGAAGAAAAGCAGCAGATGAATTCTGAGAATGTATCCTTCAAAGGAGCAGGGCAGGCATTAGAGAATTTCGTATTTTCTCCTGTTAAGAATATGTGGCTTTTAGACGGTTGTATCGCTACCGAAAGACTTTCCAATTCAAGGTCTCCTCAGGAATTTACGGGATATCTGATTAAAGAAGGTTTGTTCTTTGCCTTCATGTATTTGATTGGCGGGCAAATTCAGAATACGATGGAAAGCAGGGCGAATAATAAATTGCATAAGAATATCGGACTTGATGCAAGAGTTTTGGAAGGAGAAACATTAAGAAAAGCATTTGAAAACGGCTCTGTTGAAAAGAGTTTGGCGGAATTTAATGCTGCAAATACTTCAGGTGCGGATTTGTACGAATTTTTACACAAAAATCCCGATAATCTTGTTGTAAAGGCTGCCAAACAATCTGATATTATCAGAATGTATAAGAAAACGGATAAAATAGATTCAAGAAAATATATCGACCTTAAAGAGGTTAAGGGAGTTGAAAGTAAGATCAGGGAGCTTTATTCTCAATATAAAGCGGCAATTGAAAAGGG
>DBYM01000059.1:1752-12816 GCA_002309875.1 Cyanobacteria bacterium UBA1186
GTTTTGGGTATAATTACACCTGCGTTGATGCTTCTGACAAGACTTGCCAACGGTAAGGACGATACTGAATTCCATACCAAAAAACAGATAAGAGACCAACTGATTCAGGAAGGTATAATAGCATAACAAAAGGCGGGTTTTAGCCCGCCTTTTGTTTGTCCTTTATTGTTATTTAACGTTTGATAAAATACATTTTCTTGCTCTGTTCAGAGAATGTTCTTTGCCGAGGATCGCGAGAATTGCCGTCATATCAGCCCCGCAGAGCCTGCCCGTAACTGCTGCTCTGACTGCCCACATTGTGAATTTAGGCTTGTAACCTTTTTGTTCTTTGAAATCATTTCTGAATTTTTCAAGTTTTTCATGAAGGTTTTCTTCCGTCCATTCCCAGGTTTCGCCCTGTTCGACAAATGCTCTCAAAACTTCCTGAGAAAGTTCTGTTTCAATATTTTCCTTGGCCTTTTCGTCTAATTCGACATTATCTCCGCCGAAGAAATATGTAACCGCATCTGTTATGTCGGACAGTAATGTCAGCGGCTCATAAGTTATTTCTATCATTCTTGTGTACTGCTCATCGGTTAATTCCGATAAATCATATTTTGTTAAATATTTTTTCAGTCTTTCTTTTAGGTCTTCAATCGGAAGCATTTTTATGTAGTGGCTGTTCATCCATCTCAGTTTGTCGTATTCAAAGATTGAATTTGAAGATGAGATTTCGCCGATTCTGAAATCTTGTGCAATTTCATCAACGGTCTTGATTTCAACCCCGTCAGAAGGAGCCCAGCCCAAGAGTGCAACGAAGTTGAGGAGAGCATCGGTTAAATAGCCCTGTTCAACAAAGTCTGAAACTGCGGTTGCACCGTGTCTTTTGGAGAGTTTGCTTCTGTCGGGAGCAAGAATCATACCCAAATGCCCGAAACGCGGAACTTCAAAGCCTAATGCCTCAAAGATAAGTATTTGTTTGTAAGTATTTGAAATATGGTCTTCACCTCTTATTACGTGTGATATTTTCATCAGGGCATCGTCGATTACAACAGCATAGTTGTATGTCGGTGTGCCGTTTGATTTCATGATTACAAAATCGCCTATAAGATTTGTGTCAATGTGAAGTTTTCCTTTGACCAAATCGTCAAATTCAAGAATTGAAGAATCATGGAATGCCTTCTGTGCTTTTGAGACATTAAATCTTATTGCGGGTTTTCTGCCTTCCGCACGAAGTTTTGCTTTTTGTTCTTCGGTTAAATTTTCGCATTTTTTGGAATAAACGTATGCTTTTTTTGCTGCGGTTGCTTCTTCTTTTTCCGCTTCAAGTTCTTCCGGTGTGCAGAAGCACTCGTATGCAAAACCTTTGTCCAAAAGTTCCTGAACATATTTGGGATATATGTCGAATCTTTCTGACTGTGTGTAAGGGCCGTAATCGCCGCCTACGTCGGGACCTTCGTCCCAATTCAGACCTAACGCTTTAAGAGAGTCAAAAATATTATCAACATATTCCTGACTTGTTCTTTCCGCATCAGTATCTTCTATTCTTAAAATGAATTTACCGTTATTTTTCTTTGCAAACAAATAGTTAAAAAGTGCTGTCCTTGCAGTTCCGATATGGAGGTTTCCGCTCGGGGAAGGCGCAATTCTTACTCTGACTTCGCTCATTTTGTACCTCTTTTCTGTTTATATAAAGGATTATCTCACAAACAAAAAATTAAAGTAAACTCAAAGCATTTGGTCAAATGTTTTTATAATCATAAGAAATATTAAAACAATTTTATTAAGAATTTATCTGCCATAATAACAGTATAAATTGAGAGTTTTACATGAGTTTTGAATATATCATTATGAAGCCATACAATATAAAAACAATCAGAAACAAAAATTAACATTTATATCTCAAATGTAATAAAAATGCTTGCAAACAGAAATTTAGCAAATATTATTAATTAAGATGTCAGATTATTGGCATTTTTGACAGCCGAAATTAGAGGAAATATATGGCAAAAGATGTAATAGAAATAGAAGGTACTATTCTTGAATCTATGCCGAATGCGATGTTCAGAGTCAAATTGGAAAATGACCATGAGATTTTGGCACACATTTCGGGAAAGATAAGAAAAAACTTTATAAGAATTCTTCCGGGCGACAGAGTTAAGGTGGAAATGACACCTTATGATTTAACAAAAGGAAGAATTACATTCAGACTTAAATAGCACGAAATAATAATCAGAAAAGGAAAAGAAAAATGAAAACAAGAAGTTCAGTGAAGCCTATGTGCGACAAGTGCAAGGTAATCAAAAGAAAAGGCAGAGTTGCCGTTATTTGTGAAAACCCGAAGCATAAACAGCGTCAAGGTTAAATTTTGCGTAGAGTGAGGACACCGTCCGAAACTCGAAGTAGCACGTAGCAAAATGAGCGACAATTTTGCGAAGCAAAATAAAGCGAATGACTGCGGAGTGTGAAGCAATAATTTAAGATAGATATTAAACAAGCAGTACAAAAAGATAAAGGAAAGAAAACATGGCAAGATTAGTAGGGGTAGATTTACCTCGTAACAAAAGATTAGAAGTAGCTCTTACCTATATTTACGGTATAGGACCTGCAAGAGCCAAAAAGATTCTTGAAGTAACAGGAATATCTCCTGACTTGAGAACAGATGATTTGACCGAAAATGATATTAAGGATTTGCGTAATGCACTTGCTGAATATCATATTGAAGGTGACTTGAGACGTGAAGTTGCAATGAACATTAAACGTCTTCAGGAAATTAACTCATACAGAGGAATGCGTCATAAAAGAGGTCTTCCCTGCAGAGGTCAGAGAACAAAGACAAATGCAAGAACTCGCAGAGGAAAGAAGACAGGACCTATTGCGGCTAAGAAAAAGGCTTAATAAGACGAAAAACGAAAATAAATAGTAATTAATTATAAAGGAACAAAAAAATGGCAAGACCAAAAACTACAAAGAAAAAAGAAAAGAAAAATGTATTGCAGGGAGTTGTACATATTCAGTCAACTTTCAACAATACCATTGTAACTTCTACTGATATGCAGGGTAATGCTATTGCTTGGGCTACGGCAGGTGCTACGGGCTTTAAGGGTGCAAGAAAGGGAACTCCTTTTGCAGCACAATCCGCAGCGGAATTGGTGGCTAAAAAGTCAATAGACCAAGGCATGAAGAAGGTTGAAGTTTACATCAAAGGACCCGGCTCAGGTCGTGAAACTGCAATAAGAGCAATTCAGGCTGCAGGGTTGGAAATCACATTAATCAAGGACGTTACACCTATTCCTCACAACGGGTGCAGACCTCCTAAAAAACGTCGTGTATAATCACGAAATTTAGTTAGTAACAGGCGGGGGCTTGCTTTAAGCCAAAAAAGTAAACCATAGATGCCCCGCAAAAGAAAAGGAGAAAATTATGGCAAGATACACAGGACCAAGCAATAAGCTTTTCCGTAATTACGGAGTAAAAGACTTATCAAACAGAAAGCTTACAAGTTCTATGCGTCAGACTGCTTCAGGGCAGCACGGTGCGGTTAGAAAGAAACTTTCTGAATATGCAATCCACTTAAATGAAAAACAAAAAATCAGATTAACTTATTTGGTAAGCGAAAAACAGTTCGCAAAATACTATCATGAAGCTGCAAGAAGAAAAGGCGTAACGGGTACAATTCTTTTACAACTTCTTGAATCAAGATTGGACAACATTTTGTTCAGATCAGGTTTTGGTATAACCAGAAAACAATCAAGACAAATCGTTAACCATGGCCACGTACTTGTTAACGGTAAGAAGGTAGATATCCCGTCATACTTGGTTAAAGCAGGTGATGTAATTACAATCAAGGCAAGAAGCAATGACTACCTCAAGACTATTATGAGTTCAATTGATTTATCTTGTGCTCCGGCATGGGTAACCGTTGATAAAGATGCTTTGAAGATTACATTCGAAAGAGTTCCGGAAAGAGAAGAACTCGATCCTGAAATCAAAGAACAACTTGTTATAGAGTACTATTCTAAGTAAGCTGATAGGAGAAAGTAAATATGGAATTAAAAATTAAAACTGTTAATACAATGGCCGGCTCAGACGGCTCACAATACGGTAAATTCACCATTGAGCCTCTTGAAAGAGGATTTGGTACAACTATCGGTAATGCACTCAGACGTGTATTGCTTTCAAGCTTAGAAGGTACTGCGGTAACTTCTTGCAGAATTGAAGGTATCACTCATGAATACACTGCAATCCCGGGCGTTTTGGAAGATGTTATTGACGTTATGTTAAACCTTAAAGGTTTGGCTGTTAAGACTGAATCTAAAGAGCCTCAGCATTTGAGAATAGATGTTGATAAGGCAGGCGCAGTATTGGCAAGTGATATTCAGTTGCCCGCAGGCGTTAAGGTTGTAAACCCTGATTGGTTGATTTGTACAATAGCCGAAGGCGGTTCATTCCACGCTGACATTATTGTAGAAACAGGCAAAGGTTATGTAGCAAATGATGTTCCGAGAAATTCAAAATCGGGCGCATCTATTGATATGCTTCCGATTGATGCAACATTCATGCCGATTAAGAGAGTAAGTTACGAAGTTGAAAACACTCGTGTAGGCGACAGCATTGACTTTGATAAACTGACTCTTGAAATTTGGTCAAACGGAACGGTTGATGTTGCAACTGCACTTTCACAGGCTGCAGAACTTCTTATTGAACACTTTGTTCAGATTGCCGGAATCTCAGGAAAAGCACCTGTTGTTAAGGAAGTTCAGGAAATTTCCGAAGAGGCTGAAGAAGTTGTTGCTGTTGAAGCAGAAGCAGGCGAGCCTTCAATTTCTATTGATGAATTGGAATTGTCAGTTCGTGCTTATAACTGCCTGAAAAGAGCAAGCATAAATTCAATGGCTGAACTTTTGAAGAAATCAGAACATGATTTATTAAATATTAAAAACTTCGGTAAGAAATCATCAGACGAAGTTATTGAAAGACTTCAACACTTTGGTTTGTCATTAGCACCAAATCCGGAAGGTGTTGAAGATGCAGTTGCTGAAACTGCGGAATAAGCGGTAATAAAAGACAAAATATATAAAGGGAAAGAACAATGAGACACCAAACAAAAAAACATACTCTCGGTAAAGCACCGGATCAGAGAAAGGCTTTGTTGCGTTCATTGGCTACCGAACTTTTGACATACGATGAGATTAAAACAACTATGGCAAGAGCAAAAGCGCTTCAGCCGTATGCTGAAAATCTTATTACTTTGGCAAAGAAAGGTGACCTGAATTCAAGAAGATTAGCAGGCAGATACATCTTTGATAAAGAAATCGGCAAGTTAATCGACACTGCAACAGGCGAAATATTTGATGCACCTCAGGAAGGCAAGAAATTGGCTAAGCAGACAGTTCTTAGAAAATTATTCAGCATTCTCGGGGCAAAATACTCTTCAAGAAAAGGCGGATACACAAGAATTTACAGATTACCGCCGAGAAGAGGCGACGCATCGGAAATGGCATTGATTCAGTTGGTATAATCAATGCGATATGCTCTTGACGTTCAGTATAGAGGTAAATGTTATGCCGGCAGTCAAATACAGTTTGAGGACGGTAAAGAAATAGCAGAGCCGACAATACAGGGCGAAATAGAGAAAGCAATCAGTACTTTGATAATAGGCGGTAAATCCGCTAAAAATAAAAAAAGCCGGCAGGTTAAAACAATCTTCTCCGGAAGAACTGATAAAGGCGTAAATTCATTAGGTCAGACAATTCACTTTGATACGGATAAAAATATTGTTGCTTCAGATTTTATCTATCATGTGAACGAGATTCTCCCTGATGACATATCAGTAAGCAATTTGAGGGTTGTTCCCAACGGATTTCATGCTCAAAAGTCTGCAAAGTCGAGATATTACAGGTATGAATTAATAAACAGACGCTATAAACAGGCGTTTGACGGTGATATCTTAAGAGTGAAATTCGGGTTAGATGTAGAGCGAATGCAAACCGCTTTGAACTTCTTATTGGGAGAACACGACTTCTCAAGTTTCAAAAGTTCCGGAACGCTAAACCCAAGCAAAGTTTGTACATTAACCAGAGCCGAAGTCGAAAGACAAGGCGACAGAATCTTTATCCATATTGAAGGAAACAGATTTCTTTACAATATGGTAAGGACGATAGTCGGTACGCTTCTTGAAATTGAAGGTCATAATCTCCCTGCGGAGCATATGAAGGAAGTTCTTGAAGCGAAAGACCGCCGTAAGGCGGGGCAAACAGTGAGTCCATACGGGCTTACATTGGTAGAAGTAAAATACTAGATGGAGAAATAAAATGAATAAAACATATTCAGCAAAACCTCTTGAAGTAGAAAGAAAATGGTATTTGATAGACGCTGAAGGCGAGATTCTCGGTCGTTTGGCTGTCAGAATTGCCAATATTTTAAGAGGAAAGAACAAACCTGAATACACTCCTAACGTTGATACAGGCGACTTTGTCGTTGTTATTAACGCTGATAAGGTTGTAGTTTCAGGCAACAAGGAAACAGATAAAATTTATTATCACCACACCGGTTATCCGGGCGGTTTGAAATCGGCTTCCGTTAAAGAAGTCCGTGAAAAAGATGCAACCAAGTTAATTGAGAAGGCTGTAAAGGGTATGCTTCAGCACAACACTTTGGGTGACACTCAGTTTACTAAGTTGAAAGTTTATTGCGGTTCAGAGCACCCACATGCTGCTCAGAAGCCAATATTATTGGAAAAGGAGGCTAAGTAATGGCTGAATCTAAAGAAATTATGGCTACAGGCCGCAGAAAATGTGCTATTGCCGTTGTTAAATTAGTTAAGGGCAAAGGCAGAATTTTTGTAAACGGAAAGAAATTATTGGATTATATCGGCAATATGCCTGCAGTTGAAATGATGGTATATAGACCTCTTGTTTTGACTGAAAATCAGGACAAATACGATGTAAGAGTAAAGGCTGTAGGCGGCGGTATTGTTGCTCAGGCTGCAGCGATCAGACATGGTATCTCAAGAGCATTATTGAAGGTTAATGAAGAATACAAGAATGTTCTTAAGTCTGAAGGTCTTTTGACTCGTGACGCACGTGTTAAAGAACGTAAGAAATACGGCAGAAAAAGAGCACGTAAGAGATTCCAGTTCTCAAAACGTTAATATTTTACGTTTATTTATATATTTAAAAAGCAGGAGTTTCATCTCCTGCTTTTTAGTCTTCAATAAACTGAATACCTTTTATAATTTCTTCATAACTGACACCTAAACTTTCGGCGATTTTAATATAATCAGAAATTTTTAATCCGGAATATTCCCCTGCTTCAAATTTTCTCAGTTTTCTGATACCTATATGGGCTTTTTTAGCCAACTCTTGTAAAGACATGTTCTTTTTAAATCTTATGTCATGCATATTTTTGCCTAATATTTCCAATATATTTCTTGTATTCATATGATTCCTTCTAATTATATGGACAAATAGGTAGGATATTAGTCTTTATAATATGGAATAATAGACCATATGTCAAGGATAAAGTTATTGGGCAATAATATACGAAAATATAGGAAATCTAAGGGGTATAGACAATTAGATTTAGCACTTGCAATGGATTTATCCGAAGATTATATTTGCAGAGTCGAAAATGGAATAAAATTTCTTAGTTTACGCAAATTATTTCAATTAGCGGATATATTGGAAGTTAAAATGTCTGATTTAATTGACTTTGATTAATTATTAAGTTGTGTAGTTTAAGATTTTATAAAGATTTATTGAATTTGGGTTACCATTGTAGTATAAAATAATTGCGAATTACAAATGGTGAGGCTTTAGACAATGAATGAATATTTAACCCGTGTAATTAATGATGTTGAAAAGAAGAACCCGAACGAACCTGAGTTTATACAGGCGGTTAAAGAGGTTTTGTGTTCGGTTGAAAAGATATTGGACAAACACCCTGAATATAAAGAAAAGGCTATTCTTGAGAGAATGGTTGAGCCCGAAAGGATTATTACTTTCAGAGTGCCATGGGTTAATGACAAGGGCGAAGTTATTGTAAACAGAGGCTTCAGGGTACAATTCAGTTCTCTTATCGGGCCTTACAAAGGCGGTTTGAGATTTCACCCGAGTGTAAACCAAAGCATTATGAAGTTTTTGGGTTTTGAACAGATATTTAAAAACGCTCTTACGGGACTTCCGATTGGCGGAGCAAAGGGCGGCTCGGACTTTGACCCCAAGGGTAAATCCGATAATGAGATTATGAGATTCTGCCAAAGTTTTATGACAGAATTATACCGTCATATCGGGCAGGACGTTGACGTTCCTGCTGGAGATATCGGTGTCGGCGGAAGAGAAATCGGGTATCTTTTCGGTCAGTATAAGAGAATCAGAAACGCTTATGAAGGCGGAGTTTTGACAGGTAAGGCAATCTCTTACGGCGGCTCTCTCGCAAGGACAGAGGCAACGGGTTACGGCCTGATTTTCTACACAAGAGAAATGCTCAAGGCGCACGATAAAAGCCTGATAAATAAAACCGTAACCATTTCCGGCTCGGGAAATGTTGCGATTTATGCCTGCGAAAAAGCGGTGGGATACGGTGCTAAGGTTGTTGCAATGAGCGATTCCAACGGTTGTATCTATGACGAAAACGGTATTGATCTGCCTCTTATTAAGCAGATTAAGGAAGTTGAACGCGGAAGAATTAAGGAATACCTGAACAAGCACCCTGAGGCTAAATATATTGAAAAAACAGGTGAAGATTCACCGATTTGGGAAATCAAGACGGATATTGCACTTCCTTGTGCAACACAGAACGAACTGACTTTAAATTCCGCTAAAAAATTAGTTGAGAACGGAGTTATTGCGGTCGCTGAAGGCGCTAATATGCCTTGTACTCAGGAGGCAACGGATTACCTTCTTGAACATGGTGTTCTTGTAGGACCTGCCAAAGCGGCAAACGCAGGCGGTGTTGCAACTTCTGCTATCGAAATGACTCAGAACAGCATCAGATATTATTATTCATTTGAAGAAGTCGAGAAAAAACTCGATAATATTATGACGAATATATTTAAGACATGCAAAGAAAACGCTGAAGAATACGGCTGTGCAGGCAACTATGTTGCGGGCGCAAATATTGCGGCATTCAAGAAACTTGCCGAAGCGATGTGCGCTCAGGGTATAGTTTAACCTACATATAACAGTTGTGTTCTTTTTCCCAGCCTACGGTTGTCGGCTTTCCGTGTCCGGGATAGATTACTGTTTCCGGGGGAAGGGTATAGATTTTGTTTTCTATACTCTCGACAATTTTGTTGAAATCCCCGCCTTCAAGGTCGCATCGACCTACGGATTCTCTGAAGATTGTATCGCCTGAAAACAACTTGTCGTCAACGTAATAGCACACTCCGCCCTGAGTATGTCCGGGTGTGTGTATGACTTTTATTTTGTAATTTCCGAGTTCAATAACATCTCCGTCTTCAACAAATCTGTCGATTTTCGGGACGGTCATTTCGGGCATTCCCATCATCGGCATATATTGATTTACGTTATTAAGCCAGCCCATATCGGCTTTATGCATCAAAACCCGTATATCAGGATTTGGTCTTATACCTGCAATATGGTCAAAATGCCCGTGTGTCAGGAGAATGTATTTAAGAGTGATGTCTTTGATTTCGTCACGGTTTTCGCCTGTCGTGCTTACGGCGGCATCACCTTTGTGGTAAGGAACTTTTGTCCATATATCCGCAGCCGAGCAATCCACAAGTGCGGCGTCTCTAGTGCTTTCATCAACTATTAAATAGTTGTTATTATCAATAGGCGGTTCAATAAAAGTTTTTACTATCATAATTTAATTTTACATTAAACCGTGCGGGGTTTTGCAGAGTTTACATTTCTTTACAAACATGGCAATTATCAGTGCTAAAAAGACTTTATATATATAAGGTTAGAAATTAGGTTAGGTTATACTATGATTAACAACGTCACACAGATTGATGCGACCGTTCAGCGTATGAACGTCGCCAAGGCGAGACCGTCTGCTGTAAGTGTCTCAACCCCGGCTATAGTCGGGTTTAAAACACCTTTTGTCAAAGAAAAGGCGACATTAAGGATTAAAAAATTTAAAAGAGGCGACAATATTATAATTGTCGGCAATATTGACGATGATTATGTTGATATAGTGGAGGAGGAGGTTATGCCCGAGCCGCAGGACGGACAGGCCAATTTCTTCCTGTACAAGCCTGAGATACGAAAAACAAAGTATCTCAAAAATTGTTATGTAATTGACTATATACAATCGCCCAAAACCCGATGCGGATTAGGAACTGAAGCAATAAAAGGTTTGGCGGAGAAGGCGATGTTTGATTCCCGAGCGGAAGGGCGAATTGTGACTTTTTCGGCTCCCGTATGGAAGGAGTCTTCGCCTGCCCTGTTCTTCTATAAACTCGGATTCAGGTTTATGGACCCTGCGGCAAACGGTTATATGGAGGAATGTTTGTTAAAGAAAATTCCCGATATACCGCCTCAGACGGGCATGATGTATTTACCAAGGACGAATTTGCACAGACTCTTAAGATATGGTGAGGTATTCTAAATGGCAGAAATTTCATCAAACAATTTAGGCTCTCATTATACAACTCAGGCAAAGGTTGAAATTCCGAAGTATTCTGTTGCTGATGCTCCCGATGCTCTTCCGAAATATCATACCTTTGACGATGTTGATGCAAATAAAAGGATTGAAGGCATTAATACTGATATTTACGAAGGCGTCAAGGGTGAAAAAGGCGCTCCTGTAAAGAAGTTTTGGAAAAACTATCTGTATTTTGTCGGAGCGGTTTTGGCATTTTTGGGTATAAGAAAACTCTTTAAATAATCTTAATAAGATGACTTTTATTTTATGATAAAATATTTTTATGAACTCAAATGAGGATTAAAAAGAGGTAGATATGTGCGGAATTGTGGGATATATAGGGAGTAAACCTGCGCTTGATATTTTGCTTGAAGGGCTGACAAATCTTGAATACAGAGGGTATGACTCTGCGGGGATTGCGGTTAATGTTGACGGTAAGGTTGAACTTTATAAAGCGGAAGGCAAACTCCAGAA
>DBYM01000059.1:12942-13874 GCA_002309875.1 Cyanobacteria bacterium UBA1186
CATAACGGAATTATTGAAAACTATAAAGAACTGAAGGCAAAACTTGAAAAAGAAGGCTGCACTTTCCGTTCGCAGACTGATACGGAAGCGGTTGCTCACTTAATTGCCACAAAGTATGCAAAGACGCATGATTTAACCGAGGCGGTAAGGCTTGCAACAAAAGAGATTGAAGGCGCTTATGCTTTGGCGGTAATTCATCAGGACGTTAAAAATACCATTGTTGCGACAAGAAGAAATGCTCCGCTGCTTGTAGGTATTGGGGAAGACGAATTCTATGTTGCTTCCGATGTTCCTGCAATAATTCAATATACCAAAAAGGTTATGTATCTTGATGACAATCAACTTATTACACTCACACCCGATTCAATGAAACTGATTGATATTGATAATAACACTCTTGAACAGCATATAGAATACCTGCCGTGGGAGCCTGTGGCACTCAGCAAAATGGGTTACAAGCACTTTATGCTTAAAGAGATTCATGAACAGCCTGATGTGGTAAGAAATGTTCTTGCAGGAAAACTCAGGTCTGTTGATGAAGGTATTGTGCTTGATGAAGTTACACTTGACAGAGAAAAACTTAAAAAACTTTCAAGAATACAGATTGTGGCCTGCGGAACATCTTTGCATGCCGCAATAGTCGGTAAATATATAATTGAACAATTCTGCGGGATTGCGGTAGATGTTGAGCCGTCAAGCGAATATATTTACAGAAAAACGATTACCGACGCAAACACTCTTGTAATAGGCGTTTCACAGTCGGGCGAAACGGCAGATACAATTACCGCCGTAAGACAGGCAAAGGCAAAAGGCTCTCATATATTAATTATTACCAACAGACCTGATTCCACGATGGCAAGAGAGGCTGACAGTCTTGTTCCCGTAAATGCGGGTATTGAGGTTTCGGTTGCCGCAACCAAGTCTTATATGGC
>DBYM01000059.1:13938-14252 GCA_002309875.1 Cyanobacteria bacterium UBA1186
GTAAAACATGAAATGATAGTTCTTCCGCAAAAATTGGAAAATGTTTTGGCGCATAAAGAGGAAGTTCAGGTTTGTGCAAGAAAATTTGCAAATGCGAAGGACTTTATCTTTATTGCAAGGGGGATAAATTATCCGACGGCTCTTGAGGGGGCGCTAAAACTCAAGGAGATAAGTTATATCAACGCAACGGGATATACGGCAGGAGAACTTAAACACGGACCAATTGCAATGTTAGACGAATCTATGCCTGTGCTTTCGATTTTAATGAAGGGCGGAGTATATGAGAAAATTCTTTCAAACTCCGAAGAAGCCAA
>DBYM01000059.1:14378-15264 GCA_002309875.1 Cyanobacteria bacterium UBA1186
TATATAGCGGAATTCCTTGGTAAAGATGTTGACCAGCCGAGGAATCTTGCAAAATCGGTAACAGTGGAGTAATTATGCAGGTTGAATCCACGCTGATTAAAATTCCTAATAACTCTAATCCTTCGACGGAGTATATTGAAGGCGAATTAAACAGGTTGGGTATTGAGCCGCTGAGATGGGCTATTGTTGAAGTAAATGACGATTATTATATAATAAGTGTAGCAGATTTAAAAGAATAGAAAGGTATTGACATGATAGCAACCGATGTTAATTATGATGTAAAAGACATTAACCTTGCAGAGCAGGGCGAAAACAATATTAATTGGGCAATAAAGGATATGCCCGTTTTGTCTAAAATCAGGGCAAGATTTGAGAAGGAAAAACCGTTTGCAGGTTTAAGACTTTCTGCATGTTCACATGTTACGAAGGAAACGGCTGCACTTTGCCTTACTATGCAGGCAGGCGGAGCGGATACGGTACTTGTAGCATCTAATCCTTTGTCAACTCAGGACGATGTTGCGGCTGCGCTGGTTAAATACCATAACATACCTGTTTATGCTATTGCGGGTGAAAGCATCGAACTTTATAAATCCCACATTAAACATGCAATAGAACATAAACCGAATTTGGTTATCGAAGACGGTTGCGACTTAGTTTCAATGCTGCATACCGATTACCCCGAACTTTTGGGTAATGTTATCGGCTCTACCGAAGAAACCACAACGGGTATTATAAGATTGCAGGCAATGGAAAAAGAAGGCTCTCTTAAATTCCCTGCCGTAGGCGTTAATACAAGTTTGACCAAACATCTTTATGACAACCGCTACGGAACAGGCCAAAGTTCAATGGACGGAATAATGCGTGCCGCAAATATTCTTATTGCAGG
>DBYM01000059.1:15348-18278 GCA_002309875.1 Cyanobacteria bacterium UBA1186
CTTGAGGCAGCAATGGAAGGGTACAGAGTTATGCCTATTGCGGAAGCCGCACTTGTCGGAGATATTTTCCTGACAGTTACGGGTGACAAACACGTTGTTGATATTCCGCATATTTTGTCAATGAAAGACGGTGCTATGGTCGCAAATGCAGGTCATTTCAATTGGGAGGTTAATGTTCCCGATATGAAGGATTATGCGGTAGAAATAAAACAGATAAGACCTTATCTTGAAGAATACAAATTAAATAACGGCAAGTCCGTATATGTTCTTGCGGAAGGCAGATTGGTAAATCTTGGGGCTGCAGAAGGCCACCCGGCTTCGGTTATGGATATGAGTTTTGCAAATCAGGCTCTCGGTATGGAATATATCGTTAAGAACAGAGGCAAGTTAGAGTGCAAACTTCATACTCTGCCTGAATCCATCGATTACGAAATTGCAAGTCTTAAACTTGAAGCAATGGGAATAAAGATTGATACTCTGACTCCCGAGCAGGAAGAGTATCTGAACAGTTGGCAGATATAGTTTTAGACCGTTTCAAGAGGCACATCGAGAGAATCGATTTTCACGTCAATCTTATCAGGAAAGACTGATTTAAGGTTGTTTACAAGCGTGTTTGTGGAAGTAACCCAAAACATTGATGAAGTCATGATTCGGGTGTTACTGCCGTCTGCATTTGGCATCTTAATCAGTACGGGGTCGTCTCCGTGATGTTTGGCCAAAATATTTTTAATTCCGCAAAGTTCTTCATATTTTATTTCATCAAGCAGGCTTACGGTCAAAAGGTTTGAATTTTCTATGGATTTGGCATCTTCAATAACGACACTTAATTGGTCTTCTCCTCTGTGTTGGAGACGGCCTGTTATTACGACCTTTTTCTCGGGCTGCAAAATATCCGCAAAGTTCGGTAAATTTTTTGAGAAACATGCACAATCCACTTTGCCTGTCAAATCTTCAAGTGTAATAAACCTGTGGAATTTAGACGGGTCCTTTTTTGTGGGAATTTGTCTTGTCGCCGTAATAAGCCCGCAAATTGTTACCAAAGCATCTTCATTAACATTATTCAGTTCACTTATTCTGTGCGAAACAAGGAATGGAAGTTTATCTCTTAGAGAGAATAACGGGTGTGAGGTGACGTAGAATCCCAAAAATTCTTTTTCAAACTCCTGAATTTCTCTGTCCGTATATTCTTCGTCACTGCCCAAAAGACTGTACTGTGCATCGGAAAAACTGTCCTCAACACCTGCAGAGGCAAACAAACTTACCTGCCCCATTGCTCTGTCTTTTGCTTCTTTGGCGGTAACGTCCAAAATATGTTCAATATTTTCAAATAGTTGCTTTCTGCTTTTTTCAATATTTGAAAATGCACCGGCTTTAATCAAACCTTCAAGAGTTTTTTTGTTAACAAATTTTGTATCGATTCTTTTGCAGAAATCAAATATATTCCTGAATTCGCCGTTTTCTTCTCTTTCTTTAATTATTGCTTCGCAGACGGCTTCTCCGACCTGTTTGATTGCTGCAAGCCCGAATCTTATGTTATTCCCGTCAGGAGCATATTCAAGATAGGATTTGTTTATATCAGGCGGGAGTACCTTTATTCCGTGCTTTCCTGCTTCTTCGATATAAAGTTGTGTCTGATCTTTTCTGTCTGCAACGCTTGAAAGCAAGGCTGATAAATATTCAACAGGATAATGGCATTTCAGATATGCGGTTTGATAAGCAACGAAAGCATAAGCAGCCGAATGAGACCTGTTGAAGCAGTATTCCGCAAATTTCTCAATTTGTTCAAAAAGCGTGTTTGCATCTTCCTCAGGCATTCCATGATTTTTTGAAGCAAGTTCTACAAATTTGTCTTTTTGCTTACGCATTTCTTCGACTTTTTTCTTACCCATCATTCTTCTGACCATATCTGCCTGACCGAGAGTGTAATCTGCAAGAGTCTGGAAGATTTGCATAATCTGTTCCTGATATACAATAGTTCCGTAGGTATCTTTTAAGATGGGTTCTAAAAGCGGGTGCGGGTACGTTACGGCTTTTAATCCGTGTTTTCTGGCAACAAAGTCGTCAACCATGCCTGATCCTAAAGGTCCCGGACGGAAAAGTGCAACAAGTGCGCCGATATCTTCAAAAACGTCCGGCTTCAATCTTTTAACAAGGTTTGTCATACCTTGGGATTCAAGTTGAAATACACCGATTGTTTCCCCTCTTGTAAGCATTTTATATGTATCTTCATCATCAAGCGGAAGATTATCGACATCAATTTCTACATTCTTATAATGCTTGACCATATCGGCTGTTTTGTGAATCATTGTCAGGTTTCTCAAACCAAGAAAGTCCATTTTCAAAAGCGAGAGGACTTCCGTAACTTCATGCGGAGGATATCCTGTCTGAACAATTCCTTCTTTTGAAGGCTGAACAGGAATAATTGTATCAAGAGGAGCATAAGAAATTATGATACCCGCTGCGTGAGTTCCCGTTCCGCATTTGTATCCTTCGATTGCGCATGACATGTCAATAAGTTTTTTATAACTGACCGTTTTTTTCGGATCATCGTCCGTAGGACAAGGAATTTGGTAATCCTCGTCATACAGTTTTCTGAGTTCGGAGCCTTCGTATTTCAGGGCATCTTTAATCCACTCCGCTTTATCATCATGAGTTTTTGCCAAATCTATTGCAGGCTCAATAAGTCCCGTAAGTCTGTTAGATTCTGAAAACGGTACTTTCATAATTCTTGCAATTCCCTTGAATGCGGCTTTAGGCGCATACGTTCCGAAAGTTATTATCTGACAGACCTTATCTTCTCCGTATTTTTGGACAACATAATCAATAACCTGTTTACGTTTTTCATAACAGAAATCGATGTCTATATCAGGCATTGTAAAACGTTCGGAGTGCAAAAATCTTTCGAACAACAGATTGTGTTTTATAGGATC
>DBYM01000059.1:18368-20070 GCA_002309875.1 Cyanobacteria bacterium UBA1186
GTTATGAGGAAATACGCAGCAAACCCCATTTTGTTAATTACACCGAGTTCGTAATCAACACGGGATTTTAATTCAGGAGTAATTTCCCCGTACCTTTCTTTTAAACCCTCGTAAACTATATGTTCAAGGTAAGATTCGTTTGTGTATCCTTCCGGAACTTCATAATGAGGAAGCGGTGCTTTGCCGAGTTCAATTTCGACGTTGCATTTTTCGGCCGCTTCTTCGGTATTTTTACAGCATTCCTCAAATAAATCATCATTCATCCATGAAAAAGCCTGACGCATTTGTTCTTTGGATTTTAAATAAAACTCGTTATTCGGGAAATGCATTCTGTTCATATCGGACTTGTCCGCATTTGTCTGAAGACACAGGAGGCTGTCCTGTGCATCTGCATCTTCTCTCTTGAGATAGTGCGAGTCGTTTGTGATAATTATTTTGATATCAAGTTCCCGTGCGAGTTTGATTAATTCTGGGTTTGTACGTTTTTGTTCATCAAGTCCGTGGTCCTGAAGTTCTATATAATAATCGTCTCCGAATAAGTCTTTATAACGTTTTGCGGTTTCTTTTGCCTTGTCTTTTTCTCCTGCTAAGAGGTTTTTTATTACTTCACCGCCCAGGCATGCCGAGGTGCAAAGCAGACCTTCGTGATATTGTTTTAAAAGTTCGAAGTTTATACGGGGCTTATAGTAGTGGCCTTCGCACCATGCGGTCGAAACGAGTTTTATCAGATTTTTGTATCCCTGAGTATTTTTTGCTATCAGAATTAAGTGATAAAGCGGGTTGTGGTGGCTGTCCTGTTCGTGAATATCTCCGTCATGTACGTAAAATTCACAACCGATAAGCGGGTTTATTCCTGCAGCCTTGGCTTTTTCATAAAATTCAATGGCGGAATACATAACACCGTGGTCCGTAATCGCAATTGCGGGCAATTCATTATCTTTGGCATAATTAACGAGGTCGGAGACCTTAATCATGCCGTCTAATAACGAATATTCGGTGTGAATGTGAAGCGGAATAAACTTAGCCATACGTACAGTTTAGCACGAAGGTATATTAAGGATTGTAAAAGTTGGGGGAGAAAAAGCGCAAAAAAAAACCTTTCTTGGTGAAAGGTTCGGAATCTTTTTTAATAATTCCTCATGTGTGTAGAAGGTTAGTGTGTAGGTTGTATGAAAGGTTGTGTTATGTGTCTCGTGCTTACATTTATATAAAGTATTTTCATGTTATAAAATTGCAATACTCTGTATATATTGTTACAAATCTTTACAATTATATAAACGGTTGAACATGAATTTATACAGTTTATTGCGGTATATTGGTGGTTTGCCGTTTCAGGCTAAAACGATTGCGGAACTTGATATTTCATTTTTAGCGTTTGATAATGGGTTGTAAAATTAAATAACGCGGGGTACCCTGCCGAACAAAACGATTAATTATCGTTTTGAGAGAGGTAAGCCTGGAAGGCTGCGGCAAGGTGTAACGCAAGTGAAAATTAAATAACGCGGGATGGAGCAGTCTGGTAGCTCGTCGGGCTCATAACCCGAAGGTCGTTGGTTCAAATCCAGCTCCCGCAACCATTTAAAAAAGTCCCTTTTGGGACTTTTTTGTTGGGCTTGATTTGAGCCTCTATGATATAATTAGAATTATTAAACAACCGACGAAAAGGAGAAGTTATGTCAGAATATTTAATGTTAGCGGAAAC
>DBYM01000059.1:20208-33621 GCA_002309875.1 Cyanobacteria bacterium UBA1186
CGGTAAATATTCCGAACGAAGATTTTGTTTATAATGCGTTTTTGAACAACATAAAACTTATGATGGACTATAGTGTATCTGATTTGACTTTCCATGTTTATGACAACGGTAATGAAGTTTATTCAAGGAAATATCTTGTTCAATCAATGTTAGTTCCCCAAGGGGTAAATGAGGCAAATGGGGTAGGGGTAAATGAGGTAAATGAAGCCGACAACAAAAACCCTGAGGGCATTGAAGAAAAAGCAAATTAGAAGAAATAAGGCTCTGGACAGTTATTATTTATTAAATCCGACTTTGCGTTTTGCAAACTTGCTGTCTTTAAATTGTTGTATCGCATTGTCAAAATCTTCGGGGGTAATTGTAAGTTCTTCCATATCGGAATCTTTGAACGTTCCGTTTTCCATTTTTTCGTAAATATGTTTACGCTCCATGGAAATTTCACGGGCATTATTGACTATCATC
Organism: Cyanobacteria bacterium UBA1186; assembly: GCA_002309875.1. Classification (GTDB taxonomy): domain Bacteria; phylum Cyanobacteriota; class Vampirovibrionia; order Gastranaerophilales; family Gastranaerophilaceae; genus CAG-196. The sequence goes on from DBYM01000059.1 coordinate 20,671, forward strand.
GCAATATCCGCACCCGTAGAGTTCATTCTGAAGAGTTGATTTGCAATGTTATTTAAATCGACACTTTTATCTGTATTTTGGTTTTTGAGGTGGATAGAAAGAATATTTAAGACGTCTCTTTCGGTTTCGGGAGCCTTAAGTTCAATATGCGTGCCAAGTCTGCCTGAGCGGATAAAAGCGGGGTCAATATTATCAAGCCTGTTTGTTGCCGCTATGACGAAGATTTTTTCATCGGGTTTAATATCGCTTAAAAGTCCGAGGATTTGCGTGAGGGCTTTATCTCCGTGTACATCTCCTTTTCCTCTGTTAGATGCGATTCCGTCAAATTCGTCTATAAATATAATACTCGGTTGATTTTCACGTGCTTCTTTAAACAGATTTCTCCAGTTTTCTTCTGTTCCGCCAACCCATTTTGAAGCGAGTTCACTTCCGTTTACTTTGATAAAATGAGCCTTTGTTTCATTGGAGATGGCTTCGGCAAGAAGAGTTTTCCCTGTTCCGGGAGGACCATACATAACAAAACCGTGTTCAAGGTGTGTATTTTTAAAACCTGCAGGATATTTTATCGGATAAAGTATGTTCTTTTTAATTATTGCTATGGCTTTGTCCTGCCCGCCGACACTGTCAAAGTTTACATCACCGTGGTATGCGGGACTGTAAGTTTGCGGCTTTTCTTCTTCCGTCTCTTTGGACTGTTCTGTTTCGTCTGCTTCATTTGCATAATAGGAAGTTTTATCATCATTAATCGTGTTCATCAGGATCAGGCGTGTAACCAATTCTCTGTAATTTTCGGCACTTTCAAGGAAGTAGGTGTCCCAGTTATAAAAGTTCCATTTCCATTCTTCGTCTGTCGAAAGGCCTCTCTCGTAGAGATATCTGAACAAAAATGTTTTTTCTTCAGGCTTCAGTCTTGCATCATAAAACGGTTTTAGTCCTGTTAAGAGGATTGTTCTTCTGTCAGGATAATACTTTGTGAATTTTGCCACGTTTTTAACGTATTCTTCTTCATCAATAATATCAAAATCGCCGTCGCAGGCCTGATTATAAAGATCGTTAAAATATTTGTACAATGGCTCTTTACGTTTTTGGAATTTTCTGAGTTCTTTCTTGCCGGTAATTTCTTCAAAATTATTTAATGTCGGGTGATTTTTATAAAAAACCTGCTTAACTTTATTTTCGTTGTTCTTTTTTAATGTTTTTACAATTCCTGTCGTCAAAACCGGTGTGGCAGCAACACCGAGAAGGAAAGCCCAGACATTAAAGTTCTCCTTTTCTTTCTTATCTTGCAGGTCGGTTTTATCGGTTTTCGGACTTGAAACCAACTCCGTATAATAAGGGTCTTTAACAGGCTCGGCTTCTTTTGGCTTTTGGGCATTACCCACAAGAAGCGGTGTTGAAATTATTAACGGTAACAAAACGTTATGTGATAAATTTTTACCTATTTTACTAATCGGCATTCCTGATTCCCTGACATTTACATATCCATTTATAACATGCTAAAAACCTGTGATAAAAAATTTTGCTAATTTGTGAACAAATGTATATGTTCGTCGTTTACAAGAGAGAAACGATTGTGTAAAATGTTATACAGGAGCGGGCATGGATAACTTTTTGAACAAAAAAATAGTATGTGTATTGATGGTCTTTGCTTTGTCGGCATCTTCCCTCGGAGTTTCAGCCATTGAGAATACGCAGCCTGCCCAAAAGTCCAAGTTCAGTTTTTTTAAAAAAGATAAGAATGAAGTTAAATTAAAAAAGACAAAGCGTGTAAAGATTACGGAGGTTGAACTTCCGCAGGTTGCATCATTTAAGACCCCGCCCGAGGAGATGCAGACCAAGACCTTGCAGGAATGTGTTGATTACGCAATTGCACACAATCCTTATCTTGCGGTTTCAGAGCAGAGGGTTAAGGCTGCAAATGCAGGAATAGGCGAGGCTCGTTCAAATTATGCTCCGAGACTGACGGCACGTGTGAATTATATGCACAACGCAAACAGCGGAACACGTATTGCCAATACACATGAAAATTCTTTAGGGTTTAGTGCGGGGGTTTCCGAAATGATTTGGGATTTCGGAAGAACGACTGCCCGTATTAATATGGCAAAATATGATACACAATCTGCACAATATGATTATGATTACGAATTACTTGATATTGTTTATAATGTCAGAATTAATTATTACAGAGTTCTGATGGCTTTGGCCAATTTGGATATTTATGAACAGAACGTGCGTATAAACACTCTGAACTATGAACGCACGAAGGCTATGTTTGATGAGGGTTTGAAGTCAAAAATAGACGTTGTTAATGCGGAGGTTAATCTTTCCGATGCAAAAATTCAACTTGTTGACGGGCAGAATAATCTTGCCAATGCTTTTATAACTCTGCAGAATTCAATGTATTACACTGAGCCTGATATTTTTATTGTTCAGAATACGGAAAATTTCGGATTTCTGAAAGCCGATTACAGAAAAACAATGCAAAATATTGAGAACAATATTAAACCTTCCGGATTTTCGTTTAAGAAGAACGAAGACGGTCTGATAACATTATCTTCGGGAATTGAGCATAATGATATTATTGAGGGCTATGAACTCAGTCCGTTTGAACTTTCAAGGCAGGAAGCGGTTGATAAGGCTCTTGAACTGAGGCCTGATTTAAAGTCGCACAGAATGCTTGCAAAAGTTCAGGAAGAGTCACTGAAAGCCATAAAAAGACAATATGCGCCTGAGATTACGGGTGAACTTTCATGGGGTTATACAAAGAACGAATCGACTTATTCAAGTCCGTTTCAGGTAGGTGCGGGAGTTGGTTTAGGCTCAATTAATCCGTACGGTATTCACTATCAGATAAAAGAAGGCGAAGCATACCTTGATATTGCAAAACATAATGTGAATATAGCAAAGACTGATATTTATTGGGAAGTTCAGGATAATTATATCAGCATGCGTCAACTCGAGAGGAAGATTCCTCTTATGCACCAGAAGGTAAAAGCAACACTTGAGAACTTTGAACTCGCAGACGGACGTTACAGTGTCGGGTTGAGTAATTATGTCGAACTTCAGGACGCACTTACAAATTACAATAACACGCAGTTGAACTTTGTTGAAACTGTTTTTGCATATAACGTTGCAAGAGAAAACCTTTTAAAATCAATGGGGGTTAAATGAACAAAAAGTATATTATAATCGGAATTGCCGCACTAATAGCATTTTTTGCAGTGATATCAATATTTAAAAAGCATGTAGTAACTTATGTTACAAAGCCCGTAACCGTTGATACGATTACGCAGTACGTTGAGGCTTCGGGAACAATCAAACCTATTAATACGATTGCAGTCGGTACTCAGGTTTCGGGAACGGTTGCAAAAATCTATGTTGACTACAATTCCGTTGTTAAGAAGGGTGATTTGCTTGCGGAATTAGACCCGAGTTTATTTCAGGCAAACGTTGACCAATCCACCGCAAAACTGAGTACGGCAAGAGCGGCTCAGGCAAAAGCAAGTTCCACTTTGGCATATAAGAAGAACAATTATCTGAGATACAAACATTTGTATGAAAAGAATTACGTATCAAAGGACGAAGTAGAATTGGCATATTCAAACTATCAGCAGGCTTTGGCTGAGGTTGCCGCTGCAAATGCAGATGCTCAGGCGGCACAGGCAACTCTGAATAACAATTTGACTAATTTGGGGTATTCGAAAATAACTTCACCTGTTGACGGAACGGTTATCTCAAGAGCCGTTGATGTCGGACAGACCGTTGCGGCAAGTTTTAACACTCCGACACTTTTTGAAGTTGCGAAGGATTTAACTCAAATGCAGATAGAAACGAGTGTTTCAGAGGCGGATATCGGCAGGATAAAGGTCGGGCAGAAAGCAGAATACACACTCGACGGATATCAGGACAGAAAATTTGAAGGTGAAGTCACCCAGGTGCGTTTGGCATCTACGACGACAAATAATGTTGTAACTTATACCGTTATTGTTTCTGTTGATAATTCTGAAGGACTTGTTATTCCAGGCATGAGTGCAAATGTTTCGATAATAACAAGCAGTGTAAAAGACGCTCTTTGTGTTCCTACTCAGGCGCTTAAATTTACGCCTTCGACAGAGACCAAAAAATATGACAAGCAGGGAGTTTGGATTAAGACTGCTACGGGACTGAAGCGTTATGATGTTGAGATTGGTGCTTATGATGATAATAAAACTCAGATTATTTCTGATGAAGTTAAGGCGGGAGATAAAGTTGTCGTAAGAGCAAGCGGTGGTAAAAGCAGACAGATGCCAAAAGGCGGGGGCAGACCGCCGTTTTAAGGAATAGTATGTCGTTAATAGAAGTAAAAAACGTAGTAAAAACATACCAAATGGGAGAGGAAACCTTCCATGCGCTTAATGATATCTCTTTTTCGGTTGAAGAAGGTGAATTTGTTGCCATTATGGGGACGTCAGGTTCGGGTAAATCTACCTGCATGAATATGCTCGGGACTCTTGATAAACCTACGAGCGGAGAATATTATCTTGACGGTATTGACGTTCTGAGTCTCAGTCCCGATGAACTTTCCGATATACGAAACAACAAAATCGGGTTTGTATTTCAGGGATTTAACCTGATTCCGAGGACCACTGCACTTGATAATATTGCACTTCCTATGCTGTATAAAGGAATCCCCGAAGAGGAACGGTACAAAAAAGCAAGAGAAGTATTGAAAGCCGTAGGTCTAGGTGATAAGGAAAATAATCTGCCCTCTCAGATGTCGGGCGGCCAGCAGCAAAGGGTGGCAATAGCAAGGGCCATAGTAAATTACGCACCGCTCATTTTGGCGGACGAGCCTACGGGTAATTTGGATACAAAAACAAGTATCGATATTATGGAATTTTTTGTTAATCTCAATGAAAAGTTCGGTAAAACGATTGTTTTGGTAACGCACGAGCCCGATATTGCTGAATATACAAAACGTATAATCAAGTTTAAAGACGGCAAAATCGTTTCGGATTTAAAGAAGGACGAATGGTTAAGGCAACGTAACAGAGAAACATAGACATGATTGATTTCAAATCCACATTAAAAATAGCATTAAAATCGCTTGAGGTTAATAAAATGCGCTCGGCACTTACGTCTTTGGGTATAATTATCGGTGTCGGAGCCGTAATTGTAATGCTTGCAATAGGCTCGGGCGCCAATAAAACCGTTCAGCAAAATATGGAATCAATGGGCTCAAACATTCTGACTATTCGTTCCGCTACTGCAAAAACAGGCGGAGTTTCAATGGGAATGGGCTCAAAACCGACTCTGAGCGTTAAAGATGCTGAAGCCATTTTAAAGAACGCAAGAGGAGTTGAGGCGGTTGCTCCCGTTATGAATTCTTCCAAGCAGGCAATGTACGGAAATCAGAATTGGCAGACCTCCGTTTACGGAATTACAACGCCGTATTTGTATGTAAAAAATTATGAGATAAAAGACGGAAGGGCATTTACAAAAGATGACGACACCAATGCGGCGAAGGTCGCCTTAATAGGCTCAACCGTTGAGACAGAACTGTTTGGCGATGTAAATTCAATAGGTAAAACAATAAGAGTCGGAAATATTCCTTTTAAGGTTATCGGAACGCTTGTTTCAAAAGGTACGGTCGGTCCTATGGATCAGGACGATTTGATATTTATACCGCTTACGACCGCTCAGAGGAAGGTTTTCGGTACGGATTTTCCGGGCTCTGTCAATCAGATTATTGTTAAGGCTGATTCTCTTGAAACCTCGGAAATTGCGCAATCCGACATAGCGGATATATTAAGGCGCCGGCATAATTTGGGCAAAACTCAGGAAAATGATTTTGAGATAAGGAACAGTGCGGAATTTCAGGAAAAGATGAAATCAACCGTAAGAACTTTTGCAATCCTGCTTGCTTCTATTGCTTCCGTTTCTCTTGTTGTCGGCGGAATCGGGATTATGAATATTATGTTGGTTTCCGTAACAGAAAGGACTAAGGAAATCGGGATAAGAATGGCAATAGGTGCGAGAGCGGGCGATATAAGAATGCAGTTTTTGATTGAGGCACTTGTGTTATCGTTAATCGGCGGGCTCATAGGGATTGTTGCGGGAATAGTTATTGCACTCCTTATCGGTTTTGCTTTCGGAACGTCAATAGTAATCTCTTTAGCACCGATACTGATGTCGTTTGGTTTTTCAGGTTTGGTAGGTATCGGATTTGGGTATTATCCTGCTTATAAGGCATCTTTGCTAAATCCGATTGATGCTCTGAGATACGAATAATTTATAAGGCAAAAAAAATTTTTATGTGTTTTTATTTCCATGAATTGTTGCAGAAAGGGGTTTAAAATGTCAATGAAAATTCAAGGATTATCTCCCAAAATTCAACCGTCAAGATTATTACATGTAAAAAGAGGCCTGCAGATGACGGCTTTAATTTTAGGACTGTCATTACCCATAAATTATGCAATACAGGTAAATAATGCAAAAAATGATGTTTTCCAAAAAGAGCAAAACGTTGATAAGAAGGATTTGGAAAAACAAACCCAAAAAGACAAAACACTAGGTATATTAGGGGTTATACTGCTTGCTGCAAGTACGGGCTCAATGAGACATGATGCCATTAAAGAGAAATCGGAATCAGATAAAAAATAGTTGGAAAACACTTTAAATTCAAATATCTTTACACTTTATTGAACTAAAATAAACTTTGTGCCATGCTTTTGTTGTGGTAGTTTATGATTGGGTATGTTAAATGAAAAATTGTTTATTAGAAAATAGTTTTATTATTGATTTGAGCAATGCTAAAAACACGACACAACTTGTGTTTGAACTCAGTTCTATTATGGAACACCCTGATGTAAAAGGGAAAAGTATATGTTTAAAACTCGGAGCAATAGATCTGAAGCAATCTCAACTTTTGAGTATTAAGGCTCTTATTGAGTCAATGGACGCACAGATAGCATTTATTGATACAAACTCGGAACAGACTGAGGCTTCGGCATCAAGTTTGGGTATCAGACTGTCGGAAGTCAGCGAAACCGAGGGTGTAGGTTCTTATGTTGCAAAGGATCGCAGCATTGAAGAAGTTCCCGTTGTCGAAATGGAAGAGCCGGCAGAGCCCGAAGACGAAGTCAAAACGGTTGAAGTGCATGCCGATATCGAACATACAGATACTCATGAGACAATAAGCACTCTTGAGGGAATGAAAGATACTTATACGGAAGAATCTTCTCAGGAATTGACTGAGGTTATTCCTACGGAACATTTTGGTAACAATTTTGAAATTCTTGCTGCGAGCGAGGGGTTGTATAATCCGGAAGAAGTAAGCAAATATATTATGCTTGATACAGGCGATGTTCTTGAAGAAGGTGCAGAGGAACACAGTGTTGAAACAACATCACTTCCGACTTTGTATTTGCACCAGACATTGCGTTCCGGCCAAACAGTAAATTATGAAGGTAATATTTTGATAATAGGTGATGCTCACCCGGGCAGTGAAATTGTTGCGGAAGGTGATATTACCGTTTGGGGTATTTTGGGCGGTATTGCACACGCAGGAAGCAAAGGAAATGTTTCTTCAAAGGTCAGAGCATTGAAACTTAATGCAATTCAGTTAAGAATTGCAGGTTTGTATGCAAGACGTAACGATACTTTGAATGTACCGTATGTACAGAAATCCGACGAATTCACTCCGGAAGAAGCACAGATTGAAGACGGAAAAATTGTAATTTATAAAAAATTAAGGAGAAATTAATGGCTGGTCGAGTAATAGTAATCACATCAGGTAAGGGCGGAGTAGGTAAGACAACTACGAGTGCCAACATCGGAACGGCTTTGGCAAAAGACGGTTATAAAGTTGTTCTGATTGACACAGACCTTGGATTAAGAAATTTGGACTTATTGTTAGGTCTTGAAAATAGAATTGTTTACACGATTGTAGATGTAATTGAAGAACGTTGTAAACTTAAACAGGCTTTGGTTAAGGATAAAAAGAATCCTAATTTGTCCTTGTTGGCTGCGGCTCAGACGAGAGATAAATCTGCCGTCAATGCTGAACAATTAAGGGATATATGCGACAAGTTGAAAGAAAAGAATGATTTTGTACTTGTTGACTGTCCTGCAGGTATTGAACAGGGTTTCCAGAATGCAGTAGCGGGTGCAAGTGAAGCGATTGTAGTTACAACTCCCGAAATGTCTGCAATACGTGACGCAGACAGAATTATCGGACTTTTGGCAACAAAAGAAGAAATTACGAGCACAAAACTTTTGATAAACAGAGTTCGTCCGAGCCTTATTAAATCCAACGAAATGATGAGTGTTGACGATGTTGTGGGTATTTTGGAGATACCTCTTATAGGTATTATTCCGGAAGATACGGGTATTATCACTTCTACAAACAAGGGCGAGCCTATTGTAAATGATGAAAATGCTCTTGCCGGTAAAGCGTACAGAAATGTTGCACAGAGAATACTCGGAGAAGAAGTCCCGTTCCTGGATTTAGACGAGCCGAAGGGAATTGTTGCAAAGGTCAAAAACATCTTTGCGAAATTGAAAGCGAAGGTGTAAGATGGGACTTTTTACGGATTTTTATAATACGGTCGCAAGATTTTTCAGACCGCAAGATGATGTTGGAGACCCTTCAAAAGCGGTTGCTACAAACAGACTTAAACTTGTTTTGATGCAGGACAGAACGAATTTGACACCTAAAATCCTTGAACAGATGAGAGGAGAATTGGTTGACCTGCTTTCAAAATATTTGGAAATGGATAAGGACCTTTTGGAACTCAACTTTGAGCAGGAAGGCGATCAGGTCGCTCTGATGCTTTCTATCCCTGTCATAAGAGCAAAAGATGAAGCCGAAATTGAGGCAATTCTTGCCGCAGAAGCCGAGAAGAAGAACGAAACGGCTTCCGCAGAAAATGAAGAAGATGAGGATTATGAGGGCGAAGGGGAAGAAGAAACGTTTGAAGATGAAGAATTGGTAGAAGAAGAAATTGAAACTGCGGAAGTAGAAGCAGAAATCACTGCCGATTCGGAAACGGAAGGCACAACGGAAATTCCTCAAATGTCATCAAAGCCTAAAAACAGAAGAAGAAGACTTGAAAAGGTTTCTTCTCCGGAGGAATTGAACTCTGAGGAAAAGGAAGAAACTCAGGAAGAAATTACAACAGATGTTGAATAAAAAAAAAGAGACCATTAAGGTCTCTTTTTTTATCTGATTAAATATAACAATTTAAGCCGTTTCAGGTTTTCTTCAACAAGTCTTTTGATAACACTTTTTTCGGACAATTTACCCGACGAATATTTCAGCCATTCGGCTTTTGTAAAGGCCAGAGTTTCGCCTTTTTCTGCGAGAAGTCCCGTTTTTTCGGTTACGTAATATCTCGGCATTCCTGCATTTTTAATGACCTGCTGATTTTCTTTAAATGTATGCTTAGATGTGATTTCTTTGTTTATAAAATCCTTCTTTTCATCTAAAAACGGGTAATATTCCGCAACGCTGTAACTTTCTCTTATCATGTGATATTCATTTCCATGTACATCTTCAACGTGTGAAGGTCTTGACCAGAGGCCTTTAAAGGTCCCGTTACTTGCATTGATTGGTGATATGTACATATTGTCCTCCTTAAAATGTCGTGTATGAGCCTATAACCCTCAGACTTCTTGACAAAGGCTCAAGTTCTTTGAGCAGATTTTTTATAATTTCGTCCTGTTCGTGTCCGTGGAAATCGATAAATACTGCTTGTTCGTCCGAATTATTATTAACCATTTTTGAACTTATCTGAGCAATATTTATATGATATTTTACGAAAGCACTTGCGATGTCGAGTAAGACACCTTGACGGTCTGTCAGGTACATAACGATACTTGTTTTATCTTTTCCCGTCGGGATTGTACTTCCGTCGCCAATGACTATGAAACGGCGATTGTTGTCTTTGTCATTTTCTATATGTTCTCTCAAAATATTCAAATTGTAAAGTTCTGCGGTTTTATGAGTTCCTATTATAGAGTAGGTTATATTGTAATTACTCAAAAGCCTTGCTGATTCGTCCATGCTTTCTGCCATAACGATATTAATTTGGCGCGGCATTTCTTCTTTTATAAAGTTTTTGCACTTAGCAAGAGCGTTAGGGTTTGCAATAAGTCCCATGACACTGTAGAATTCCGTTGTTTTTGAAAGTATGCAGTCATTAACGGGAACGGTGGTTTCGCCTAAAATTCTTATGTTCAGATTTTTGGTCTGAATTAAATTGTCTAAAGTTTCTCTTATAATTCCTTTATAGGAGGTTTCAATCGGAAGGATTGCGACTGCATTGCTGTTTTCGTCAACATAATCTATACATTCTTTAATTGAATTTAAAGAACGCTGATAAAGGTACAAGTCAAATGCCTTGAACAACTTATCCTTTGCTATTTCAGAATATGAGCCTCCCATTCCGAGACATATAACTTCATTGAAATCTCTGAACATATAACAAACTCCCGTTAAGATGATTATACCTTAAACAGGAGTTTTATCAAAATTGTTAAATAAGATTTAAGCAGATAAAATTATCTTCCTATTTCCGTTGCTTTGGAAGCCATTGAACGGGAAATGTTCAAAAGTGCAAGGTTGGCCTCGTATGCTCTTTGTGCCATTATGGCATCTGCCATATCGACCATTGCATTTACGTTGGAAGCCCTTATATATCCGTTGGCATCAGCATCAGGGTGTCCCGGGGAGTAAATTCTTTCGCCGACGGTCGGATCTTCAACGCAGCCGTTGAAAACGACTCCGCCCTGAAGATAAGGAAGCGTGCCCGTGCCGAAAACATCATTCTTCATTGTATTCATAAGTCCGTGGAATGAAATATCTTCAGATGCGTTTAAGACCGGAATACGTCTTACGTAATTCGGAGTATCGATGTTTGCAATGTTTTTAGCGTGTATATCAAGTCTCAGACCATGTGCTTTCAGGGCATGCGAGCCTATGTTCATTGATTCTAAGATACTCATTTTTACTTCCTTTCAGATTTAACTTATTTGGTTAGTTTATTTGCCTACGTTTACTACTGTTTTCATTTGTGTAATTATATTTGACATTCTTCTTGTCGCAACAGTGTACATAAGAGCATTTTTTTGGATTTCGGATAATTCTTCCGCAATATCAATTTCCTGCTCCCGCCTGTCCTCAATTACACCCGAAGGTCCGAGGGCGGTGGATAATTTTGTTTCGATAGGGCTGTTCATACTTCCAAGGTACTGAGAAAAATCAATATCTCTTCTTACATACCCGGGAGTATCGACGTTTGCCACGTTTGAGCCCAAAGCCCTTTGTCTTTGAGAAATCAAATCCAGCATTAATGATGTTTTGCCCATAGAGTCTAAACTTGTGAATGTCATTTTATTTTATCCTTATTGATTTAGATTAATTGCTTTGTAATACATATCGTCAGCGACTTTCATAAGATTCATACTCGCAATCATTGAAGTATTGAGTCTCATAAGGTCGTTTAATTCGTCATATATGTTTGTATTTGAAACTTCCGTTGCGTATTGTCGGATATTTTCTTCGTTCTTAACAATTTTCGGGTCGCCTGATTCCTGTGTAATAACCATTTTATTGTTATGTCCCTGCTCTAAGGATTCCGGAGAATCAAACTGAACGATTGGAATTGTACCGATTTTTTCGGGTAATGAGCCTGCTTTGTCATAGTTCATAACATCACCGTTCGGTCTGATTTCAAACTTGTATGAGTTTGCGGGAATTTTTATTCCGTCACCGACCATCCAGTCATCAACGGTTAAGAGATATCCGTTTGCACCTCTTTTAAGAGAGCCGTCTCTTGTATATTGGACTTCTCCTTCGGGAGAAACAACGGGGATATAGCCTTCACCTTCTATTGCTATATCATAAGGGTTTGAACTTATTCTTATTGAGCCCTGCAGAGCATTTGTCCTGATTGCTCCGTCTAAGTATCCGTCTTCACGGAGAATTTGTTCAAAGCGGTTTGTTTTATAGCCTATGGTATTATAATTTGCCATATTGTTTGCAATATAGCCGAGTTTTTCAAACTGAATTGAAGTGTTATTTATGCTTTTTCTTACTACTGCCTGCAAATTATACATAATTTAAAATCTCCTATGAAACAGAGCCTAACTGCTGAATTACTTTTTGTAAATTATTGCTTTCCATTATAAAAATCTGACGATTAGCCTCGAAATTTCTGACAACGGGTTTTACCGCAAGGAATTCGTTTTGAAGTACAACGTTTGAATATTCGTTATACCCTTGTTTAACGTCAGGGTTAAGGACAGCAAGTCCGTTAGAATCGACTATTCCGAGAAAACCTGCATCTAATAATTGGTTTGAACCTTTGTCATAGACACTGATTTTACCTTTTGCATTTATAACAACCTTTTCAGGGTTATCCGGTACAACGGGAAGTTTAATCGGCATACCTGCATCTGACAGAACAGCATTGTCCTCCAAATCCAAAAGGTTTCCGAATTTATCCAATTTGAAACGTCCGTCTCTTGTGAGTTTTACTCCTTCAGGAGTCTGAATCTGAAAATATCCTTTGTTTGCCATTGAGATATCAAGCGGGTTCTTGGAAACCATAATACGGCCGGGCTGATCATCAATTGTGCTTGAAAGTCCGTGAATTCCGATGTATTCCGTAAAGGCGGAAACAATAGGCTCTTTTCTCTGATAACCTACCTTATCAAAACCTACCACGTTTTCGTTAATCATACCGAGAACTTCGCTCTGAACGTGCATTGCACGTATTGATGATTTAATACCTTGTTCACAGAATCTTATTCCGCCGTTTATTTGCATACGATTACCTCTGTTAAATTTATTTCTCCCATGCATGTCGGCTGATTTTGAGGGTATCTTTAACGATTTTCTCTAAAATCATTCGATTGAGGGATTTTGCCATGTATTTAAGGACGGTTTAACAAAAGTCAAGGGGTAAA
>DBYM01000059.1:33662-39909 GCA_002309875.1 Cyanobacteria bacterium UBA1186
GGGAAATTTATTGAAGAAATATTTGTTCTTTACATTTACCCCTGTTTGTAATACGATTTTATCGGTTATACTAGCTCGATAGGCAAGGCCCTAGTCAGGGTAAGGAATAAATGGATTGACTTCATTTACTTTCGATGCGGCAGATAGGTTTTAACACAGTTATATTTGCCCCTGATGGAGCGGATAACCCGTTGTAAACTACATTTAAAACAAAAGGAGACAAAAGATGTCAACAGCATCACTTATCGAATTACTCGAAGCGGGTGTACACTTCGGACACCAAACACAACACTGGAACCCCAAAATGAAACCGTATATTTACGGTGCAAGAAACGGGATTTATATTTTAGATCTCAGAAAGACAACTGATTTACTTGATGCAGCGTACGAAGCAGTAAGAGAATACGCAGCAAAAGGCAGAAACGTTCTTTTTGTAGGTACAAAAAAGCAGGCTGCTGAAGTTGTGGCTGAAGAAGCACAGAGAGCAGGCGCTTATTATATTAACAGAAGATGGTTAGGCGGTATGCTTACCAACTTTGAAACCATAAGAGGCAGAGTTAACAAATTGAGAGAACTTGAAGATTTTATTTCTTCAGGTCACGCAGAAAAATTACCTAAAAAGGAACAGGCTCAGTTAAACAGACAGTTGGCAAAATTGAGCAAGACTTTGGGCGGTATTAAGGAAATGCGAGGTTTGCCTGATATTATTTTTGTAATCGACCAGGCAAAAGAAGATATTGCTATTGCAGAAGCAAACAAACTCGGTATTCCTGTAATCTGCCTTGCTGATACGAATGCAAATCCTGACGGAATTAACTACATTATTCCGGGCAATGATGATGCAATCCGTTCAATCAAGTTAATTGCTTCAAAACTTGCTGATGCAGTTCTCGAAGGCAAACAGTTAAGAGAAAATAATGCTAACAAGAAAGAAAAAGTTGAAGCGGTTACAGCTGCAGATGCAGGTGTTGAAGAACCCGCAACTGTATAGTTGATTATCTGATTACCAAATAATAAGGAGATAAAAATGGATATTACAGCAACAATGGTAAAAGAACTTCGTGACAGAACAGGTGCAGGCATGATGGACGCAAAGAAGGCGCTTGTTGAAGTTGACGGAGATATGGATAAAGCGATGGAAGTTTTACGCCAAAAAGGTATGGCTTCCGCTGACAAGAAAATGGGCAGAATTGCTGCTGAAGGAAGAATCGGTTCTTACGTTGCAGACGGAATCGGTGCAATGGTTGAAGTAAACTGCGAAACAGACTTCGTTGCAAAGAACGAGGAATTTATTGAACTTACAAATAACCTTGCAAAAAAGATTGCAGAATCTAATCCTGCAGACGTTGATGCCTTATTGGCTTCCAATTGCGAAAAATGCGGTAAGGCAATTTCTGAAATTATCAAGGAAAAAATCGCTTCAATAGGCGAAAAAATTACGGTCAGAAGATTTGTAAGATATGAAGGCAACACTGCTACATATATTCACAACGGTAAGATTGGTGTTCTTCTTCAGACAAGTGCAAAAGATGATGTTTTGACAAAAGATATTTGTCTGCACATTGCATCTTCCGCACCCGAATTCGTTTCAAGGGCTGATATTCCTCAATCTGTTATTGAAGAAGAAACAAGAATTGAAATGGGTAAAGAAGACCTTGCCAACAAGCCTGAACAAATCAGAGCCAAGATTGTTGAAGGTCGTGTAAATAAATTAATGGCTCAAAGATGTTTAATCGAACAGCCGTTTGTAAAAGACCCGAATCAAACCATTGAACAATTAATTTCAGGCAAACTTTCTATCGTTAAGTTTGACAGATTTGTTCTTGGTGAAGGCCTCGAAAAAAGAAGCGATAACTTCGCTGACGAAGTTATGAGCCAATTAAAAGGTTAGTGGGTAAAGGGTGGGGTAAATATATAACTTCCCACAACCTAAAATATATACAAAAAGGGCGGGTTTGATTTAATCAAACCCGCCCTTTATAATTGATTTATGTACAAAAAACTGAAATTTGACCTTGCAAGAAATTCGCTGAGGTACCTGATAAGAGAATTTGGGATAAAAGAGATTTATATTCCGTATTATTTGTGCGATGTCGTAAGGCACACGGTTGTTGAAGAAAATTGCAGACCTGTTTTTTATCACATAGATGATGATTTTTATCCTGCACAGGATTTTCCCAAAGACAGTTATATTCTTTATCCTAACTATTTTGGAATTTGCGGGGAAAATGTTGATAAACTTGAAAAAATATATCCCAAATTAATTGTTGATAATGCTCACGCCTTTTATGACCCTCCGCAGGGTTTTGCGTGTTTCAATGCGGAGCATAAGTTTAATCCCGGTGTTACCGCATCATATCTGTACATAAAAAATGCCGATATTGATGATTTTCAGCCTTCTGTTTGTCCGAAAGCGAGAATAGAGGAATTTGAAAGATTACATAATAAATACGGAAACAAAAATCAACTAAAGTTGTCCCTGCTGCAGAAAAGCCCCTTGATTTACCCCTTTATTTGCCCTTTCATTTACCCCCTTTTGGCCTCGTCTGACGAAGAGGCTGATAACCTTGCGGAAGAACTGACTAAAGAAGGTAAAACCATATATCGTTATTGGAATAATTTGCCTGAAGATTACAATGAATACAAGTTTTACAGACGCCTTGTTCCAATACCTTTAACCTTTTAGTTTCCAATAATATTCAACCAAATAACTTATTGCATCGAAAGGGTGTTCAAGGAATTTTGCTTCTCTGCAGGATTTAATTTGTGTATGGGTTGGAACATCGACTATGCTTGTTCCTTCTTTGAAGGAGAGGTTGTAAATATTATATAGTATCCATTTGCATCTTCTCGGGTCAATAAACAGGTGGCGTTCGCCTTTTGAATTTTTTACACGTGCATTGAAAGCAGAAATTCTGTTCATAATCGGCGGATTGTAGTCCCGCAGTTTGAATTTCACATTTTCATATCCGTATTCTTTAAGGGTATTTTTGATTATTGCATAATTCGTATATTCGCTTTGGGTGCTTCTGTTATCGCCCGATGCGTCACCGTTTATTATAATTTCGGATTGATGTTTCGGGTATCTTTTTATAAATTCGTTTATGCACTGTTGTGTGCTTGTGTTTTCGATAACTATTTCGTCAAAGAAATAAACATTTTCGTCATCTTTATGTGCAAGAGCCCAGCACATCGGATCAACGTTAAAGTCGCAGGTCAGGTGAAGCGGTAAATCAGGACAATATCTGAGTTTCAGTTTGTTGTCTTCGTCGAAACCTTTGACGACAAGCCCTGATGAATAATCCCCGAATTCTCCGAGTACGTTTATTTTATAGTATTCTTCATCAAAACTTTCTTTGAGAGACTGTATAAAATGCGGGGGTAAATAGGTATTGTTTGTGGTCGGAGCGATAATAAGACGATAGTTTTCTTTTGATTCCTCTACAAATCTTTTCCAAATCCAGCCCTTATCGGGCTGCGGATTAGTATGTCCGAAAAGTCTGTATCTGAAATCTTTCCAGTCATCGCCACGATAAGTGTTTCGGAGTCTTCCCAAAAGTTGTTTAAAGGAGGAATCATTTATTTGTGAAGCCTCCTCAATTTCTGCCCAATGGAGGTTAAGCGACTTAAACTTTTCCGGGTCATCAAGAGCGGAAAAGAGAATTTCGGAGCCGTTTGAAAACTTAATGATTTTGTCAATTTTATTATAGGTATAGTCTTTATTCTCGGCATATCCCAAGGCATCGAGGTGTTCAAGGTAACTTACGAGGGTTGTTTTACGGACAAGTTCATATTCTTTTGCTCCGACTAACCCCCTTGAGCCGGAATACTTCTTTGCAAGAAGTATTCCGAGAAGAGATCCGCACCATGTTTTTCCGCTTCCGAAACCGCCCTGATAGATTGCAACATCAAGAGGCTCTTTATGCGGAATTTCTATAAATTCACGTTGTTTATCCAATAATTTGTATTTAGCCATAATTTTTATTCGTTCTCCCATTTGCAAAATAAGGATTGAAAAATATTTACCGAATTTTTCATGAAGAATCTTTTTACGGGTTTAACGCCGGATTCTTTTAAAAGCAGGTTAAAAACTCTTGTTGAAAATTCTCTGTCGCCGTCAATGTAATCGTGGTTTTCGCAGAGTACATCGTGAACAAGTGCGGCTATCAGGAACTGATTATCCGTATTTGGTCCGATTAACCTCCAAAAAAAACGGGGCACTGAGGCCCCGTCATAACAATATCCTTTTGGAATGTCAAAGATGTATATTTTTTGTTTCTTAAAATCTTTGAGGGCAACTCTGAGATTAGTTTTGTTTATAAAAGGGTATTTTTTGATTGATTTTTTTTCTTCTTCCGAAGTTGAGGGAAGAACATATCTTATCCCGACGTGAGGAGCAGTTGCGAAAACGACGCCGGTTTCGGAATCGGCATATTCACATGCATTCATATCAGGCCTCCTTTGGCAGTTCTTTATGCTCAAAAAGATAATCGAGAGCCTCCGAAGTGTAACCGAGTGACTGCCCGATTAAATCTATGAGCGGATTACCTCTGAAGTAATCATTTGCATATTCAAATTCAATTAAGGCCTCAGGCTCTGTTATCTGTGCCTTTAACTGTTCGGGAGTAATTCCTTTATCCTTATAGAGGGCAAGAAAGACTTCACGTTTGGTCAAAGACATTTGAGAGAGCATTTCCTTCCTTTTTTGTGCCTGTTCTTCTTCCCAATCGGGGTTAAGTACAAGAACTTTTACCGTTATTGTTTCTTTGTGGTATGCCTGCTCCTCTCCTTCTTCAACAGGGTCGGGAACATCAATTTCACGTTCTTCCTCTCCGATAATATATTTCCCTGTTTCATAGTCTTCGGGTAATTCCGATATTTCGGTGTTGTAATAACGTGAAAGTGTATTTTCATTTTCTGCTATATAAATTTTATTGTCATATATTGTGTATTTCATTTAGTTTGCTCCTTTCATAGGATAAAAAACCACACTTGTTACTCTTGAAGCCTGACTGCTGGTCTTAAATGTATGCGTTCCGCTGTAAATCGGTATCGGAGTTGACCAGCCTGTTGTAGAGCCCGAAGAAGAATACCACCAAAAGATGGGCTTATCGTCAATATAAAACACTTCGGCGCCGTTTGTGACTGTCAGACTGATGCTCAAATAGCCGTTGGCAGGGACAGTAAAATCAGTATTTGTCGTACCGATATTGGTTATATCAACGGAGATGCCGTTATTATAGTCGGGCAATCCGAAGACTGATAACGAATTTCTTGAAGATTGCGGGAGATTGCCCAAATCCGCATCTAATTTTTGGCCGAGCATACCGTATATTTCACCCTGAGGGAGGGTAAAATCACTGTCCGATAAAGTATAATAAGGAGCATAACCGAATGTGTTATAAACACTTGCGACTTGTGAACGATATGCTGAATCGGCAATTTTGCTTCCTGTTTTACTTATCGTATATGGAATTGAAACAGTTGAGCCGTTTATACTGTATGTGTCTGTTCCTGTTTTGTTGCCCGAGAATACTTTTACTCCGTTGATGAAAACCGAGAAACGCTTGAGGTCAATAGTGCCGTGAATGTTTCTGTCCGCACCTGTCAATCCGCCGACTGCATAATCTGCTGATGACGTTAAACTCGGGGAAATCCCGCCCGTATAACTTTTTTGCAGCACCCAATTTACATTTGTTTTTATGTAAAAATTATACTTTTCTCCGTCATAATTAATATGGTAATAATAATGATCCCCTTGCGTAACAGTTGTAATATTGCCGTTTTGTACAACATTCCAACTTGTACCGTTTGAGGATATGTGTGTTTGCAGTGACGTACCGTTTATAATAAGTGCAAGTCCAAATCCTGACGTTAAAGAAAACAGATATTGTCTGCTTACCGTTGTATCATTACAGGTGAAGTCTCCGTATATATCAAAAGTTGAAGCATTTGCAAAACCCGTTCCTGTAAATGATACCGCATTTGTACTGCTGCCGGTTAATATACCGTCACTTGTTATTGTAGGAGTTCCTACCTGTGTGAATTTTGATAAATCAAAGGAGGAATATGCGTAATTTCGGATATCTGCAAGCCCTTCACTGTCGGTCAGTAATTCGCCGGCATCTTCATAGCATTTAAGAGCATGCAAACGCTTTTCACCTGTTGAGGTAAGGT
The DNA here is from genome assembly GCA_002309875.1 of Cyanobacteria bacterium UBA1186. GTDB lineage: Bacteria > Cyanobacteriota > Vampirovibrionia > Gastranaerophilales > Gastranaerophilaceae > CAG-196. The sequence continues at coordinate 39,840 of DBYM01000059.1, forward strand.
TTGAAAGGTTTGTATCCGCACCCGTAAAATCCACCCAGGAAGGTGAAGTTCCGTCGGTAGTCAAATATTT
>DBYM01000003.1 GCA_002309875.1 Cyanobacteria bacterium UBA1186
ATATTATTGTGGTATAATACCATTAAGCAAGGATTGGGGATATTATGAAAGATAAGAAGACGCTTATATTAATAGACGGTCACGCATTGGCATTCCGGCAATATTATGCACTTGAAAGAACGGGAATGAAAAATTCCGAGAATATGCCGACGTGGGCGGTTTACGGATTTTTTAAAGCGATTTTTGACCTGCTTGCAAGAATTAAACCCGATTTTATTGCTGTTGCTTTTGATGTCGGAAGGCAAACCTTCCGTGTCGAAAAATACGAGGAATACAAGGCAAACAGAGAGGCTATGCCCGACACTCTGCGCTGTCAGATTGGAACTATCGTGGAAGGACTTCAGGCTTTTGATATCCCTATTTACACAAAAGAAGGGTTTGAAGCGGACGACGTCATCGGAACAATTTCGCGCATAGCATCTGAAGGCGGAAATAACACACTGATACTTACGGGCGACCAGGACAGTTTCCAACTTATTGACAAAGAAGGAACAGTCAAAGTCCTTATTCCATCAAAGGGCGAACTTATTGAATATGATTGGAACAAGGTTTATGAAAAACTCGGAGTTTACCCTGACCAGGTTATAGACTACAAAGGTTTAAGAGGAGATACCTCGGATAATATCCCGGGAATTAGAGGTATCGGAGAAAAGACCGCACAAAAACTTTTAAGCAGATATCCGCATCTTGAGGAACTTCTTGCCGACTGCGAAAATATTCCCGAAAACGCAATAAGGGAAAAAATATGCACGCAAAAGGATATTGCAATTCTTTCAAAAGATTTGGCAACAATAATCCGTGATGTTGATATCGATTTTGACCTGAACAAAGCGACGGTAACTTTGCCTCAAATGCCTAAGGTTTCGGGTTTCCTACGTAAAATGCAGTTCTATACCTTTATCAAAAATATTGATAAAATCTTATCCTCCTTCAATGCCGACGAAAAACCCGAGCAGGAAGAATTAGCACTCTTTGCTCAGCCTCAGACAACTGTCGGAGACGGTGTTCAGCAGAATATTTTTACGCAGGCAATGAAGGAAACCGTAAACGATTACGAACTCAAATATACGGAAGTTGATAACAACAACCTGAAGGCCGTTCTTGATGATATTTCGGCTTCAAAAACAATTTCAATGCGTGTTCATTACAGCGAGGATAATATCAGCCACATCTCCGTATCAAACGGAACAAATTATTTCTTCCCGAATGAATTCGTAAAATATTTATATCCTGTTATTGAAAACGAAAATATCAAAAAGGTTTGTTACAACGCAAAGGCAGAATACCGTATATTTTTCGCAAACGGCCTGAAGCCGAAAGGTCTTGAATATGACGTTCTTCTTTCAAGTTACGTAAAAGATCCTAACCGCAAGCATTCAATCGACGCACAGGCCTTAGACTTTTTAAACCACATAATGACAAGCGAAGATGATTATGTCAGATATGCCTGCGACGAAGCGGAAACAATCCTTAAACTTTATGATTATTGGCAAAAAAATCTTGACGAAGCCGAACAAAAACTCGTACGCAATATCGAAATTCCGCTCACTGTCGTTCTTGCCAAAATGGAATTTGCGGGAGTTACCGTAGATACGGACTATTTAAAAGAATTATCGGATTTTATGTCCGCAAAACTTGCGGAACTTGAGGATTTGATTTATCAACTTGCGGGAGAATCATTCAACATAAATTCAACAAAGCAGGTCGCAACAGTACTTTTTGACAAATTGGGACTTAAATCCAAAAAGAAAAAATCACGTTCCACAAATGCGGAAATACTTGAAGAACTTGCGGAAGAATACGAGATTTGCGACTATATTCTGCAGCACAGAAAATATGCGAAACTAAAATCAACTTACACAGACGCACTTCCCGCCCTAATAAGCAAAAAAGACGGACGTATTCACACAACATATAATCAGGCACTTACGGTTACGGGAAGATTGTCATCTTCAAACCCTAATCTTCAGAATATTCCGATAAGAACGGAAGAAGGGAACAAAATTCGTGCTGCCTTCTGCGCCAAAGACAAAGAAAACTCACTTATTCTTTCGGCAGACTATTCGCAGATTGAANNGAACTAAGGCTCCTCGCTCACGTTTCAGGAGACGAAAACCTGATTAAAGCCTTTACCTCAGGTGAAGATGTCCACACGATAACCGCTTCAAAAGTGTTCGGAGTAGAGCCGAAAGACGTCACAAAAGATATGAGGAGAAAGGCAAAAGCCGTAAACTTCGGAATTGTTTACGGACAATCCCGTTACGGTTTGGCTAAAAGCATCGGGATAAGCAACGATGAGGCTCAGTTATTCATTGACAAGTATTTTGAACACTATCCGAAAGTAAAACAATATATGACGGATAAAATAATGTTTGTTAATGAGCACGGTTACGTTGAAACAATTATGGGCAGGAAACGATACCTTGCGGCAGAACTTATGAGCCCGAATTACCAGATAAGAGAGTTTGCCCAGAGAGCAGCAATAAATCAGCCGCTGCAGGGTACAGCGGCCGACCTTATAAAACTTGCCATGATTGAAGTTCAAAATAAACTTGAAGAGAAAAACCTTAAGACCAAAATGATTATGCAGGTTCACGATGAACTCGTTTTTGAAGTTCCGAAAGATGAATTAGAAACCGTAAAAGAACTGGTTAAATCCGCAATGGAACTTAACCAGCCTTTAAAAGTACCTTTAGAACTTGATGTTCAGTACGGCCCTACCTGGAAAGAGGGTTAGACGATGTATGAATCCCAGCCTCCGTCAAGTCTC
>DBYM01000058.1 GCA_002309875.1 Cyanobacteria bacterium UBA1186
CGTTTTAGTGCGCTTGTGAGGTAGTTCATCAGATAACTGTTTTTGTATCTGATTTCGTTACCGTAAGAGAGCCTTGTCAAACCCTGTTCAATTCCGTGGTCTTCTTTTATTCTGTTATTAACCTCCCACAAGATTGCTTTTTTAAAGTCAGCGTTTGCCATAAGTTTTTGTTTAAGTTCGGGAGTATCCAAACCGATACTTTCAAGAACTCTTTCGGTATATTTTGCTATGTTTGCTTCTTTATTTTCCGTAACGGCATCTGTCCTGTATTCATCAAGTTTTACAAGCGGTTTCATGTCTTTTTCAAAGCACTGATTAAGGAAAAGTTGAAGCGGGTGGTTTTCAAGACCGTCATCGAGAGTTGTTTCCGTAAAATAAGGGGTCATGGTCGCTTTGATAAAATCACCGTTATCATCAAACTCAAAATTGAGAGCCTTAATCATTTCGTTATCTTTTCCGAGCGAATTAATACTCGTTTTTCCGACATTAGACTGAGTATTTTTGTGGTCATGCCCGTTTAAGATATGATTGATTTGCGGAACGTTTTTCTGAAGCATTTCGGATAATCTTCCGCCCATGTGAGAAAGAACAATTACCGCACCTTTCGGGTTTGCCTCCTTGAACTTATCAACCTTATCCTTAACCGCTTCTATTGTACCCTGCAAATCTTCTTCTTTAATATTTGCGTCTTTTTTATTTGAATTATCATAAAATTCCAAACCGTCGCAAAGCCCGGGGTTATAGAAATCCATACTCGGAATTGTTACGCCGAGGAACAGAACTCTGTGTACCAAATCAGGGTTTTTGTCGTCAGGAATTGCATAAACAACGGATTTAACAATTTTGTCGCTTGTTTTCATTGCATCTCTTACTGTTTTTGACTTTTCCAAATCAACATTTGTAATAAGAGTTGTCATCGGGTTTTTTCTCATGACATTGAGCATGAATTTTGTTCCGCCGTCAAGGCAGTGGTTTCCTAATGTATAAAGAACTTCAAGCGAAGTATTTCTGTCTTCTCCTTTATAATCGGTCTTTTTGCTCAGGTTGCTTACCATAAGCCTTAAAGAATCTATTGTTTTTAAAAGTACAAGGTTTTGTATATCGCCGTTTGAAAGTTCGGGATTGGTCAAAAAGCCTCTTTTTGAAGGATTAATAAACCAGTCACCCACGTTTGCAAAAACGTTAAGAGTTGAAGGATATCCCGTTTTCGGAAAAATTTCTTTTGCGTTATTTTCTATTGTTTTTAAAACTTTCGGCATGCGCCCCACATTACCGTGGCTATCGCCTATTGCAAGCACATTAAGACGCCCTGCCTTAAACGACGTGTCGTTTGACTGAATTTTGTTAATAATCATAATATTCCCCTAATACTGTGTACTTATATGTTAAAACCCGTGAAAAAATAATTTGTTATTAATAAAACAAGACGAAACTATTTTTAATAATTTCGTCCCGCAAATTTAATAAATTCGTTATTGAACTGTCAGTCCTGCTGCCTGAGCAATTACTCTTGCCTGATTAACAAGATTATAAACTGTTGTTGCCCTGTTTTTGAGTTGACCTGCTATTGAGTTAATATTGTTTACCGTTGTTGCAAATTCGCTCAGTTTCTGAGTTGCCTTTAAAGAATTAGAAGCAGTCTTTACCCCGTCTGTTGCAAGAAGTAAATATTGTTGGGCAAATTGTGATAATGATGCTATGTTATTTACAAGGTTAGTCTTTTCTTTTTCAGACATCTTGTTTATCGTTGCAACCATACTGTCTTTGTTGCTTGCAAGAGTGTTTGTGTAGGCTGAAATTACACTTGTTATGTCTGTTGCAGACTTAACCTGAGATTTAACCGCTTTTGTTTCTTTTCTGTTTGACAATTCGGAAACAATATCCAAAAAGGCATTCTGCATTGAAGTATCAATGGTTGTCATCTGATTCTGAATATCATCTAAAGTTTTTGTTGCCTGAACCTGAGCAGTCTGAGGCGCTGTTGCACTTTCCCAGAACTTTAATGCGGAAACCAAATCAAACGCATTCGCCTGAAGTGTTGTCATAAAAGTAATTACAAATAAACCTGCCAAAATCTTTTTCATATCAAAACTCCTTAAATTTGTCTAAGTCGGATTACAAAAAACTCCATAACCAAAAATTATAATAAAAACAGGGAAAAAGCAAGCTTGACAGTTTGGCATGTTCTGTTTAACAATTACACGGTTACCTAACTTTTATAGTATAATGTCTTCATGGACAACTTGGAACAAGTCAAAAAAGCTGTTGCGATTGAGGTCAAACACAGGTTTATTGATATAAGAGGAAGAAATAAGAATTTTTCTCAATTCATCTGCTCGGTTTTAAGGAATGAAATAAAACAACACCCTGACAATCCCAAATGGAGAGTACTTCTTGAGTTTTTCGAAAGATACTCGGTGGAAAGTGTTTATGAGCGCAAAAAAATGATTGAGCGCTTTGTTACGGTTGTGAAAGCGGAATATATTGAAAAAGGTCCGAAAGTAAGAGCGGAATTGTACTTAAAGGGAAACAAACACCATTCGGAAGTAGAAGTTATGGAAATCCATGGTGTTGGTGAAAAAACCGCATATCTGCTGAATAAATTGGGAATTTTCACGGCAAAGGACTTGGTTAATTATTTCCCTAAAAAATATGTTGATTATTCTACGAGAACAAGAATAAGAGATCTTAAAGAGGGAATGGATACAACCGTTTTCGGAATGATTAAAAGCGTCGAATCCTTTGTTTCAAAAAGCAATCTCGGGATTGTCAAAGTAAAAATTTCTGACGGAACGGGAAATGTTTATCTTAACTTTTTCACTGCAAGACCTTCTGTCCGTGCGCTTGAAAGAATGAAACAGCAGTTTCCGAAATATTCGGGAATTATGGTTTCCGGAAAAGTAAAATTTAACAGTTATGATAAAGTTCTGACCCTCGATAAACCGACCTATTCTTTAACCGAAGATGAAACGTTTATTGAAGACAACAATCTTAATATGGCAAGAATAGTGCCGATTTACCCGCTTGTTGAAAACCTCAACATAAAAACACTGAGAAAAGCAATCTGGACGGTGTTGTTAGGTTATTATAACGAATATGTTTCACCTGTTCCGGATTATATTGCGGAAAAATATCACCTTTTGCCGAAAAATGATGCCTTAAAACAAATTCATTTCCCGCATAATCAGGAAAAACTTGATGCGGCAAGGTTTACGCTTATTTTTGAAGAATTTTTCCTTCTTCAACTTCATTTAGCATTAGTTCGTGAGGAAAACAACAAACGGATATCTTCAGTTCCTCTGAAAATAAAGAAAGACGGACTTGTGATGAAATTTATCGAGTCGCTTCCTTTCAAACTTACGGGGGCTCAGCAAAGAGCGATAAACGAAATTTTGAACGACCTTAATTCGTCACTTCCTATGCAGAGACTTTTGCAGGGAGATGTCGGAAGCGGGAAAACGGTTGTTGCGACCGTATTTTTGCTTGCGGCAATAGAAAACGGCTATCAGGCTGCAATCATGGCCCCTACGGAGATTTTGGCGCAGCAGCATTACAACAATCTTTCAAAATGGCTCACACCAATGGGCATAAGGGTTGAACTTTTCCTCGGAAGTATCGGGAAGAAAAGAAGAAAAACAACCGAAACAAACCTCAGAAACGGGCAGGTGGATATTGCAATAGGAACGCATGCCCTTATTCAGGAAGGTTTGGATTTCGCAAATTTAGGTGCAATAGTAATCGACGAACAGCACAGGTTTGGCGTAAAACAACGGCTTGCACTGCGTAAAAAGTCCAAAAGCCCGCAAATTCTTACCATGACCGCAACTCCTATTCCGAGAACACTTGCCATTACAATGAACGGAGATTTGGATCTGACAATAATCGACGAAATGCCTGAAGGCAGAAAACCGATTAAGACGATGGTCTGCAACTCAAGAAAGAAAATTGCGGATTTAATAAGAGGAGAGGTTAATCAGGGCAGGCAGGCATATATTGTCTATCCGCTTATTAATGAGAGCGAAACACTTGCCGCCAAAGCCGCAACGCATGAAAAAGAAATTTGGGAAACGGAAATTTTCCCTGAGTTTAAGGTCGGACTTTTGCACGGGAAACTCAAAAATGACGAAAAAGAAGATGTCATGGAAAAGTTTAAAAACAAAGAATATGACATTCTTGTTTCGACAACGGTGGTTGAGGTTGGGGTTGATGTTCCGAACGCAACGGTTATTGTAATTGAAAATGCCGAAAGATTTGGACTGTCGCAGTTGCATCAGTTAAGAGGGCGTGTGGGAAGAAGCGAATTGCAGTCTTATTGTATTTTATCTTCAAATACAAATTCTCCGGATACCAAAGCAAGGCTTGATATTATGACACAAACGAATGACGGCTTTATTATTGCGGAAAAAGATTTGCAAATCAGAGGTCCGGGCGAATTTTTGGGAACACGTCAAAGCGGACTTCCGGATATGGTAATCGGAGATATTGTTCAGGATTCAAAAATCCTTGAAATGGCAAGAAGTGAGGCAATAAACTTCGTGAAAACCCACACCCTTGACGAATTTCCGCTATTAAAAGACGAACCCCGTCTGAATTTAAGTGAAGATATTTTCAACAGTTAAATATCCTCTTTTTAAAGTACTTGACATGAATATTCTTAATGTGGTATAAAGTATGTGGGGTAAATGTATATTTTTGAGTCTTGCACATTTTGCAAGACTTTCTTTTTTTTTCTAGTACAAATGCAGTATTTTTCGCCTTAAATCAAATATTAAGTTTTTTTAAGAGTTGAAACTTTTAATCATATAAGATATGATTTATATTGAACAATTGTGCGGGGAGGCCATGGAAAACAATTATTTAGCACTGCTTGCTAACGATGTAAAGAAGCTGTGGAACGGTTTAGATGACGGGCAAAAACTCGGAATGCTTGTATTAATTGTGGTTACAATTATTGCTGCAACATTTTTCCTGTCAAAAGCAATGGAGCCGGATTGGGTAGTCTTGTATTCAGACTTAAACGAAGTCAATGCAATGAATATAGTTGAGAGCCTGAAGAAAAACGGTTATCAGTACAAACTTTCCGAGGACAGAAAATCTATTCTTGTTCCTTCAAAATTACGTTATGATATGCAAATTTTCGTTGCGCAAAATGATCTGATTAAAACAGGTGACGACGGGTTTGAACTCTTAGACGATATGCAACTCGGCTCAACGGATTTTAAGAATAAATTAACCAAACAAAGAATTTTCCAGGGTGAAATTACAAGAGCAATTCAGAGAATACAGGGTATTAAGTTTGCAAAAGTTCAACTTGCTGAGCCCGAACGTTCTATTTTTGAAGATACTGACGAAAAACCAAGCGCATCTGTCATGCTCGTTTTACAACCGGGTGTCAAACTGAAATCTTCCCAGGTTAAGGCTATTAAGAACCTTGTTGCATATTCCGTTCCGAGACTGAGTCCGGAGCAGGTATTTATTACTGACCAAAACGGAAATGTTTTGTCTGACGAAACTTCCAAAAATTCAACCGATATGGAGAGTTTCAAGGCAAATCTTGAAAGGCAGACTTCCCAAAAGGTTGCCGATGTTCTTGAAAAGATTGTAGGCAAGGGTAATGTTTCCGTTCAGGTAAATGCGGAAATTGACTTTAATTCGGCAAAAGCAACAATAGAGAGTTATGTTCCTCTTGAGGGCAAAGAACAGGGTGTTCTTACAAGTTCTCAAACCGAAATTGAAAGTTACGAAAACCCGAACATTGTTCCTACAAGTGTTAATGCAAGCCAGAGGAATCTGAATTATTCAAAACAAAAAACGGCGCTTAACTTTAATGTTACAAAAGAAGTTAAGCAGGTTATATATGCACCGGGAACGATAAAGAGATTATCGATTGCCGTTGCAATAAACAAAATTCTTACTGATGCCGAAAAAGAAGAAATCAGCAATCTTGTTCAGTCTGCCGCAGGTGTAAACTTCGACAGAGGAGATACGATTTCCGTTTCAGGACTTCAGTTTGAAGGTGCGGGTATTGATAAGAAGAACAAAGACGAACTTGCCAAACAGTATCAGCAGGAGCAGATAATTGAAGTTATTACAACTTCTATAATACCTTTGATAGTTGTATTAGTCTTAGGTTTGTTCTCACTGTTTATTCTGAAGAGTTTTATTTCAAAACTTCCTGCAACGAGAAGAATTGAACGTGTACAGGAAGAAGTTGTACAAAGACCTTCGGAAGAAGAAGAAATCAATGAGGTTGCACCAAAAATACAGTTTAATCAGAGAGAAATTCAGTCTCAGAAGGAACAAAATATTAACGAATTAAATGAAGCGATAATGTCTGCACCTGAAGATGCGGCAAAATTGCTTACATCATACATCAGAGAATAGGAGAGGTTAGCGGCTGAGTACAATACGCCCGGACCAAAGGTATAGACAATGGGTATAGAAGAAATTAAAAAACAGAAAGAGGAAGAGAAAAAGACCTTTAAACGGCCAAGCCAAAAGGTTGCTGCTCTTTTGATTGCTTTAGGCCCTGCTACCGCTTCCGAAATTCTTAAAAATATAAAAGATGAAGATTTACTTGAGCAGATAACACTTGATATTGCAAACCTCGGAAAAGTTTCTGATGAAGAAATGGGAGAGGTTCTGAACGAGTTCAAAACAGTTTTCCAGGCTAAAAACTACATTACCCAGGGTGGTGTTGCGTACGCAAAACAATTATTGGCACAGGCTTATGGTGAAAATGAAGCGGCGAGCATGCTCGAAAAAGTTAACTCAATGGTTAACACAAACCCGTTCTATTTTCTTAACGAAGCAGACCCGTCTCAACTTGCGAACACGTTTGCATCGGAAAATCCGCAGTTATTGGCGCTTATTTTGGCATATTTAAGACCCGAACTTGCCGCACAGGTTCTGGCATTTTTACCTCCCGATGTTCAGGCTGTTGTTTCCATGCGTATTGCGGATATGACACCGACAAACCCTGAAATTCTGACTACGATAGAAGATATTGTACAAAAGAAGTTTTCAGCCCTGCTTGTACAGGACTTTTCAAATGCAGGCGGCGTAGAATCTTTAGCAAACATTTTGAACTGCTGCGACAGAGGTACCGAAAAAAATATTATGGAATGGCTCGATATCGAGAATCAAAAAATGGCTCAGGAGGTCAGGGATCTCATGTTCGTATTCGAAGATATCATTATTCTCGACGACCGTTCTGTTCAGAGGCTGCTTAGAGAGGTTGAAACAAAAGTTCTTGCGCTTGCTCTTAAAGGTACAAAAGACGAAATCAAAGAAAAAGTATTTAAGAACATGTCTGAAAGAGCACAACAGATGCTTAAAGACGATATGGAATACCTTGGTCCTGTCCGTGCAAAAGAAGTTCAGGAAGCACAGACTCAGATTGTCAATGCCATAAGAACACTTGAAGCAACAGGTGAAATTACTATTACCCGTGCAAGTATTGAGGACGAATTAATTGAGTAACAGGTTTAAAAGCAATGAAATTCAGATAGGGAACAATTATGTGCTGCCTATTGAGCAGTCTAATGTTACCCGTCAGCAGGCTAAAGTAAGCCAAATTATTGCCGAGACAGATGCCAAAGCCCAGGAAATAATGGATAATGCCGAAACCAAGTGCAAAATTATAACCGAAACTGCCAATACCGAAGCAACAAGAATTATTGAAGATGCAAGAAAAAAAGGCGAGCAGGAATACGAAGCAGTAAAACAACAGGCTTATGAAGAAGGGTTTAAAAAGGGAGAAGAAGACGGTTTTGCGAAGTTTCAGGAGGACGCTTCCGAGGCGATAAAATCACTTGAAACTCTGACGGCATCATCTTTTGATACCAAAAAGAATATTATAGATTCAGCAACTTTGGATATTATAGAACTTGTTTCGGCTATTGCGGACAAGGTTTGCCATATAAAATTTGACAAAAAAGTGCTTGAAAAAATTACTCTTGATGCGATAAGAGAGTTGAACGACAAGGAAAATATTACAATAATCGTGAATCCGCAATTAGTGGAAAATATCAGTTCTCTTGCGGAAAAATTCAAAACCGAAGTTGCAAATCTGCAAACTATAAAAATTGTTGAAGACAGTTCTGTTTCGCCTGACGGAGTTATTGTTGAAACTTTAACAACAAGGCTTGATTCAAGGGTATCAACAAGAATTCAGGAAATTGCTCAGAAAATGCTTACGGGTAGCGGAGATGAGTTGGAATAAAGAGAAATATTTAAATATCATCAACAATACCGAAACTATTAAGCAAATCGGTAAAATTACCGAGATTATCGGGCTTACGATTGAATCTGACGGGCCGAAATCCTCAATCGGCGATTTGTGTTATATATACAACGACTACAATGATACTCCGACAATGGCGGAAGTTGTCGGGTTTAAAAAGGATAAAATTCTTCTGATGCCTCTTGCATCTCCTGACGGAATACGTCCGGGGGCAATGGTTATTAATACGGGAGAGCCGATGAAAATCGGTGTGGGAAACCAACTCATAGGAAGGGTTTTAAACGGTTTAGGACAGCCTATTGATACTCTTGGTGAGATAAGATTTTCGGAATTTCGCTCAACTCAGGCTGATGCAATTAATCCTCTGAAAAGAAAAAGAATAACCGAGCCTCTTGCTCTCGGGATTAAAGCGGTTGACGGTTTTGCTACGGTCGGAAAAGGACAGAGATTAGGTATTTTTGCAGGCTCAGGTGTCGGTAAAAGCACTACCCTCGGTATGATGGCAAAAAACACTTCTGCTGACTTAAACGTAATTGCACTTGTGGGCGAGCGTGGCAGAGAGGTTAAGGAATTCATTGAGGAAATTCTCGGAACTGAGGGAATGAAGCGCTCGATAGTTGTTGCGGCAACTTCCGAGCAGCCTTCTTTGGTTAAGATTAAAGCAGCATCTGTCGCAACTTCTATTGCGGAATATTTCCGTGATAAGGGTATGGACGTTTTGTTTATGCTTGACTCGGTTACCCGTATTGCAATGGCTCAGAGAGAAGTCGGGCTTGCAATCGGTGAGCCTCCCGCAACAAGAGGTTATACGCCTTCTGTCTTTGCGATGATGCCGAAACTTATGGAAAGAGCGGGAACAAACGAGTTTGGAACGATTACGGGACTTTATACCGTTTTGGTTGAAGGTGATGATTTTAACGAGCCTATTTCGGATACGGCAAGAAGTATCTTGGACGGTCATATTGTACTTTCAAGAGCATTAGCGCATAAAAACCATTACCCTGCGGTTGATGTTCTGCAGTCCTTAAGCCGTGTTATGGGTGATGTTACGACAAAAGAACACAGAGATGCTGCAGGTGCAATAAGAAACCTGCTTGCCGTCCATGCCAAAAATGAGGATTTAATCAATATTGGTGCTTATGTATCAGGCTCAGACCCCGCCTGCGACAAGGCAATAAAACTTATGCCTCAGATTAACGAATTTTTAACCCAATCTATAAAAGACAAAATTGAATACGAGAACACGGTCAGTTCACTTATAGAAATAGGAAACCTTGCGGGCGGGCAATAGGTGATTGGTGAATAGTGAATAGTGAATAGTGAGTAGTGAATAGGGTCATTGCGGGAACGGAGTTTGCAGGTTGAGGTTTTTACCCCGTGTTTCTGCTAGATATCTTCAAGTTCTGCCGCTATTGCCCGTTCAACAACCGCAAACGGCACGTCTTTTTTTGCATATTTATATCTGCGTTTTTCGGCTTTTTTATCTCTTTTGGCAATTCTTTTTGAATATTTTTCATTCTGTTTTAATTCCCAAATTTGGGAATTTATAACCATTTTTGAAGCCTTTTCCTGACTTATATTTTTAATCATAATCTGTCCGTCAGCACCGACATCTATCGGTTTTCCTTTGAGCCAAAACCAAAAGATAGAATTATCATAGGCATTGTGGACACCTGATATAATGCGGTTTTTGTGTTTATTTCCCATAATCATGCCTTTGAGAAAGAAATATCCGACGTCAGCACCGGGAGCAAAGAAAGAGGCTCCTGACATTACAACAATTTCGGTACCGATAATTACTGCCTCTTTTTTATCAATCGGCTCATATTTTCTCAAAATAAGATAAATGTCTTTTCTTGAAACATCAATAGGCTCTTCTATTCCTTCCGGAGTATAACTTTTCAGTTTTGTTACAATATAACCGCTTCTGTGCCATCTTCTTTCTTTACGGTAGCCCAAAAATTCTAGAGTCATTAAAGAATCTTCCGGAATTGTGACTAAATCCGGTATAGTACAGGTTTTGACCGCCAAAATATTTATCTCATCGGGAAAATCCTGCAAATGCGTGGTGAATTCCGTATTTATATCTCCGAGGATTTTTATTCTGTCTTTTGCAAAAACAGGAGGGAATACCAGCAAAAATGCCATTAACAATATTAAACTTTTTCTTAAAAAACTCATTCTTTTCTTTATTTTTCAGATTATAAAAATATAAACTGCACTCAAAGTGATAATCGCTATTTGAATAATACTATAAAATCGCAATTTATGATAGGTGACAACTTTTCCGATAATAAAAGGTGAAATCCCGAACAGTGCAATAAGGACTTTGTTTATTCCGCCATGAACAAAGAACACGAGTACCAATGCGGCTAAAATATACCCAAACATTGTGACGGCAACATAAGAAAGAAAGTCGGAAGCCCTCATTCCGCTCATTTTTTTTGTGAATCCGAATTCACAAAGAGCAATATTCAGTGCAAGTAAAATTCCAAACAGAGCAAAGCATATTTTAAGAATTACTAAGCACATACAAGCACCTTCTCCTTCTTTTCGGAAACGGCGTGCCCGTCTAAAAATTCCAGTGCTTTGTTAAACACAAATTCTTTTTCGTTATCGTAAAGAACCATATGATAACTGTCATAAAGCACAATATATTCTTTATCTTTGGAAGAAATATTTTTATATACAACCTCTGCCGACTTTATACTTGTCAAATCGTCCTCTTTGGAATGAATAATGAGTATCGGGGAAACTACCATGTTAAGATTTTTCCTTATAAAAGCGGAAAGGTCCAACAGTTCTTTAAATGCCGTCATCGGGAAGTTATCCATTCCGACATCACCTTTTGCAAGCATTTTTTTAACGGCAGTTCTCGTTTTAAGATTTTTAATTCCGTGAGGCTCACATTCGGGATAATTGTAATAGAATTTTAAAATCGTTGAAAGGGCAATCGGCATGAAACATTTATACCACGGGAGCCTCCAGCCGTCTAAATAGAGGGTTGTGGAAAGGGAAATAATTCCCGAAACTCTGTTCTGAAACTTCATTCCGACTGCAAGTGCAAGCACTGCCCCCAAACATAAGCCTGAAACAAAAACGTTTTCGTATTCGGATTCCAATTTTTCAAATTCGGAATAACCAAACTCAAGCCAATCCTGATACTTAACGGTATAGATTTCTTCAAACTTTTCACCGTGTCCCGGCAGACATTCGGCAAAAACGTCATAGCCGTTGTTATAAAGAAACTGTCCGTATTTTTTCAGTTCAAAAGGGCTGCCCGTAAGCCCGTGAAACAAGAGGACAGCACCTTTTGGTTTATCAGCGTGTTTTAAAATAAAGTTTAATGACACTTTTACATAACCTATTTGGTAAGTCTTGTCAGCAACTGGTCTAACAGATCAATTGACATTTCAATCTCGTCATCTGTGATATAAAGTTGAGGAACAAGAGTGATAATGTTTTTGAAGAAACCGCCGTTGTTGAGAACAAGACCGCATTTCTTTCCATGGTAAGATAAGTCACCCTTCAGGCCTTCTTCCTGCATAGCATCACAGAGGTCTCTGTTTGGAGTAATTCCGTCTTTCTGAGTTAATTCTATTCTCAAAGCGAAACCGATACCGCCTACATCACCGACTTCCGGGTATTTATTCTTGAGGTAATTCAGACCGCGCATAAACAATGCTGATTTTCTCTGAATTTCTTTTTCAAGGGTCTTTTCTTCTTCTTCAACAATAGACATAACTTCGTATGCTGCTCTTACACCAATCGGATTTGAGCAGTATGTTGAGTGTGCGCTTCCCGGAGTGAATACATCAGGAGCGATATATTTTTCCTTAGCCCAGAACCCTGCAAGCGGATTCATTCCGTTTGTAATTGATTTTGCAAATGTCATAACATCAGGTACGATGCCGTAATTTTCTATTGCCCAGAGTTTACCTGTTCTGAACATACCCATCTGAACTTCGTCAATTACAAGCATAATTCCGTATGAATCAAGGACTTCCTTCATTTCTTTCCAATACCATTCCGGAGGATTAATATAACCGCCCGTACCCAAAATAGGTTCGCCTATGAAAGCCTTGTATTCGCATTCTTTTGTCTTAGGATCATAAATTGCTTTGTATTCGCTTTCAAAATTTCTTGCAAACTGTTTTACACAGAAGTGGTTGCAGGATTCGCAATTCATACCGTAAGGGCATCTGAAGCAGTAAGGGAACGGAACAAAGTTTGCTCTGTCACCAAAGTGTCCGTATTTTTCTCTGTAACGGAAACTTGATGTAATACATGTTGCGGCTATTGTTCTTCCGTGATATCCGCCCTGGAACGCAAACAAGCCGTTTCTCTTTGTATAATTTCTTACAACTTTTATTGCATCTTCGTTAGCCTGTGCACCGCCTACGTTGAAGTGCATTCTTCCCTTTTCGTGAAATCTTGCTTCAATCATTTTTTCCATTTTTTCGGATAACAATGATTTATAAGGCTGTAAAAACTTAGGGGTTAACTGAGGCATTGTATTCATCTGATCAATTACCGCATTTGTAATTCTCTGGTTTCTGTAACCAAAGTTTGCTGCAGAATACATCATCTGCAAATCAAGGAACGGTGTATCATTTGCGTCATACATATATGAACCTTCGCACCCTCTGAAAACTTTCGGGTTTTTGGAATAATGAACCGTGTCACCCCAGGAACTGTAAACAGCATCAAGTTTTTTTACTTCATCATCAGAAATTGAAATTTGTGTTGATTGAGTTGTGTCATTTTTAGAATTGGGCAATGTAACATTTTTGTTTAATAAAGTTTTATTGCCTGATGTTTTTTCTTCCAAACCAAACATTTAGTATCTCCTTTAAATTCATAGTCCTTTCTCAGACCATACAAAATTAACATACTTAAAAAATAAAATCAATAGTCTTTTATCAGACCATTAACTTTTGTAACATTCTGAAATGTTGAATTTAACATGTATGTAATTTTTAAATAACTCATGATAATATTTGTGGAGAAAGGTGGGTTATGGATTTTTCAATAAACGACAGGTTAAAACAATTAAACGGAATGTTGTGCGAGATAGACAGCCTTTATCAGACACTTTTGATAGCAAAAGGGGTTTCGGACGGCGAGTTTGTCGTGATGATTGCTCTGCTTTCTTTAGGCGAAGGCTGCCTGCAGAAACAGATTGCGGAAACAAGTTATATGAGCAAAAAAACGATTAATTCAACCATCAAAAAACTTGAAAAAGAAGGTTACATCAAACTTAAAGCCGGAAAATATCCGAATATGCACATATATTTAACCCCCAAGGGAATAGAACACATAAAAGAAAACATTATACCCATAATTGAGGTTGAAGAACATGTTTTGGACAGTATGTCGGAGGAAGAATTTGAGCATTTGATGCTGAGTTCCTCAAAGTACATAGGGTTGTTTAAGGAACATGTTGCTAATTTTATTATCAGAGAGAGATAATCCCCTAAATTTTTGGTGCAAGAAGAAACAAAATATCTTCAAAAGTATTATATGACAGGCACTTAATTCCTTTTTTCCCGCAATAATCCAAAAGTCTTGATTTTGCGAACAAAACATCTGCTTTGCCGGCAGCACAATAATCGGAAACGCCGTCTCCTATGTAAATTATTTTTTCGTATTCTTTTTTTAAATCAGATATAACTTTGCATTTGCACGTTCCTGCGTTATTTATGCAGTTTTGTGAATCGTTCGGGAACGAAATTTCAAAAAACTCACCTCTGAATTCACCGTGATTTGAAATTATTTTAATATTTTCAAGTCCGTATTTTTTAAGAATTCTGTTTATAAAATAATCAATTCCGTCGCTCACAATGTAAAAATCGACGTTTTTTTCAACGATTTTTTTGTAAAAATCAACAAAACTTTCATCTATACTTAAAGTTCTTATAAACTCTGAAATCAGTTCTTCGGAAAGGTTTGGAACGAGTTTAAATTCTTCCGTCAGACATTCTTTAGAGTTGATTTTACCGTCAACCCAATCCTGTTCGACTTTCTCCCAACCTTTTTGTGCATAAGTTTCTATAAAACTGTAAAGCCCGTCTTTTGTGGTAATTGTACCGTCAAAATCGCTCAAAATACATAACTTCTTCATAAGTAATATACTAGACTGAACAAAGAGGTTTGTAAATCGGGAATATTAGTAATCTCTGAGTTTTTTCCAGAGTTGTGCGGCAGCCCAATTGCTTTGGTTGTGCTTGGCATATTTAACAACACTTTCAACTTCTTCAAATATGCCGTTCCAGTTTCCGCTTTCTGTCTGACGGAACAGTTTAACACTGTTATACCAATCGCACTTGCTCAAATCGTCGTGCCATCTCCAATTAACTTCATAAGGCAGAATTACAAAACAGGGAATACCCAAAGCACCTGCAAGATGTGCCAGAGAAGTATCATTACAAATTACCAAATCAAGGTTTGCCATCGCTGCGGCGGTCTGACCGAAATCAACCAAATCTTTTCCCACATCGGTAATATCATAATCGCAAGTCAGTTTATTTAAGTCCTGTGAGCCTTCGAATGTCTGGAAGGAATAGAATTTTGTTCCTTCAATCCCGAGCAGCGGTGCAAACATTTTGGCAGGAATTGCCCTGTCTTCGTCAAAATAAGTATTTCCTCTCCACTTAATACCGATTTTGAGTTTGTCGTTATTGAAATATTTTTCTTTATATTCTTCGGCAAGTTCAGGATTGAAACTCAGGTACCCTTCCGGAGATTCAAACACTTTTTCACCGCTCAGACCCAACAGATACGGCAGGCTTAATAACGGAGTATGAACATCAAATTCCAGATTCTGCTCAGGGATAAATCCGTCAAGAATTTCGTCTATGCCGAGTCCGCTTGCTTCAAAAAGCGGAACCAAAGGCCTTTGAGGGTAGAATATCACTTTTTTGCATTTTTTCTTCAGCAAAGGCAGATAGCGTGAAAACATCATAACGTCGCCAAAACCTGCTTCATAATATACAAAAATAGTCTTATCTTTAATATTTTCGCCTTTCCAAAGTCTGTCCAAAGATGCAAGATTCGGATAAGTTTTGTTTATAAGAGCAACAGCCGTTTCTTTGCTCGGTCTGTTTTCAAAAAGTTTAAGGCCGTGTTTGTAGTCTTTTGTCTGCAGAAGCGCAACAGACAGAAAATAATCCGTTTCTTTGTCGTGCGGTTTAAGTTTTTTGCAGATTTTTAAAGCGGAAACAGCATTTTTGTACTGCCCTTCGATACTGTATGAGTGAGCAATGTTAAACCAGCCCTGATAAGAAGAAGGGTCGATTTTTAAGGCTCTGTCATAAAATTCTATTGCTTTAACGTTATTGTTAATATTTTTGAAGGCAAGAGCGATATTGAAAAGCAAAGGAAAACTTTTCGGATAATTTGTTATTACATCAGAGGAGTGAGAAATAATTTTGTCATAAAAACCGCCTCTTATATATGCCTGAAACAGTGTTTCATAGAAATATTCGCAGGGCTTGATTGAAATAGCCTTTTCAACCCACATAATTGCAGTTTCGATATCATTTTGCTGAAGTTTTAAAACACCCATCAAATTGCAGGCTTCCGCATTTTCGCAATCAAGTTTCAGGGCTTCCTGATAAGCATTTTCCGCTTCCGCAAATTTTCCGCACTGATGACTTTCAAATCCTGTGTTAATAAATTCGTTTACTGTAGGCATAGTTATCCCTCCTGTAATAATTATAATGATTTTAAGCCAAATATCATAATCTAAATAAAGGATTTTGTTTGGTAAACAAACAAAAACGGATTGGTTTTTGCCAATCCGTTTCTTTTATTAATTAACCAATTTATCTATGCTTTTGTTTTTATTTCATTCAAAATCATTTCGATAAATTCATCAACGCTCATTGTACCGACCTGACCGACACCGCGTTTTCTTACCGCAACAGAGTTTGCCTCAATTTCTTTGTCCCCGATTACGCAGACATAAGGAACTTTTTTGTCCTGCAAACTTTCTCTGATTTTGTAATTCATAGATTCAGAGCGGTCATCAAGTTGAACTCTTATACCTGCATTACGCATCTTCTTATAGACTTCTTCGGCGAAATCAACGTGTTTTTCATTTGAAATCGGAACGATTGAAACCTGAGTCGGAGCAAGCCAACAGGGGAATGCGCCTGCATAGTGCTCAATCAGAATGCCGTGGAATCTTTCCATAGAGCCGAAGATTACCCTGTGTAACATCAAAGGTGTCTTAAGTTGACCGTCTTTGTCCTGATATTTGATATCAAATCTTGCAGGGAGGTTAAAGTCAAGTTGAATGGTTGCACACTGCCAAGTTCTTCCGATTGCGTCTTTAACCTTGAAGTCAATTTTCGGACCGTAGAATGCTCCGTCACCTTCATTGATGTCATATTTCATTCCTCTGCGTTCCATTGCTTCCTTCAGGCCTGCTTCAGCCTTGTTCCAATTTTCAATTTCACCGACATAACTTTCAGGACGGGTTGAAAGTTCAACTTCAAACTCCATCTTGAATATAGCCATTGTATCTGCAACAAAATCAATAATAGCATTGATTTCATCAACAAGTTGTTCAGGTGTGCAGAAGATGTGAGCATCGTCCTGAGTAAATCCCTGAACCCTTGTCAAACCTGACAAAGCACCTGATTTTTCTTTTCTGTAAACAGTTCCCAATTCTGCCATTCTTAAAGGCAAAGAACGGTAAGAATATCTGTTAGCCTGATAAATCAGGATATGGAACGGACAGTTCATCGGTTTAACAACAAACTGATCATCGGAATCTTCGTCTTTCTGAATAAAGAACATATTTTCCTTGTAGTGGTCCATGTGCCCTGAAATTTCCCATAGAGTAGATTTTGCAATCTGCGGGGT
>DBYM01000073.1 GCA_002309875.1 Cyanobacteria bacterium UBA1186
CACGAACTCAGAACACCGCTTAATTCGATATTGGGTTTTGCTGATATTCTGAGTACGCAGATGTACGGAAACCTGAATCCGAAACAGGAGGAATATATTAGTGACATCAAGGTTTCGGGAACTCATCTTTTGGGAATGATAAACGAAGTCCTTGATATGTCCAAGATTGAGGCGCACGCAATGAAGGTCGTTAAGAGCACCTTCCCGATTTCACGGGCGATAACCGAGGCCTGCAATATTCTTCTCCCGCTCGCGCAAAAGAAAAAGATTAAACTCGAAGTTACGATGCAGTACGATTTTGACGTTTTTGCGGATTATCAGAAAATTCAGCAGATACTGTACAACCTTATCAGTAACGCAATAAAGTATTCGCCCGAAAATGACAAGGTGGATATTGCCGTAAACAGAGATGATAAGAGTTTCAGAATAGCCGTTCACGATAACGGAATCGGAATTGACCCGAAATATCACGGCAAGATTTTTGCCAAATTTGTTCAACTTGACAGTGCTTATACAAAGAAGGAAAGTTCAACAGGGCTCGGGCTTACGATTACGAAAGAACTTGCAGAACTTCAGGGCGGAAAAGTATCTCTGATAAGCGAAATCAACAACGGCTCGACCTTTATCGTGGAAATTCCCAACTAGTTTGACTATTTAAAATTTTTTCATGGTAAAATTTTTCTATAATCATATAGCGGTATCGTCTAGTGGTTAGGACGGGAGATTCTCATTCTCCAAACAGGGGTTCAATTCCCCTTACCGCCGCCAATAAAAAAGAGCCATTTGGCTCTTTTTTTTTTGCTTGTCTTGTAATATGGAGTAGAACCCCTCGCAAGGCGAAGCCTTGTTAGGGGTTCAGCGCAAGCCGAGCAGAGGCTGAAGCAATTTTGTTTGGAAGCGATGAAATCGCTGAAAACAAAATGCGTAATGCCGTTTAATGCGAGGCGCAGCAAGACAATTCCCCTTACCGCCGCCAATAAAAAGGACACGCTCGTCGTGTCTTTTTTATTGGCTTTGTGGGTAATGCAGAATAGAAAGAACCCCTTCGACACAAACTGTCATATTTAATTAACATTAGTTTATATCTTGTTGCAAAAAGTCATGGATAATGGTACAATGTGGGCAAGAAAGTGAGGTCAAATAAAAGGCCAAGTAGTAGTTAGGGGGCGTTTCTAGTATTATTTTTTTGTTGCTGTACTTTTGAGACGTTATTTTTGTGTTGCAAAAATTTACAAAAATTTACAATTTTAGTGTAGACGACACACCCAAAATATGTTATTATAGTTCTGTTGGTTGATAATTTCAACTTATCACAAATTCAATCAAATATTTTGATTACTTGGGACAGTAAAAATAGGAGGACGAGGGAAGAAAAAAGCTTTAAATAAAAAAAGGCAAAATATAGTAAATTACTATACATGCCTCTTTCATGAATAGTGAAACTATCCATAACCTTCAACTATGATTATATCACTTTCATGGAATAAAAACAATTATTTGTACACAAAACTTAACCAAGAAAGGAATATAATCATGATTAAGTCAAGTAAAAAAATGCGTGGAAACCCGCTGTTTACGCGTAATCTATTTCAAAAAAGCGGATATTACGAAATACCTCTTGTTAAAAAACAAGAAATTGATTTAACAAATATTCAATTTATTACTTATGCAGATACAAAGCATAATGACACAAAAAATAAAAATTGTGGTGTAGTATTTTTTATTGATGATTGGCGATTTTATGGAATCTTTGACAATCCTGAAAGAACACTAAAAAAGGTATCACAATACAGGGTTTTATGTACCCCCGAATATTCACTTTATGCTGATTTGCCTGTATGGAGGCAGATTGAACACGTTGCAAAAAATCGTTGGGTGGGTGCATATTGGCAAAGTAAAGGTTTAAAAGTGATACCTAGTGTAAATTGGGGATTAAGTCAAACCTTTGATTTTTGCTTTGATGGTGTTGAAAAAGGTTCAGTCGTTGCTATTGGTATGATAGGTTGTAAGTCAGACAAAATAAGTTTTATGCGTGGATATAATGAAATGTTAAATCGAATTGAGCCAAAAACTATTCTTTGCTATGGAACACCGTTTAAAGAAATGGGCGGAAATATTGTTAAAATTGATTATTGGCATAAAAGAAACGGAGGTAAGTAATGGGAGGTAATGGTTCATTTGCAAGTGGAGTAAATAATCCGTATAATAAATATGAAGAGGTAGGGTATATTGAAGGTGTGAAAGTGCTAAAGGGAATACAAGGACATCACAAATTACCAGAAGAATCTCGAACAAGTAGTGCATATATTAGATTAAAGGATAATCAATTTTATGAAATGAGATTTTACGATAATAACCATAAACTAAAATTAGAAATTGCATATCATGCTGAACCAAAATTAACTGGTATGCCGAGTAAAAAAGTTTTTCATGTTCATGAATACGAAAATGGTAATTTTAAATCAAGAACGACTCGACTAATGACCAGTGAAGAAATAAAAAAATATAAGAAATATTTTAAAGGAGTAGACTTATGATAAATGGTGATTATAAAATGTTCGTAGACGATTTATATGAGGGAAAAGAAATGAATTTCTCATATAAAGAAAGAATATACTTCCTTCAAGGCTGGTATGAAGCACCAATATATCGTATGGAGTTAGTAAGATTTATTCCGTTGTTGAACAAAAATTTATGGGAACATAGTTCAACCGTTTCAATGTATGAAAATGGTAAAGACTTTATGAAATCAAAAATATTTGACGGAAAAACTTTTGCCGAAATTGAATCAGAAGTTGAGTGGTTAGACTTTACACCTGATAATACAGAAGAAAAAACCAAAGAATATTGGGAAAAGCACCCTAATGAAATACCTGATGGGATTGTGTAGTCCGTAGGTCAGGCATTGACTGACATTAAAGTTTTTATATATTTTTATGTATAATTAGTTTATGGATAATCAATTTTCGAGGACAGAACTTTTGGTTGGAGAAGCCGGCATGGAGAAACTGAAAAACTCTCATGTTGCGGTTTTTGGTGTCGGCGGAGTCGGCGGTTATGTGGTCGAAGCGCTTGTGAGGAGCGGCATCGGCGAGATTGACCTGATTGATAATGACAAGTTTGGCGAAAGTAATTTAAACCGTCAGATTTATGCTACACGCAGCAGCCTTGGTGAATTTAAGGTTGATGCTGCGAAAAAGCGGATTTTGGACATAAATCCCGAATGCAGGGTTAATTGTTTTAAGACTTTTTTCACCCCTGAAACCTCGGGTGAGTTTGATTTTGGTCAATATGATTATGTGGTTGATGCGATTGATACGGTTGCGGGCAAAATCGAATTGGTCGTGAAGTGTGATGAGGTTGGAACTCCGATAATTTCTTCTATGGGAGCGGGGAACAAGATGCACCCCGAATTGTTTGAGATTTCGGATATTTACAAGACTTCGGTTTGTCCTTTGGCTAAGGTTATGAGGCAGGAACTCAAAAAACGCGGGATTGAGAGTCTGAAGGTGGTTTATTCAAAAGAAGTCCCTATCAAGGTTGAGGCGGTGGATTTCGTGAGCAAAAAACGGATTCCGGGGAGTAATGCGTTTACACCGTCGGCGGTTGGATTGATAATTGCGGGCGAAGTCGTCAGGGAACTGATTAAATAATATATTGATTTGTCATTCCGAGGCATTGTTTGCCGAGGAATCCAGCCTTTTATTAACTGTTTATCAATTTTATCAACAGGCTGGATTCTTCGCTTACGGGCTCGCATAAAATTTTAGCAGTTTTGCTCGCCCTGCTCAGAATGACAGGGTAAATTGTTTAGCAGGGTATAAAGCAAATTAAATAATATATTTTTGGAGGATTAATTTTTTCAGTGCTCTTCCGAAAACGTGGTCGGGCGAGAGTTGGAGCAGTTTTTCGAGTGCTTCGAGAGCCTTGTGGTAATCTTCAAGTTTTTTGTAAGCGGCGGCGAGGGCGTAGAGTGCGTCTGCAAATTTTGGGTCTAATTCGAGTGCTTTATCCAAGTCTGAGATTGCCTTTTTGATGTCGGGATTTTGGATATCTTTGCGTGAGAGGATTATTTTTGCTCGGTTGTAGTAGGCGTCGGTCATTTTGTCATTAAGCGCAATTGCTTTTGTATAGTCGAGCATCGCCTCGTTGTATTTTTCGGTTGCGTGGTAAGCTGCCGCACGGAAAAAGTAGGCGAGGTATGAATTTCGGTCAAGTTCGATTGCGGAATTAAGGCTTTCTATGGCCATAATAAAGTTGCCGTTATGAAAATCGGCTATTCCGTCATCAAGGTATTTTTTGAAATCGGTCATATTATTATTTTAAACTATTGGGGCAATCTTTACAATGCGGATTTAGGCGGGTATAATTTCATATAACCTAGAGGGGTGTCCGAGAGGTTTAAGGTGCAATCTTGGAAAGGTTGTGTGGGAGCAATTCCACCGTGGGTTCGAATCCCATCCCCTCTGAATAAGGCGGATAGGCTTTTGTCCTAATCCGCCTTATTGTATGGGATAATGGATGAGAACCCCAATGCACAGCATTTAGGGTTCGAGCGAGGAGCGAGCAGAGTGCGGAGTGCTTTTGCGATGTGATAAAGTCACAGAAGCAAAACACGCAGACACGTTTAATGCGAGCGCCTCAAGACAATCCCATCCCCTCTGAAAAGGCGGTCGGGCTTATGTTCTGGCCGTTTTTTTTATTTTGAGATTGTAGAATACGAACCCACCGCAAGGCGAAGCCTTGTTTGGGTAATGGATTTAGGATAGGTCAAGACAATCCCAATCTCCTCTGAAAAGGCGGTCAGACTTATGTCTTGGCCGCCTTTTTTTATATTCTGATATGTGGTTAGTTTATGCGCTGCTGTTTATGGGGGTCCTGATTACCGCGCTCTTGTTCGTTTTCCTGTTTGCGTTGAGCATAATCAGCCTCTGCCTCGGCTAAGTTGCTTGCAGTTCCGTAATTGTAATTGTCTTCGCCTCCGGCACCGCTTCCGCCGCTTCCGTTTGCGGAAGAACTGCCTTCGTGTACTCCGCTGCCGTAAGCCTCAAAGATGTCATCTACAGTACCGCCATTTCTTAATATAGTCCATACTGCGAGTATTTCATTACTTCCAGTAAAGACGGCTATATCATCGCTGAAGCCTGCGT
Source organism: Cyanobacteria bacterium UBA1186 (assembly GCA_002309875.1). GTDB lineage: Bacteria > Cyanobacteriota > Vampirovibrionia > Gastranaerophilales > Gastranaerophilaceae > CAG-196. The sequence continues at coordinate 5,151 of DBYM01000073.1, forward strand.
TTACCATATCGTTATAAAAACGCATATAATCGAATTCGCCGTTATTCATGTAGTATCCTGTGTTATATTGATAAACTACCTGCTGCTGTTCCTCGGTGAGTTGTGTTGTGTTGGAAGAGTTATTCCCACCCTGGTTAATAACTTTTTCACTGCCGTCAGTTTCTGCTCCGCCTTCGGGCAGGTCAGGCATTCCCTTACCGTCATCTTCAATAACAGCCGCATCTATTACACCGGCTCCTTTTGGATAGCCGTTTCTGTCATAGCCATATATATCATAACCCTCTTCATCATATCCGTCTTTGTCGTACCCTAAAATATCGTAGCCGTTTCTGTCATAGCCATCTTTGTTGTAGCCGTCTATATTATATCCGTCTTTATCGTAGCCGTCTTTATCCCAGTAGTCTTTAGTATCTTTGTTAATGCCGTCTCTGTTAAAGCCCTGCTGGTTATATCCGTCTCGGCCATAGCCTAAAATGTCGTATCCCTGTTCGTTATAACCGTCTCTGCCATAACCGAACATGTCGTATCCGCGTTCATCATAGCCTTCTCTGTCATAACCCAGCATGTCGTATCCCTGCTCGTTATAGCCTTGGTCGTTGTAACCGTCTATATTGTAGCCGTCTTTGTTGTAGCCGTCGTTATCCCAGTAGTCTTTAGTATCTCTGTGAATTCCGTCTTTATTAAAACCGTCTTCGTTATAACCGTCTTTGTCATATCCTTCAGGGTCATAATAACTGTCGCCGCCCATATATTTACCTTCAGAATCAAATCCTCTTCTGTCAAGGCCCTCTTTATTCAGGCCGTCTATATCATAGCCTTCGTCATCATATTCGGTTCCGTTTTTATGAATGCAGTCCATGTCAAAACCTTGTGGATTCCATTTAGTACCGGTGTCTTTATGAATGCCGTCTATATTAAAACCGTCGTAATTCCAATAGTCTCCGGTATATTCATATTTTCCTTCTGCGTTAAAGAGATTTCTATCCCACACGGTACCGGTATCTTTATGAATACCATCTCTGTTAAAGCCGTGTATGTCGTATCCCGCTTCATCATATATGGAGTCCGGTGTAACTTCCGGAGTCGGCTCAGTTATTGTTCCGGACGACGTATCCGACAGATCTACGGATTGTGTATTCGGCATCGCTTCCGGAGCCGGGTCAGTTATTACTTCCGGTTTTGTGTTTGTATTTTTGTCAAAATCTTTTATTGTTTCTTCCAAAGTTGTTTCAGAGGTTGTTTCTGAAGTTGTATCGGGAGTTGTGTTCGGCTCAGGCTCCGGTCTCGGCTCAAGTCTCTGTCCGGGCCTTATTTCAAGCATTTTTTCGAAGTTTAGTTCCTGTTTTTCATTTCTTCCTGTATCAGGAATTGTTATTTCCACAACGACGCCGTCTTCGGTAAAAGAAGTT
>DBYM01000026.1:0-7362 GCA_002309875.1 Cyanobacteria bacterium UBA1186
GAATACCGTAAGTATATTGAAAAAGATCCTGCTCTTGAAAGAAGGTTTCAGCCTGTAATGGTTGACGAGCCGAGTGTTGAAGACACTATTTCAATTCTGAGAGGGCTGAAAGAAAAATACGAAGTACATCACGGAATAAGAATTTTGGATAGCGCTTTGATTCAGGCTGCCACTTTGTCTGACAGATATATTACGGACAGATTTCTTCCGGATAAAGCAATTGATTTAATTGATGAGGCTGCTTCGGCTTTGAGAATTGAGATTGATTCAATGCCTGAAGAAATTGATACGATGTATCGTCAGAAAATTCAACTTGAAATCGAAAGGGAAGCGCTTAAGAAAGAAACTTCTCCCGAAAGTATTGCCAAGATTGATAAACTGACTGCAGAGATAGACGACCTTGACGGTAAAATCAACAAATTAAAAGCGCAGTGGGAAGCCGAGAAAAATACTATTTCAGGCGAAGCAGGAATTAAAGACGAAATTGACAAAGTTAAAAATCGTATTGCAGAGGCTGAAAGAAATACCGATTTGCAGACTGCCGCAGAACTCAAATACGGAAAATTAATGGAACTAGAAAAGAAACTGCAGTCCGTTCAAAATCAGGAAAAGAGCGAGAACAAACTCCTTAAAGAAGAAATTGACGGAGATGATATCGCAAATATTGTAAGCAAGTGGACAGGGATTCCTGTTACCAAACTTGTTGAGTCTGAAATGCAGAAACTTTTGAGAATGGAAGATGTTTTGCATAAACGTTTAATTGGGCAGGAAGAAGCGGTTGATACGGTTTCTGACGCAATTAGACGTGCAAGATCAGGTTTAAAAGACCCCAAACGGCCGATTGGAACGTTTATTTTCTTAGGGCCTACGGGTGTTGGTAAAACTGAATTGGCAAAGACTCTTGCAGAGTTCTTGTTCAATGACGAAGATGCAATTGTCAGAATTGACATGTCCGAATATATGGAGAAGCATAATGTTTCAAGATTGGTCGGTGCTCCTCCCGGATATGTAGGCTACGAAGAGGGCGGACAGTTGACAGAAGCAGTCAGAAGAAAACCGTATTCTGTTGTACTTTTTGATGAGATCGAAAAGGCTCACCCTGACGTATTCAATATTATGCTTCAGATTTTTGATGACGGAAGACTGACGGATTCTAAAGGAAGGACTGTTGATTTCAAGAATACGGTAATCATTATGACTTCAAATATCGGAAGCGACATTATTCTTGAGGATTCTCTGAATGCCTCTCTGAATGGCGGCAATTTTGAAGAAACCAAGGAAAAAGTCAATGCCATTATGAGAGAAAAATTTAAACCCGAGTTTCTGAACAGGGTTGACGAAACAATCTTCTTTAAAGCGTTGAACCTTCAACAGTTGTCTGCGATTGTTGATATCCAGATGGAGCACTTGAGAACACTCCTCAAAGACCACAATATCAGTTTTGAGATAACGGACGATGCTAAGGAATTTCTTGCAACAAGAGGATTTAATCCTGTTTACGGTGCAAGACCTCTTAAACGTGTAATAAGGCAGTTGGTAGAAAATCCTTTGTCAAAACTTATATTGGCACAGAAGTTTATTGACGGTGACAATTTGGTTATTGACGTTAAAGATGACGAATTAACATTTGAAAAGAAGTAATTAAACACTCAGCGAAACAAGTACAATTGTACCTAAAACAAGAATGCTGATTGTAAAAGCGATCAGAAATCTTATTGCAGGGTGGAAGTTCAGAGAGGCTTCTTCATCAAGTTCGAGTTTCCTGAGAGTACTTCTTGTAAAATCACATTTGGCACTTTCTTTGGCTTTTTTAAACGAATCACTCATTAACTTTTTTATATTATAGCTGTCCTCAAGTTCTTTGCGGGCGGCTTTATTATTAATTGCGAATTTTTTAATTTTTATATTTTCGCTGTTTGTAAGTTCATTGTCGATATAAGCGGAGAGGTTTGTTTTAAAGATTTTGTATTGTTCCGATGACGTACGGGGTTTAAAGTCTTCAATATTTGCGGGCAGCGGCTCGTTTATTTCAAGACTGCATTTTAAATCTTCAAGCATTGTCTCTATAATATCGTATTTTGCATGGCAGACGGGACAGGCTTTGAGGTGTTCTTCCACCTGCCTTTTCAGTGCAGTGCTCAGTTCGTCCTCAAGATAGAACGATATAAGTATATCCATTTGTGTACAGGTAAGTTTCATTATTTTCTCCTTATTATATAAATTCCTTCAATTCTTTTTGCATTTTAATTCGGGCCCGGGCAATACGTGATTTAACCGTCCCGAGAGAGGTATTTGTTATCTTTGAAATGGTGTCATAACTTAATCCTTCATACTCTCTGAGGATAAGTGTGATCCTGAGAACTTTCGGCAGTGTCATCAGAGCGGCTCTGATAATCTTTTCAAGTTCTGCAAACAGACATTTTTCTCCCGGCTCACAGCCTAATCTGTCTTTTATTTCGTTCAGTTTATCTTCATCAATTTCGGTAATTTTATCTTTGTGTTTTCTGTTGTAGTCATAGAAAATGTTTGTAATTATTTTGTTAAGCCAAGGCCTGAAATGTGCGGGCTCTTTGAGTTGTTTGATTGAACGTGCCATTTTCAGGAGTGCCTCCTGAGTTAAATCGGATATATCATCTGAATTGTCCGTAAGATGAGTAAAAATGGCATATATATCTTTCTGAATCCTGCGAATAAGTTCTTCAAGGGCTTTTGTGTTACCGCCCTGTGCGGACAAAATCAGGGATTCTAAGGAATCTTTTCTGTATGTAAGTTTGACCATGTCTCAATCTTTAAACAAAACAAGATTGAGGTGAATTGCTGTGTTGGCGGGTTTTACTTGCTATACTAATATATAGTTGTTTTCAAAGTTTGCACAATATGTTTTTTTGTAACTTTCAGGTACTGTAATTTTAATATAACTCCCCTTTTTCCTTAATCCGCATAATCCTACAACTGCGTTATCCTTGAAAAATGCTATGTTACAAAATAAATCTTTAATCAAACTCATATTTAAATCCTTTCGTTGTTATGTTATAATCACGATGTTAGTTTAATGATTATTTTTTGAATGTCAAAAAGGAGATATAAGATGGCAAAAGTAACAAAGGATATGGGAATTTTGGAAATTGTACAGGCTCACCCCGAATCAGTAGAAATTTTTCAGAAGTACGGCATGGGTTGTCTGGGTTGTGCGGCTGCAAGGTTTGAAAATCTTGAAGCAGGTGCTAAGGTTCATGGCTTTGATCCTGACGCAATGGTTGACGATATAAATGCTTTAATTGGTGAGTAAAAAACAAATCCCCGCAGAGGGATTAGGAGAGGAGTTCTATTATGCATTTTTGGGAAATTTTCGGCATTTGTGCGATTATATTCATAATTCTGGAAATATGCGTGCCGAGCATGTTCTTCCTGAACTTTGCTTTGGCAGCCGTTATCTGTGCGCCGTTAACGTTTTTTATTAAGAATGTACCGGCATTGATTGTAATATTTTTTGTACTTTCTTTTGTATCGTTTATATTCCTGCGCCCGATTTTGGTCAACAAGTTCAGTAAAGAACACGAAACCGGCATGCAGAGCAAATATATCGGAAAGACGGCTAAGGCGGAAACTGAGATTAACGGAGAGTCCGGTGTTATTACCCTTTATGGAGAACGCTGGGAGGCAAGATGTGAAGATGGCGAAACTATTCCGCAGGGAAGTGAAGTTAAGATTGTCAGAAATGAGAGTCTGATAATGTATGTTGAATTGAATAAATAAAGGAGAGATATATGATGTTTACATTTTTGGTTTTATTGATTGTTTTGGCATTGGTATTTGTGGCAAAAGGTGTCATTATTGTTCAGCAGGCAGAGGTAGTTGTAATCGAAAGATTGGGTAAATTCCACAGAGTTCTTGAATCGGGATTTAACCTTATTCTTCCTGTTATTGATGCTCCCCGTGCTATTGACTGGAAGGTTACGGCAAGAGATTTTGGCGGAACGACTTATTCTACAATACAGAAAAGAACAAGAATTGACTTAAGAGAAGCGGTTTATGATTTTCCGAGACAGAATGTTATTACGAAAGATAACGTTTCGATCAGCATTAACGCTCTTTTATATTTCCAGATAGTTGATCCTAAATCTGCGGTTTACGAAATTCAAAACCTGCCTGAAGCGATAGAGAAACTTACTCAGACAAACCTGAGAAACCTGGTCGGGCAACTTGATTTGGACGAAAGTTTGGTTTCAAGAGATAAGATTAACAGTGAACTGAGAGCAATTCTTGACGATGCAACCAACAAGTGGGGAGTAAAGGTTAACAGAGTTGAACTTCAGGATATTATTCCTCCAAACGACATTCAGACCGCAATGGAAAAACAAATGAAAGCGGAACGTGACAGACGTGCGGCAATTCTTGAAGCGGAAGGTTTGAAAAAGTCTGCAGTTCTTAAGGCAGAAGGTGAAAAAGAAGCGGCGATTAACAGAGCAGAAGGTGAAAAGCAGTCTAATATCCTTAAAGCAGAAGGTGTTGCTCAGGCAAGAATACTTGAAGCAGACGGTGAAAAACAGGCTATTCAGAGGATTATTGATGCTCTTGCAAACAAAGGCCAACCGGATAAGTACTTGATTGCAATGAAATATTTGGATACAATGAAAGCAATCACAAGCGGTAAGGATAACAAGGTTGTTTATATGCCGTATGAAGCAACAGGAATATTAAGTTCTGTTGACGGTATAAAACAAATGTTTGATAGCAAAAAATAATAGTTTGTGATATAATGCTTTTAACCGGACAAAGAATTGTGAAAGGGATTATATTATGAAAAAAGGTGTATGTTTAGCATTGTTACTTGCAGGTATTGTTTCTGCAGCATTTGCGTACAGTTATGATACAAAAGTTCCTCTTCCCGGCAAATCAATAGCGGGCGAAAAGGTACAGCAGGAAACATTATTTACTGCATATTCATTTGCACACAGGATTGCAACTCCTGACTGCACATCTTTTGCCATTGTAGATACAGAGGTTTCAAAGCCTAAGGTTGACAATTCATGGCAGGAAATATGGGCAATCAAAGCATGCCAAAAAGTTGCAAACGTTCCGATTGATTTTTCATACAACACAGACGGAAGTCTTAAGTATGCAATCAATCCTATGAATGTAAGATACCGCAGTAAGTAATTAAACTTTTTTGTACAAAGCAGGCAGATGCGGTGCACCTGCCTGCTTTTTGTGTTAAAATTAGGTTGTTAAACTGTTACGGAGTTCAGATGATAAAATTTGGCACTGACGGCTGGAGAGCCTTACTTGATGAGGATTTTAACAAAGAAAATGTTGCCCGGGCTATTGAGGCAATCGGTTCTTATATATACGAAAAACATGGATTTGATCAGGAAATCCTGATCGGATATGACCCGAGAAAAGATGCTGATTTTTATGCTGAATATTCTGCAAAAATGTTGTCAAATATGGGCTTCAGGGTAACAGTATCATCAAAAATTGTTCCGACACCCGTTCTTGCTTATAATGCGTTGGTCAGGAATGCAAGTGCAATAATGTTTACGGCTTCTCACAATCCTGCAAAATATCTCGGGCTTAAATATATTCCGGAATACGCAGGGCCTGCGACTAAGGAGATTACGGACAGGATTACGGGATATCTTGGTAACCCTTCCGTTCCGGCTTCAAAATTTGTTTCTCAGTATGCAAAAGAGGATTTTTTTGACGGGTATTATAAACACATAAAACAAATTATTGATATTGAAAAGATAAAAACACTTAAAACCAATATTATATTTGACGGCTTGTATTCCGCATCAATCGGCTATTTTGATAAGATTTTGGAAGATAACGGAATCGGGTTTAAGACTCTGCATTTAAAACATGATATTAATTTTGGCGGAATGAATCCTGACCCCAAGACGGAACAGTTAAGCGAACTTACGGAACTTGTAAAATCAGAAGGTAATTCAATCGGGCTCGCAAATGACGGAGATGCGGACAGGTTTGGTGTTATAGACGAAGACGGAAATTTTGTTTCTCCGAATGCAATTATCGCAATATTGCTGAAATACTTGCACGATAAAGGTTATAAAGGTGCGGTTGTCAAGACGGTCGGCTCAAGCATCTTGATTGATAATGTTGCTAAGGCTCTCGGAGTGGAAGTGATTGAAACTGCAGTCGGATTTAAACATGTCGGGGAAGCGATGCGTAAAAACGATGTTATAATAGGCGGAGAAGAATCCGGAGGGTTAAGTATAAAAGGTCATATCCCTGAAAAAGACGGGCTTTTGGCAAATCTGCTTATTCTCGAAGTAATGGCCGTGAGCGGAAAATCTTTAGTCGAACTTGAGAGGGAAATATCTGAAATCGGGGGTAAATTTTACACCGAGAGAATTGATATAAGCAAAACTGATATGGCGGAGGTTAAGGGGATTTTAGAGAAAATCAAAGGAATAAACACTCTTGGCAGATATAAGGTTACGGATATTGATTTAAAAGATGGTGTTAAACTAATGTTTGGTGATAAGACGAAAATTCTTGCACGACCGAGCGGGACAGAGCCATTATTACGTATATATTTTGAAGCGGAGAGCGGAGAAAAAATAAGGGAATTGCAACAAGAGTTGGACAAAATAGAGAAAATATTATAAAATTTATTTATAGATATTAAGAGAGGAAGATTAATGCCAAATAGTGATGCTATACCTGTAGAGGTTATAATTTTAACAGAGAACAACGATATTAAAGGTACGGTTTACGTATCGAAGGGAGTTGCCGCAAACAGACAGTTGACGGAACTTTTAAATGACGGGAATCGCAGGTTTTTGGCAGTTACTAATGTGGAGATTTACCCTAAGAATTCAAATCAGCCTCCGAAAAGATATGAGTTTTTGGAACTTCATATGGATTCTATATTGATGGTACACCCTATTTCTCAAACCTTGTTTAAGGAAGCAGGATCGACTCAGAATGAAGACATTGCACGGTTTAGAGAACTGAGAGCGAAACTTAATCAGACCAAACCTTTCTAGTGGCGGGGTTTAACAATTCTGTCATGCCTGCTCTTACGTGATTATATAGTTATAAACCTGCGAGATTACTTCTTCAAACGTGTTTTCGTTTCCGAAGAATACGTATAATTCCGCTCTGTTATGTCCGAGCATTTGCAGAGCAGGCGTTTCAATCGGCGGGCCTGCGGGAGTTGTGCGTGCGGGATTTTGCGGATTTGATATCATTCCCGTTGCACGCAGAATAGGTATGTACAGGTTATTTCCAAAGACCTCGTATTGGGTAAGCCCCTTTGTTACTATACCTATATTGTTTTCCTGTTCGTCTATTAACAAGCCTCTCTGCATAGGTGCAGTATTTGTGAGTGCTTCT
>DBYM01000026.1:7416-11641 GCA_002309875.1 Cyanobacteria bacterium UBA1186
GTGTTCATATCTTCTGACAATACTGTTTTAATAGGTGCGGGAAGTTCAAAACAGACTTCAAGCAGATGATTTTTCTGCGTATTATTCCAATCAAAGTCAAACTTTAAATAATCCGCATCTTTGTCAAGGCTGACCGTAAGGGTTATGAAGTCGAGTTTCCCTTCCAAATCTATTTTCAGAGAAGCCCTTTTCTGTCCTTTGAGAACGGCTCTTGAACGCAGGATTTTGAATTCACGACCTTTGTCTCCGACTTTCGGAGCATTGTTGTAACTGTCTCCGAGGTCAATAAAATCGACTATTGAAACGGGAATTTCGTTGACGAAGAGATTACCGCTTTCAATATCAAGTTTAATTTTACTGTTTTCGATTGAGGTGTCAGTTACGAATAAATCCGAGGGCTCAAGTTCGGGCATTACAAACTGAATTTCGTCAGGTTTAATATTTCTGACATGTTCAAGATAGGTGCCGATTTCCGTGTAATCTTCCGTAACGGGTATTCTAAGAGTATTTGTGAGTAAAGTTTTATCAAAGCCTTTTTTAGTATATGCTTTCTCTAATTCCGGTAAAACATTAGTTGATTCAATTTCAATAACACCGCTAAATGATTTGTTATCCAAATTAAGAATGGATTTTTCCTGAAATCCGGTTTTGAATTTTATTTCGTCAATAATAGTTTGTGCGATTTGCAGGATTTTTTTGTAGCGTGAAATGTTTTCAAAATGCACATCATCTGTTGAACATCCGCAAATACTGTCGTGAGCCTGATTTTGGAGTAACATTTTGTAGGCATATTTAATAAGGTTATTATATTTATCTTCAAGTTTTGAAAATCTTGCATACCTCGATGCCAAATCAAGTGCGTGCGAACATTCGGTGTTGTAGCGTTTTAAATCGAGCCTCGAAGAGTAGCAGCCCTGAAGGATAAAAGTTTTTGAATTATCTCTCAGTTCTTTGTTTACCTTTACATTGTCAAATCTGCCCTCGACTGCCTTAAAGTAATCGAAAGGTGAGCCGAGCGTTATTTCATAATCTTCTTTTAAAAGTTCGTTTACCGAAAGGACTTGGTCCTGAATATCTTCAGGAACGCCGAGATGGTCGGCGCCTATGGGCAAAAGCAGGTATTCTCCGGATTTTTCGGATATTTTATCAAGTTCTTTTTTTAAGATTTGTGCTTTTTCTTCGATGGATATATCCTGTGCAAAGATATCCTGAAAATAGCCTCTCACAAGGTTTACGGTATCCATACCGCACCATTTGAATTCGGAAGGAATATCTCCGCAGCCCCTCCATACGATTGCTTTATCTATTCCGAAATCCATAAGGACGTCGGTTACGTTTGCACTGTGTCCGAAGGTATCCGCAAGGTATCCGACAAAATCGGTACAGCCGTATTCTATTGCCTTTGTCATTCCGATTTCAAGGTTTTTTGCAAAGCAGGTTTTGTCAGTCAGAAATTCATCAACCAGACAGTAAAAAGGCCCGATAAAGAGTTTTTTTGAAAAAATCAGACTTTTAACCAAATCAGTTTTTTCGGGGCGAAGTTCAAGATAATCTTCAAGAGCGGCAACCTGTCCGTCAAAGTAAAAACAGGGAATTCTGTTGTTATCAAGCAGATGAAGTACGTTATCAAAAACACGCAGCAGGCGCATTCTGAATACTTCGTATTCACGATACCACTCTCTGTCCCAATGAGTATGCAAGTATGCTATTACTTTCTTTGCCATGTGTATAATTTTACATCAAAATAATTCAGATGAAAAATTTTGCCATACTTTAGATAGAGAAATTTTATAATTTCGGATAATTAAAAAATATTACTATAATCGTTATTATGAGAATATGGAAATCAAAGAGAATGACAATTTATATATAATTGCTCCGCTTAGTCCGAAATTGAACGAATATGAAACGAACAGGATAATTGAAGAAATATCAAAAGAATCCCGTTCAGTTGCTTTGGATTTGAATTACGTTCAGGATTGCACCATAGATTTTATAGAAAAGTTGAAGGAACTTTGCAGGACAAAAAAGATCGGGATTTTTAATATTTCTTCCGATATCTTTGTTCTTTTTAACATTATGAAAATGGATAAATTTGCAAATATTTTTGTTTCTCAACTTGATTTCGAAGAAAATTCCCGACAAATTATAAACCGTTGTTTTCAGGTGGTTTAGCCTTCTAATATTGATAGAGGATATTTCCTGTTATTCATTAAAGAGTTAGTGATATTGTGCCGTTTGCCATGTTGACTTTGACTAAAAAATAGTTAAAACAATAAAAACAATATAGGAGATTCCAATATGGGAATGGCAGCATCACAAGCCAGATATTTGGCTTTGACGGCAAGAAAAACGAATACCGAATACGAAGGACAGCAGATAAACCAGGCGAGAACAGCGCTTGCAAATCAGAGTGCAAACCTGTTTAACCGACTGTTGACAATGGAAGTACCAAATCCTCCGAAAACTACGGATTATACAAAGGTTCAGTATTCATATTCAGACGGAGATAATGCTTCGGTTATTGATGAATGGGAGCAACTTTCTTCTGCGGACCCGAATTATAACTACATAGTCACGCATTACTATTATGCGGATATTTATACAGGGTCACAAAAACTTCTTACTAATCCTGAAGTAACGGTAAAAGGAGTTGTTTCTCCGACTATAATGAATCCTCCTACGGTTAATTATACTACCGATGCGAAGGGCAATAATATTATTGAAATTGAAGGTGCCGCAGGAACTAAGAGAGTTTATACCGAATTTAAAGGACTTACACAAGATAAAGAACTTGAGAATTCAATAAAAGATTTTGAAACTTATAAGCAAAAAACAATAGAAAGCGGTGAACTTGATCCGACTGATATATACGGCTGGAAAGACACAACAGGAACCTGGCATTTTATAATGGAAAGCGAAATTACTACCGATCCGACGACTGATCCTCCCACTCTTGAGGTTAATGATTATGTAACGCAGTATAAACCCGGTTATGTTGGGAACTGTGAACTTACAGAACTTAAGAATCCTCTTACAAAAGAGCAGAATGCCGAACTTTCGCAGATAATAAAAGATTTACCTGATACAAATATGAAGGATTATCTGTCTTTTAACCCTTATGCCGAAGACCCGATGGACAGATTGGTTTATACAGGTGAAGGTATTTATACATTTCAGATGAACGGGCAGACATATTTTGCCTGTGAAAAAGATTTGCTTGACAGTATGCAGACAAATGACGAGTATGGCAAACCTATTGAAAATCAGAAAAAACTGCCATACTACAACGCATCATATATTAACAAAAAGATTGAACAGAAAAATCACGCACTGCTTGAAACGGACGGAAGCGGAAGATTTAAATCCGTAAAATTCGATAATGACAGTGTTGTTTATAACCTGCAGACTGAAACCGTGACGGACGAAGCAGCATATCAGGACGCAATGAACAAGTACGTTTATGAAAAGGAAAAATACGAAAAGACGATTGCGGATATTAATGCAAGAACTTCAATTATTCAGCAGGAGGACAGAACTCTTGAGTTAAGGCTGAAACAACTTGATACGGAACAACTTGCTTTAAAAACCGAAATGGACGCAGTTAAGAAAGTTATTAAAGATAACGTCGAATCAACGTTTAAGACATTCAGTGATTAATAATCTGACTCATAACAATATACAAAAGAGGCAATATATTTTAACGCCTCTTTTCTTTTTATGTTATGATATTTTTATCAGGAAAAGAAGGTGGAAAAATGAGTACAGATGTATATTTAGGGATAGACGTAGGCTCTGTTACAACCAAACTTGCATTGGTTGACGAAAAGGGCAAATATATTGATTCTTATATGCTTAAAACTGCAGGTAAACCTGTTGATGCAGTTCAGGAAGGTATGAGAAATATTGTAAAACAGGCGAAAATAGATTATAAGATTCAGGGCGTCGGAACTACAGGCTCGGGAAGAAATCTTGCCGGTGCACTTGTCGGTGCTGATGTTGTTAAAAATGAAATTACGGCACACGCTGTTGCCGCAAGTACAAATATTCCCGGAGTTCAGACTATTCTGGAAATCGGCGGACAGGACAGTAAGATTATTATTTTAAGAGACGGCATTGTAACGGATTTTGCTATGAATACTGTTTGTGCTGCGGGTACGGGAAGTTTTCTTGACCACCAGGCACAAAGACTTAATGTTCCTATCGAGAAGTTTGGCGAAACTGC
>DBYM01000026.1:11800-20656 GCA_002309875.1 Cyanobacteria bacterium UBA1186
GGTGTTGCAACAAATACAGGTATGGTAAAGGCTTTTGAAGAAGCATTGAATACAAAAGTTGTTGTTCCGGAAAACCACCAGACAATGGGTGCAATCGGGGCAGCACTGCTTGCTATGGAAAACCATCAATATACCGAAACTCCGACCAAGTTCAAGGGTTGGGAAGTCGGTGAAATGAACTTCCAGTCAGTAACATGCCAATGCAACGGCTGCTCAAATAATTGCGAAGTTATTACGATTTTGGAAGGCTCTGAGCCGATAGGACACGTTGAAAAAATCAGCGATATTAAGGGGAATATAATTGCACGCTGGGGCGGAACCTGCGGAAGATGGGATATTGCATAACGGAGTATTCGGGTGATAATAAAATCAAGAGGTAAAACAGATGATTAAACTCAAAGATTTTGAAATAGGCGGGAAAAAATTAACAATATTAGCAGGACCTTGTGCGGTCGAAACTCTTGATATAATGCGTGAAACTGCGGAAGGGCTGAAGAAAATTACCGAAAAACTCGGTATTAATTATGTTTTCAAATGTTCTTACGATAAGGCCAACCGTTCCTCGATTGATTCTTACAGAGGTCTCGGAATGGAAAAAGGCCTTGAATATCTTGCCAAAATCAAAAAAGAGTTTGATTTGCCGATTGTTACTGATATTCATACTCCTGAGCAGGCGGCTGTTGCGGCAGAGGTTGCAGATATCATTCAAATCCCTGCTTTTCTTTGCAGGCAGACAGATTTGCTTGTTGCGGCGGCAAAAACAGGCAGAATTGTTAATATCAAAAAAGGGCAGTTTCTTGCTCCCCAACAGATGAAATCATTGGTTAAAAAGGTTGAAGACAGCGGGAATAGAAAGATTATGCTTACGGACAGGGGTGTAACGTTTGGCTACAATAACCTTGTTTCGGATTTCAGGTCTATTCCTATTATGAAAGAATTAGGCTATCCTGTGGTGTTTGATGCAACGCATAGTGTTCAGATGCCGGGTTCAAACGGAGATTCAACAGGCGGAGACAGAAGATTTGTACCGCTGCTTGCAAATTGTGCCATGGCCGCAGGTGCGGACGTTTTGTTCTTTGAAGTTCACCCGAATCCCGATAAAGCACTTTGCGACGGACCTAATATGCTTTTCCTGAAAGATGCTGAAAAAGTATTTTCTAAGTGTAAAGAAATTTTTGAGATAGTAAATAATGCTTAAAACTGTTTCAAAGTCCAAACCGTTAACGGGTGAAATAACAATTCCTGCGGATAAATCTGTTTCGCACAGAGCGGTTATGCTTGCTTCTTTAGCCAAGGGAAAATGTATAATCAGCAATTTTTCAAGCGGTGCTGACTGTTGGTCAACGTTGAATATTTTTAAACAACTTGGCGTTCAGATTAATGAAACGGATAAAAAAACTATTGAGATTTATTCTGACGGGACATTAAAAAAATCGAACACTCCCTTAGATGCAGGAAATTCAGGTACAACGACAAGGCTGCTATCGGGTATTCTTGCGGGACAGAATTTTGATTCGGAAATAATAGGTGATGAGAGCCTTTCTAAAAGACCTATGAAAAGAATTCTCATTCCGCTTACTCAAATGGGGGCAAAAATAGATTCTGTTGATAACCATTTACCGCTCACAATTTACGGACAAAAACTGCACGGAATTGTTTACCCGATGCCGATTGCGAGTGCACAGGTCAAATCTTGTATTTTGCTTGCAGGGTTGAATGCAGAGGGTCAAACAACTGTCATTGAGCCTGCACAGAGCAGAAACCATACGGAATTGATGCTCAAATATTTGGGTGCCAACATTTTGACATATAACAATGAAATAACTATTTACCCTTCTGAATTGGAGGCGAAGGATATTAAAATTGTCGGAGATATTTCGTCTGCAGCATTTTTTATTGTTGCGGGTTTAATAGTTCCGGATTCGGATTTTGTTATCAAAAATGTCGGGATTAATCCTACAAGAACGGGAATCCTTGATATTGTAAAACGTATGGGTGCAGGGGCAGGAGTAAATGTATTTAATAAGCGGATTGTTTCAGGTGAAGAATGTGCGGATATAAGAGTTCAATATACGGACAACCTGAAAGGGTGCGTGATTGAAGGTGCCGATATCCCGAGGCTCATTGATGAACTCCCTGTTATTGCGGTTTTGGCTTCGCAGGCTGAGGGTGAAACCGTTGTTAAAAATGCGGAAGATTTAAGAAATAAAGAATCTGACAGAATTAAATGTCTTGTTGCCGAACTCAGAAAAATCGGAGTTGATATTGAAGAAACTCCCGACGGATTTATTATAACGGGGAAAACAAAGTTGTCGCCGACAACTGATATACCTCTTGAAAGTTACCATGACCACAGGCTTGCAATGAGTTTTTATATTGCAGGGCTCATTTGCGAAAAAGAAATTGCCATTAATGGTTTTGAGTGGACAAAAATTTCCTTCCCTGAATTTGAAGCACTTGTTTCAGAATTAAACGGCTAACCGTTTATTAGGTATCCTTTTTGGCAAACTTTCTCTGCAAAAGCGCAAGTATGAATATCACGACAAATAAGATATAGGCAAGAGCGCAGGATTTTCCGACATCAAAGTATTCAAAAGCGTATTTGTATATTGAATAAACGATTACGTTTGTTGAATCCTGAGGTCCGCCTTCCGTCATAACATAGATCAGGTCAAACACTTGGAATGAAGATATCGCTGTGACGAGGGTGACAAAATACGTTGTCGGTTTAAGGAGAGGAAGAGTAATATACCAAAACGATTTACTCCCGTTTGCACCGTCTATTTCGGCTGCTTCATAGAGGTTTTGCGGAATTGTTGATAACCCTGTCAGGAATAATACAACGTTATACCCGATTAACTTCCATACCGAAACGAATATGAGTACAGGCATGGCAAGATGTGTGTCATAAAGCCATGTCATATTTGTTTTTAATAAAGCATTTACTCCCCCGATGTTCGGGTCAAATATCCAACTCCAAACAATTGCGATAACGACCGCAGGAGTGATAAACGGAATAAAATAAATCGTCTTAAACCACTCGCTCCCTCTGATTTTTGTATTTATAATCCCTGCAATTATTAAAGGTATTATCACCGCAAAAATTGTTGTTGAAATTGCGTAAATAAGAGTATTAACAAGGATTTGGGTGAAAACGGGTGCGGTTAAAATTTCTTTGTAGTTATCAAGCCCGACAAATTTTATTTCGTTAAGCAAATCCCAATCCGTAAAACTCAGTGCAAAAGAGCAAAATATCGGAATTATTATAAATATAAAAGTTCCGATAACGGCAGGAAGTACAAAATAAAGTCCCGTAATATTTTTACAAGTATCCTTTTGCATGGTAATATTATACTACAAACCCTAAGTTCCCTCTTTTTGTGAAGGGGGAGAGGAGATTGGAGAGGTTTATGATAGATTTATCAGCATTTGGGAAAAACGATATAAGAGGAATATACGGAGATAATGTAACAGAGGAACTCTTCTATTATACGGGCAGAGGTTTCGTAAGATATTTAGCCGAGCAGACGGGAAAAAAGAATCCCGAAATATGGATTAGTGTATGCAGAGATGCAAGGCTCCATTCTCCGGCTCTTTCCAAGTCGCTTGTTGAGGGTATTTTATCAACGGGTGCAAATGTTATTGATATGGGCTTGGCACCGACTCCTTTGGGTTATTATTCCGAAGTGGTAGGCCTCCCTCCCGCTTTAACAAAGTATATGCCTGTAACAGGTGCGATGATTATTACGGCAAGTCATAATCCGAGCCAATATAACGGTATGAAGATGACGTATAACAAACAGTCTTTGCACGAAGACCAGATAAAAGAAGTTAAGGAACTGACGGAACGGGAATACAATATGCAGTTACCGCCTGCCCCTAATGGGATTTATGCGGAATATGATTTGATTCCTGATTATATTGATGTTATGACCAAAAATTTTGGTAAAATCGGTGAAGGCCTGAAGGTTGTTGTCGATAGTGCAAATGCCACCGGCGGAATTGTTGCACCGAAACTTTATCGTGCATTGGGTTGTGAAGTCGTCGAACTCTATTCAATGCCTGACGGCAGATTCCCGCACCATCACCCTAATCCTAGTGATGAAAAGACTTTGACGGATATTAAACGTGCAGTTGTCGAAAATAAAGCGGATTTGGGTATTGCTTTTGACGGCGATTCCGACAGAATCGGGGTTATTGATTCGGAAGGTAATTCTCTGACGGGAGACAAATTACTGCTTATTTATGCTCAGGATATTATTGAGAAATACAATGCGAAGGGAATAAAGCCGTTTATCGTTTCCGAAGTCAAATGCTCTCAGGTTTTATACGATACGATTGACGAACTTGGCGGAATTTCCGTTATGTGCAAGACAGGACACGGATTTATCAAATCAAAGATGAAAGAAGTCGGAGCGGTACTTGCCGGTGAAATGAGCGGTCATATTTTCTTCAAGGACAGATACCACGGGTTTGATGATGCAATTTATGCAGGCTGCAGAATTATAGAAATTTTGGCCGAAAAGAAAAGACAGAACAAGGATTTCAAAATTGCGGACTTGCTCACTCCGTTTAAAAAAGTTTGTTCTTCACCTGAAGTCAGAGTTTCATGCCCTAATTCTCTGAAGAAACCGACTCTTGATACATTTGAAGCAATTATTTCCAAAAATCCAAACTTCTTCGGTACAAAAATCAAAGAGATTATAACCATAGACGGTATGAGGATTGTGTTTGAAGGTGGCGGATTTGCACTGATACGTCAAAGTAATACGGAGCCTGTATTTACACTCCGTTTTGAAGCAAAAGACGAAGAATCTGTCCACAAATATGAAGATTTAATGGTCGATAAGATTGTGGAAATTGTTAAAAATAACGCAGTAACGGTGGGGTAAATATCGTTGGGTAAATTCTGCGGGGTAAATATTGCGGGGTAAATACCAATTACAAACAGATTTCCACTTCGGATTCCTGATGTTGTTCAACGGGAATTTTAAATCCGAAGATATTTCGGTTTTCTTTGCTGCTTTGAACAAACATTTCGCCGGAATGACTTTTTATTATTTTGTTTGATGCATACAAACCGAGCCCGATACCAAGTTCCTTGTTTATTCCGGAATAGGAAACATATCTTGCAAAGATTGTTCTTTGTTTTTCTTCAGTAAGATAAGGACTTTGGTTTTCGAACTGAAAAAATAAAAAACTTCCGTCATAAGCGACTTTGAGTTGTAATTCGGTATCTTTGAAGGCATATTTAATTCCGTTAGACAACAAATTCATAATGACTCGCTTAATCTGTACCCTGTCTGCGCATATTGTAATCCCCGGATTTTCATATTCAGTTGTAATACTTATGCCTTTGTCTTTTGCAACATAGAGCATTTCGGATATACATTCGTTTAATAAAGATATAAAATTAAATTCATCAAAGTTGAGTTTTATTGCTCCGCCGTAATTTCTGTAAGTTGAAAGCAGAGAAGACAACATTCCGTTCATATACCGGCATGAGTCCAGAACCATTTCAAGGATCTCTTTTTGTTCTGTATTAAAGTTTCCGAATGCACCTTTGAGCAGGAGTTCAAGACCCCTGATTTGTGCAATGGTAGGATTTTTAAGGTCGTGTCCTATTGATGCAACAAAAGTTTCTCTTTGTGCCTGCAGGCGTTTTTCGGCATTCATGTATTTAAAATGCTTGTTTACAAACTTTTCTTTTATGATTTCTTCCTGCGTAATATCCTTTACAACGGAAATTAGACCGCAGAAATTTCTGTCAGCCAAAACAGGACAGGAAGTTATATTCAGAATTTTATCCGTTTCTGTGTTAATTATATAGTTTAGCGGTCTCATTTCGTTTTTAACCTGATTATCCGCATCAGAAATCAATCGGATATTTTTATCCGTAAGGTATTTATTTTTAATATTCCCTGTCAGAGAATCAGTATTTCCCATCAGAAAGAGGCTGCAGTAACTTTTGTTTGCGCTTATGTAACGAAGGTTTTTGTCTTTTATGACAACCCCGTCGGGGAAGTCTTCAAAAATTTTCGAGGCGCAATTTAAGTCAGGATTTTTTGATTTGTATAAATTATCAGCAGTTTTCATAGTTATCACCGATAACTATATTACTATTCAAAATCTCATTAAAATATTAGCCGACTGTGGGATATTTAATGTAAACGGGATTATAAGTGAGTGTCGGAACTTTTACGCAGAGACTTGAATAATTATCTTCAAAACTTTTCAAATCTTTTTTTGTCCAGGCTCTGTTTTCTATCGAATTTACTCCCGTGAGTTGAAGATGTTTCAGAACATCTTTTGGAGAAGGGAAACTCATAATATGTATTTCCGGGGGGTAAATTTCAAAATCAGGGAAAAACTCTTTTAATTCGCTTTCGGAATAATATTTTAAAGTTGTTCCCATAATATAAAAGATTTCTCTGAAATTTTCCTTGCCAAAGGTTGAGATAATTAATTCCCCATTTTTTGTCAGCATATTTTTCAGGGTTTTGACCGTTTTTTCAAAATCGCTTGTCCATTGAAGTGCAGCATTTGAAATTATTAATTCGGGGTTTGGTGAAATTTCTTTCAGGGTTTCGACATCACGTGAAATAAAGTTTATCTTTCCATCAATATTTTTTATGTAACTTTCACATTCCTCGACAATATCAATAGCGGTATAATTTTCAAATTCAAGATTTTTTATTGCTTCTTTTGTCAGTAATCCCGTTCCGCACCCGATTTCAAGAATATTTTTGTATTTCTTTTTGCTGCATAAGGAGATTAATTTTTCAGCCATAATTTTTTGTATTTTGGCATTCTTATCGTAATCTTTTAAATGTTTTCCGAATCGTGAGTTAATTAAATCTTTATTCACAGCAACTCACTCCATTTCTTAAAATTAAAGAACGGACAATGCCCGCCTTTCAGATTTGGCAATGTTTCCCAAAAAGCACACTGATTCTTTGTCGGGATAACTTTATCGTTGTCGCTTATTAAGATTTTATCCGGTTTAAAATCCAAACCGGCAGAATATGTTCTGAGCGCAATGAGTTCTGATTTCAAATCTTCTGTGCTTCGGTCTGTTGCTGTTGAAGCGGGTTGAGAATTATCAAACATATTCTTAACAAATTTCTCATAACTTTCTTCATTAAAATTACTTATTGTTAAATCATAAATTTTTAAGGGAATTCCGAATTTGTCATCAATCGGTTTAAGTGTCCCGTTGATAGTCACGCTTTTCCCCCGCCCCTTGAGGGAGGGGGTTAGGGTGTGGGGTTTGTTACAAACTATGCTTGCAATCATCGCACCCATGGACCAGGCAATAACATTGGTTTCAGCGTATTGCCTTTCGGGTCTGAAATCTGTCTCAAGATTTGTGTAATCATAAAACATAAGAACATCATAATCCTCAGGGTTAAGATGTTTTACGACATTTTCATTCATTCCCCAACCGTTAAAAAATACGATTAATTTATCGTTATTTTTTTTGTTCAGCCATTTGTATTTCATAACAATATATTATCATAAACACCCCCTTTGCTTTATTTGACTTTATTTTTGTGATACTATTACAGAGCGTATTATATTGATGGGAGAGAGAAGATGGGGCAGAGAATAGGTATTGATGTCGGCGGAACTAATGTAAAAATTGCATTGGTTAGCGACAGGGGTAAAATAATTTATTCAAATTCCATTCCGACTCGTGCGGAAATGGGTTACGAACATACGATTAACAGCATGAAAGATGCGGTAAGAGATTTGCTCAAAGAGACAAAACTTGAACCTAAACAGATTGAAGGTATGGGTTTTGGTTTTCCGGGACAGATTGACTGCCAGAAAGGTGTTGTAAGACTTGCTCCCAATATTCCCGGGTGGGTAAATGTTCCGATAGCCGAAATTATGGAAAAAGAATTCGGAATCCCGACAAGAGTTGATAATGACGTAAGAACGGCAGCCCTTGGTGAATTAAATTACGGTGCAGGTGTAGGCTGCCAAAATATGGTTTGTATTACTGTCGGAACAGGTATCGGCTCCGGAATTGTAATAAACGGAAAACTAGTCAGGGGTGCATCAAATGCAGCAGGCGAACTCGGCCATATCAAACTTACGATGGACGGCGGTCCTCTTTGCGGGTGCGGAGACAGAGGCTGTTTAGAGGCTTATGCTTCAGGACCTTCAATAGTTGCACTTGCTGAAGAATACATAAAAGGCGGGAAATCAACCAAATACAGAGAACTTGCAAATCCTGAGATTACACCTTATATAGTTGCGGTTGCCGCAAAAGAAGGCGACCCTGTTGCAAGGCAGATTTTCAAAATAATGGGTGAATATATAGGAATGGGTTTGGTTAATGTGGTTAATCTTTTGAATCCCGAAAAGATTATAATAGGCGGCGGTGTTGCAGATGCAGGAGACATTCTGTTTAACCCGATTAAGGGTACAATTCAAAGACGGGCGATGACGATACAAAAAGAAGCAGTAGAAATTGTCCCCGCACAATTAGGGAACACTGCAGGCGTAATCGGCGCCAGCCTTTTGATTACACAGGGATAGTGGTAAAGAGATAAAGAAGGGCGGTTTGCAAAGCAAACCGCCCTCTGATTATATTTATAAGATTTCCATTACCGGGTCAGACTGTTTGATTTCCGGGATTTCGGTTAAATCAGGTAAATCAAACGGCTTTTGTGCCTCGTTGAGTTCGGTTGTTTTTTCGGGAGCAACCGCCGGTATTTGGTTATACTTGGCTATTGCAGGGTCAGGATTTGCCTTTTGGGCTCTGTAATCCTGCATTATTATGTTTACAAAACGCTTGGTTTCTCTGTAAGGTGGAATTTGTCCGCCAAATTTTTTAACATTCCCCGG
>DBYM01000026.1:20754-38578 GCA_002309875.1 Cyanobacteria bacterium UBA1186
GGATTATATCCGAGTTTTTTGGCAGTTGAAGGGAGTAATTGGAATACTCCTACCGCACCATGCGCACTTTTCAGTTCATGTTTGAAACCGGATTCTTTCTTTGCAATACTTAATGCCAACGCAGGATCAACGCCCATTTCCATGGAGTGTTTAACGATGGTTTCCTTAACCACGTCTTCGTTGATTGCCGCCTGCGCATTTAGTGTAAGGCATGCCGATAATACAATAGCTGTCAAAACTATTTTCTTGAGCATTCAAATCCTCATTCTTCTTGTGCATTGGATTCTGTATGTTACTGGATAAATCCTCCCTGCGGTTTCTCTATGTTCTCGTTTGCGGTCTTGGCAAGTCACATTTCCTAAATTCTTGTTTTACCTACAGTCTCAAGAACTTGTTAGGTTGTTATCCTTGTTAAACCTCTCACTCCGGTTTGGATAAATAACTATACAGAAATTGTATTACCATGGATTATAAACCAAAGCCCAAAAATTTGCAAGTGTAAATTGTAAATTTTACACTTAATGGTGTACTAATTAGAAATTCCCGTTTACGTTTTACAAATAAAAATCTCTCTAACCGGATAATTTTATTTTTATTCAAATCGGAATAATATTAATTTGCTTTAGATTAAAGGAGGAGTTATGGCGAGTATATGTACTGCGCCCGTGTATAAAATGGAGGCGCTAAACAATCTTTTTATTGAGTTAACCGCAAAAAATTGCAATCAGAGGTGTAACTGTTGTTTTATAAAATTCCCCATGAGCAAAATGGTAAAAGATTTTATTCCTGAGGAAAAAATCAGGGAAGCACTTGAAGACACCAAAAACGAAAATCTTTATTGTATTTATCTGACAGGTGCAGAGCCTATGACTCACCCTGATTTTAATTCAATATTGAGAACCTGTCTGAAAAGATGTAATGTTTCAATTTGTACAAACGGCAGTTTCTTAAATGAAAAGAAAATCAGGTTTTTAAGTAAAGTTGAAGGGGAAGGAAATAATCAGATATTCTTACAACTTTCGCTTACTCATTTTAATGAACAGGAAAATGACAGAGCAAAATACAGGGGAAATTTCAGACAAACGATTTTTGCGCTGAAGACACTTTCAAGATACAATTTTAATTCCGTTCTTACGGTGCAGAATTTTTACTCTCTCGATAAGGCAGAAATTGAAAATAATTTTAACAGGATTTTTAACGAACAACAGATTTCAAATACCGATATCAAAGTGATAAATTCGTATAACGGCGAAGAGATGAATGATATCAGTGTTGCCGGGAATACTGACTGTATGCACGGAAGATGTCTGAGCAACGACGGTATTTATGCCTGCCCGTTTTTAGCGGGAGATTTCAGAGGAAGAGTCGGGAGTTCTTTTAAAAACTTTTCGGATTCTTTCAGAGCGGAAACAAATTTTTGTTCTGTATGCGGAAAAAATTCGGGGAAAATGTTCTCTATCGGATAAGTGTTAAAAACACACTAAAACCCCCGATATAAGCATTATATAACGCTTTCGGAAGTCCGGGTAAGCCTGAAAATTAGTTAAGTATTGTAACATTATTCAGATTAACTAATCCTAAAGTATTACTTTTTTCTTGCTCTTGTGCTATAAATAATAATGTAAAAATATATATTCGTTAGAAATGAACGGAGGCAAAAATGTCAATAGGACAATTCGTATTTATGTTACACAGCCACCTGCCTTATTACAGAAAAGCAGGTATGTGGCCATTCGGTGAAGAAAATCTTTACGAATGTATGGCAGAAACTTATGTACCTCTTTTAAATGCAATTTCCGAACTCTATGATGAGGGAATTAAAGCTAAACTAACGGTAGGCATAACCCCGATTTTAGCAGAGCAGTTAAACGATGAACATTTACAAAACGGCTTTGTAAAATACATAGATGATCAAATTAGCGCAGTTGCTAAGGATTTGGAAAGATATCCCGATCCGAAAGTTGCGCACTCTCAACACTTGAAATATCTTGCAAAATACTATTTTGATTTGTGGAACAAATTAAGAGATGATTTTGTTAACAAGTACGAAAAAAATCTTGTAAAATATTTCAAAAAATATCAGGATTTAGGTTGTATAGAAATTACAACTTCAGGTGCAACTCACGGATTTTCACCGCTGCTTGCAACTGACAGTAACCTGAATGCACAGTTCAAAGTAGGGCAGGATACGACCAAGAGATTGTTTGGTAAAAAAGCAATGGGCGCTTGGCTTCCTGAATGTGCGTACAGACAAGGTTATGAATATACGGGTAAAGATGGTAAAAAACATTGGAGACCGGCTATAGAAGTAACACTTCAAAACAATGATATTCAGTATTTCTTTACTGAATCTCACGTTATTGAAGGCGGAAATTCAATCGGAAACAGACGTGTAATCGGTGTTTACGGAAACATTGAATATATTCCGTTACCTGACAGACCTGCAACAGGATATGATACATATTCAGCATATTGGTTACCTGATGCACAGGTTGCGGTTATGGGAAGAAACGACAGAGCAGGTTATCAGGTTTGGTCTGCGGCTGACGGCTATCCGGGTGACGGTTGCTTCAGAGAATTCCATAAACGTGATGACAAATCAGGTATGCATTATTGGAGAATAACTTCTCCGACAACGGATTTAGGCGACAAAATGTTGTACGATCCTGTTTTAGCATTCAACAAAGTTAATGAAAACTCAGATCACTATACGACACTGATTTATCATTTGTTAAACGATTACAGATTGGCAAATAATAAAGAAGGTCTTGTAATGGTTTCATTTGATACGGAATTATTCGGACACTGGTGGTTTGAAGGTGTTGAATTTATTAAACAGGTTATCAGAAAATTCAACAACTATATTCCTGATGTCGAAAGAATGACTGCAGGTGAATATATTACCAAGTATCCTCCGAAAGAAGCAATTCAGATTCCTGAAAGTTCATGGGGCCAGGGCGGACACTTCTACGTATGGCAGAATCACCTGACTGAATGGATGTGGCCGATTATTCACTCTTGCGAAAAGAGAATTAACGAGATTGTGGACAGGTATCCCGAAATACCTGAGGATAAACTTTTGCACAGGGCTTTAAATCAACTTGCAAGAGAAAATCTTCTGCTTCAGTCATCAGACTGGCCGTTCCTGATTACAACATGGCAGGCTAAGGACTATGCTACGGACAGATTCAATGAACACGTTGACAGATTCAGTTTCATAGCAGATATGATTGAAAGCGGAAATATTGATGACGGTAAACTGAAAGAGATTGAGGCAATTGACAATTGTTTCCCTGTAATTGATTACAGAGTTTATCAGTCAATAGAAGAAGGCTTGATACCTCAGCAGGAAAAGAAACTTGCACCGTTGTATCAATAGTTAATCAGCATAAATAAAAACTGCCGAATACGTACGGCAGTTTTTTATTAAGTCAATAAAAAAGAGACCATGTAACAGGTCTCTTTTTTTTTGTTTAAAATTTCTTCTACACTGCGTAAACTGAAACTTGTTTTCTGTCACGTCTGTGAGATTCGAACTTAACTTCGCCGTCAATTAATGCGAATAAGGTGTCATCAGAGCCGATACCTACATTATTTCCGGGGTGAAGTTTTGTACCTCTTTGACGAACAAGAATGTTTCCGGCTTTAACGATTTCTCCGCCAAATTTTTTAACGCCTAAGCGCTTAGCTTCGGAATCACGACCGTTACGGGTAGAACCCATACCTTTCTTATGTGCCATTTTTATTTCTCCTTTTAATTAATTTTGTTTAATTTATGCTTCCGTTGTTTCTGCAGTTTCTGCTGATTTCTTTGCTGCAGTAGTTCTGATTTTGTTAATCATTACTCTTGTGAAGCCTTGTCTGTGACCTTGTTTTTTTCTGTAACCTTTTTTAGGTCTTTGTTTGAAAACGATAATTTTCTTGGCTCTGTCAATTTTAAGAACAGTACCTTCAACCTTAGCATTAGCAACGTAAGGCTGACCTACTTTTGATTTCTTACCGTTAACAATCATAACGACTTTATCGAAAACGACTTTTGCGTCCTTTTCTTCGCCTAACAATTCGACGTCAACATAACGTCCTTCTTCTACCTGGTATTGTTTACCACCGGTTTCAACTATTGCGTACATAGTGTAATCCTTTCTTTTGAGGAATCGCAGGAGGGCAGACATAAGTTATAGTCTGTATGAAGGGCTTTTTTACTTATCCCTTCCCGCACCTTTTGGGAGCGATTAACCTATCTGATACTATTTATATACCTATATTTGTAACACAATCAGGGAAAGAGTGTCAAGCAGAAAGCGGGAAAGATTATTTTACAAAACTTTACAAAGGAGGCAATTAATTCTGATAAAAATACTTTATATATGTGTGTAGTAATTATAAAGGTGTTTATTTATGACAATTCCTGTAAGTGCAATGGGTGTAGTTGATTATCCGAGCGGAAATATGTATGCGAAATTCCGTGATAAATATGGTGTAGGTGCAGAAGATTTTGGCGTAAGACCGTATGCTCAGCCGTATCCGCATGCTATACAGCCGTTGCCGATTGAATATTCAATCAGAAGATATGAAACTCCGTTCCAGAAATTGATCAGATTTTTGAGAGGCTAGACTGCTGTTGTCCACTTTTTGATTGTTCGTGGTAACATGTAGAAGTGGATTAAAACAGGAGTATAGTTATGGCTAAAGATTGCAGTTTTGATGTCGTTTCAGAATTTGACAAGCAGGAACTTGTTAATGCTGTTGATCAGGTTAAGAGAGATTTAACCTCAAGATTTGACTTAAAAAATTCCAATTCACAGGTTGATCTGGAAGCGGATAAAACCATTACGATTACTACAAATGACGAGATGAAACTGAGAAATATTTATGATATTCTTCAGTCAAAACTTGTAAAGCGCGGATTGAGTATAAAAATTCTTGATGCACAGGTCATAGAAAATGCTCTTGGCGGAAATGTAAGACAGGTGTTTAACTTAAGAAAAGGTTTGACTCAGGAACTTGCAAAGAAGATTGTTGCGGATATTAAAGAATCGAAACTGAAGGTACAGGCATCAATTCAGGGCGAGCAGGTCAGGGTTTCCGGAAAAAGCAAAGATGATTTGCAGGAAGTGATTCAGTTGCTTCGCAAGAATGAGGACAAATACGACTATCCTCTGCAATTCACAAACTACCGTTAGTGGTTGGGGTAGGGGTAAATTGAGGGGTAAATTGAGGGGTAAATTGAGTGGTAAATCTAGAGGCATCAGCCCGAATAAAATATAAGAAATGAGATTCTGAAACGGATTCAGAATGACGGTAAAATAAAATGCAGAATGTAGAAAACACGATAGACAGAATAAAAGAGTTAATGGACAGTGATACGGAGCAGCAACTCAGAGACGAGTTGAATACGTACCACGAAGCCGATCTTGCGGATATTTTCCAGCAATTATCTCCGGAAGAACGTTTGGCGTGTTTTACTAAGTTGGACGAAGAAAAGGCGGCTGACGTAATTGAATATTTACCTCCTCAATTGCAGGTTGAAATTCTTGGTGATATTGACGAATCCTTGGCTTCAAGATTGATCTCAAAACTTCCTCACGATGATGCGGCGGACGTTTTGGGCGATATGGAAGAGGACGAAACAGAAACGTATCTGGAAAAACTTCCTGAGAAATTCTCGTCCGAAATCAGGGAACTGCTTACTTATAATGAGGATACTGCAGGCGGTATAATGAATCCGCTTGTTTTGACAGTTGCATATAATATGTCCGTAAAAGACGCCATTGATACGATAAGGATTAAGGCTGAAAAAGAGAATATGGACTTATACTATGTATATGCGGTCGATAAACACAGCCATCTGTTGGGTGTTGTTTCACTCAGAACTCTTTTGACTTCACCCGTAAATTTAAGCATTGCGGACATTATGTCGAGAGATGTTGTTAAGGTGCATGTTGACGATTATCAGGGACACATTGCCGATATATTTATGAAGTATCAGTTTAACGCACTCCCCGTTGTTGATTTGTATGACCATCTCAAAGGGATTGTTACTTGGGACGACGTTCAGGACATTGTTGAAGAAGAAACAACGGACGAAATCCTTACATCTTCAGGTATCGTAACGGACTTGGGAGATGACGATGATGACGTTTTGACGGGCAGTATCGGACACGCAATTAAGGCTCGTACGCCGTGGCTTTTGATAACTTTAATCGGTGAATTCTTAGCGGTTTCTATTACAAGTAAATATGACCAGACTTTTACGGCACTCCCCGTAATTGCTGCATTTATGCCTTTGCTTGCCGGCCTTGGCGGGAATATCGGAACGCAGAGTATTACACTTATGGTACGTGGTATGTCAACAGGACAGATAACACTTAAGTCCGGTTGGCACTATATTTGGAGAGAAACCGTTACAGGTTTGAGTATCGGTTGTATTTTCGGTTTGCTTGTATCGCTTGTAACCTGGGGGTGGCAGCATCATGCAGAACTCGGATTAATAGTCGGGCTTGCAATGACTTTGAATATGACTATTGCAACAATGATTGGTACTTGTACGCCGTTGATTTTGAAGAAATTGAAATTTGACCCTGCTGTAGCATCAGGCCCCGTGATTGCAACGACAATCGACGTAATCGGCCTGGCGGTTTACCTGACTCTCGTTACCTGGTATCTGATTTCAATATAGGTGCAGGGTTGTGTTGAAATTTTACCTAAAATCTATGGGCTGCAAGTCAAACCAATTCGAGGGGCAGATTGTTGCGGAAAAATTGGTTGATGCGGGATTTGAGCGGGTACGTGACGAAAAAGAGGCGGATATTTACATTCTAAATTCCTGCTCGGTTACCCATAAAAGCGATAATGAAGCGATGTATTTTCTCAGGCATGCACACGGCTTGGGGTTAAAAACCGTTTTAACAGGCTGTATTGCACAGATTGAGAAGGAAAAACTTTTAAAAGAATCTTATATTGATTATGTTTACGGAAATGAAGACAAGTTCAGGATAGCCGAACTTCTGAAAGAAGACGAACACTATGCCGTAAAGGATCTGATGGAGGAAAATCATTTTTGTGAAGCGGTTTTAAAGGACACGTCAAAAACCAGAATAAGCCTGAAGATTCAGGACGGCTGCGACAACAGATGTTCGTATTGCATAATCCCGTTTGGGAGGGGAAAGTCGAGAAGTGCAAGCCCCGAATTTGTTATTAACGAAATAAACAGATATAATTCAATCGGATATAAGGAAGTTGTTTTAACGGGAATACATATAGGACTATATGAAGGCGGGCTTTTGCCTTTGCTTCAGAGGATTGAGAAGGAAACAAAAATTCCACGCTATCGCCTTGGTTCTTTGAATCCTCACGAAATCAGCAAAGAACTGCTGGATTTTCTTCAGACAAGCGATAAATTCTGCCCGCATTTTCACCTCTCTTTGCAGTCCGCCTGCAACGATACTCTAAAACGTATGAACAGACATTATACGGTTGAATATTATCTTGACCAAATCGAAGATATAAATTCACGTTTTGATAAACCGTTTTTGGGAAGTGATATAATTGCGGGATTTGTCGGCGAAACAGATGAAGATTTTGGAGTAACCGCAGAAAATTTAAAAAAGGCAAAACTTAGTCAAATCCACGTTTTCCCTTATTCAGTCCGTAAAGGTACAATTGCCGAAAGAATGGAAGGGCATTTGCCTGATGGAGTAAAGGAAGAGAGAGCGGAGATTATCAAAAAAATCTCCGCGGACAAGTTTAGTGCATTTCTTAATTCAAATTTGGGCTCAATTCAGGAAGTTCTGATTGAAAAACACAAAGATAAGAACGGTAAATATAAAGGGATTACGAGAAATTACATAAAACTTCTTTTAGATGACGGAGAATTTAACGCTCTTAAGACTGTTAAACTTGAAAAGGTCTGCGGGGAGAGGGTTTTTGCGGTTTAAGTCCCCCAATTTACGGCATCATTTCCCAATATTCTGTTGCATTCTATAAATTGATTTGAGGTCATAAATCCTCTGTGTGCCGAAAGAGGAGACGGGTGGGTTGTGTCAAAAACCGTAATTCCGATATTTTCTTCTCCCCAATTGAATATTTTACCCCCGAATTTTACATTCTGTGCGTGTGATCCCCAACGCATTATTATAAGATTTCCCCTCTTTCTCAGAATTGTGTAGATGTTTTCAATAACGGGAGCCCAAAGTTTAGTGTGTTCTCTCAGGAGTTTCGTATCTTTTCCCTCAAAAGTCAGTGCGGTATTCAGGAGCAGAACTCCCTGTTTTTCCCACGCAGTAAGCAGATTCGTATTGTGTTTGCACCCAAAATCCTGCTCAAGTTTTTTAAAAATATTTTTCAGAGAGGCGGGCGTATTATTTGAAAGACTAGAAAATGCAAGCCCGTGAGCATGTTCTGCACTCGGATAAGGGTCCTGTCCGATTATCAGAACTTTTACTTTATCAAACGGGCAGAGTTTTAAGGCATTAAGAATATCTTCCTGCTTCGGGAGAATCTCGGCGGTTTTTCGTTTTTCTTTTATGACGTCAAGAACTTTACGGATTAAATCAAGGTTTAATCCTGCATCTGTCCAACTTTTGTCAATCCCCAAATCGTTAATCATTTCACGCTACTTAGTTACCAAAGCCTTATCAAATTGCTGTTTATGGTAATTCATATTGATATTCAGATTTTCACCTATTTCAAACAACATTGTGATAAGTTCTCTGTCTGCATTACAAGTCATATTCGCTATCAGTTCGTCAATGTTTGTAACTATTTTTGAGAAGAAATAGTTTTGCGCTTCCGCAATATCAACATTCAATTCTAACTTTCCGATACAATCCAAAAGTTCTAATGTTGCATCAACCTGCTGAAGGTCAAGTGCATAGGCTAACCTGTTAATATTCTGTGCAATTTTACGGCTGAATATTTTTGCCGTCGGAACTTTGTCAATTTCGACTCCGATTCTTTTTGCCTCAAAATTGATATCAGATGCCTGCTGCAGAATTTCGTTTGTCAGGAAGCCCTTGGAATCGACAAAGAGTTCATTAAACTGTTTGGTAAGAACATATTGTGCCGCGATTTTGAATTCATTCGGTATTTCAAGTCCCAAAGACTGCATCTGATAAATGGAGCCTTTGCCTTCGTTGTACATCGATTCGTAAGTATTTGCGAAAGTCTTGAGTTTTCCTTTGAGCATTGTCTGAAGAATTTTTCTTCTTTCTTCAATAAAGATGTCCTTAAGAGTGAAATATTCTGTTCCGAAATAATTATCTATTGCTCTGATTATTTCCGTAAGCGGAGAAACAAGATAGGTTCTTATTAATTCTTTTCTCGTTTCCATAAAGTTTTCGGAATAATCTTTTATCGCACAATGGAAATCTCCTCCTGAGAATTGCAGGAGAGTGAATACCAGACTTGATTTTTCGAGAGTTACTTTTGATTTAACTTCAATGTGTCCGATTACGAGTTGAGAATTTCCTTTTACAACTCGTTTATAAGAGTGTTTCTTAATCTTGTAGCAGTAAACGTCTTCTTCATCTTCAATATCAGTGTAGAGAGATGAAATTGCCCAGAGGCTTACAATCTGTTTAGGAGTAACGACTGACGGCTTAACGAATTTTTCATATACATCTTTGCCGTTCCCGTATTCCTGCAGGTTGCTTTGCGCTTCCGATAATATTTCAAGGAATTTGGGCTCCAAATCTTTCTTGTTAAAGTTTTGTGCAAGTTGCATAACTCTTGCTGCGTATTTCATGATTTGTACTGTTTCAATTCCCGATATTTCCGAGAAAAACCACCCGCAACTTGTGTACATAAGCATTGCCTGACGCTGAATTTCAAGAAGTTCCATACCTCTGACTTTAGATTCGTCATCTAAATCGGGAACAAAATATTCTTCCTGGAAATTCTTCACGTTTGAGTCGCTTCTGTCGAGAATTACGCTTATGTAATTATTTCTTGCCTCGTCAGGTGATAAGAAATATTTCTTACCGTATTTTTTATATATTGCAACGGTTTCATCTCTGAGGTAATCAAGAGCAGCCCTCAAAGGCTTTCTCCATTTTTGATTCCAGCCGGGGTGCCCGCCTGTTGAACAGCCGCAGTCTTCGCTCCATCTGCCGACTCCGTGGAAACAACTCCAGGAGGATACGGGTTTAATATCTACTTCCCAATTGCTTCTGTATTTTTCAAGATATTCGGCATAATTTGTTATAATGAAGCCTTCGTCTTTTACTTTTAGTTTCATTGCATAGGCAAGGGCCATATCTCCGAATTTTGTATGGTGGCCGTAACTCTCACCATCGGTTGCTATGTTTATTAACTGCGGATAATTTCTTGAGAAGGAGATACCGTCTTTTAATCTGTTTACAAATTTATTTCCGTCTTTAAGCAGTTCGTCAAATGCTACGGATTTTGAGATTGCTCCGTCGTAGAAGAATAAATCGATATATTTGCCCGGGGCGGATTTTATGTAGTATCTGTAAGAACGTGCGGGGTCAATATTTCCCCAACTTACGTCCTGCCAATTTTCTTCACCTTCTTTTCTGATGCGCTGAGCCTGGTATGGTGAAAGAATCGTAAATTTTATTCCATTTTCTGCGAGAACTCTCAGTGAGTCGTCATCAACTGCGGTTTCTGCAAGCCACATGCCTTCAGGCTCTCTGCCAAAGCGGTATTCAAAATCTTTAATTCCCCATTTTACCTGTGTCTGCTTGTCTCTTTCATTTGCAAGCGGCATAATCATGTGGTTATAAACCTGAGCGATGGCATTCCCGTGTCCGCCATGGAGTTTTCTGCTCGTAAGGTCGGCTTTTATTATTCTTTCGTATGTTATCGGTGCAAATTCTTCAAGCCAGGAAAGAAGGGTTGGGCCGAAGTTGTAACTTATGTATTCGTAGTTATTTACAACGTTTAAAATTTGGTTTTTTGAATCGACAATTTTGGATACGGAATTAGGATTATAACACTCTCCGTTTACTCTTTCATTCCAATCGTGAGCAGGAAGTGCACTGTCCTGCTGTTCTATGGCTTCAAGCCAAGGGTTTTCTCTGGGCGGTTGGTAGAAGTGTCCGTGTATGGCTAAATATACCTTACACTTGTCTTTTTCCAAATTATCCATTATCATTTAACTCCATCTTTTTCGGGCGCTTTTTTTGTTACAACAAGTTTTTCCACGTCAATCCAACTGTCTCCGAGTGCATCTGAGAACAGTGTTCCCGTAACCTGAATTTCATCATCGGTCTTCAGTTCAAGGAATTTCTCCGCTTCAGTTCTTTTTAAAAAGAGTTTCATTTCGGAAAGCGGTATGTCAAACTTTGTATCATCTCTCTTCACAAGAAAAGTTATGTAATCTTCCGAAGATTTGAAAGCAGGTTTGTAATCAAGGCCGAGGGTCGAAAACTTGTCAAATTTCGCATTCATAACGATTTTCTTGTTAAGGTATGCTTTTGGATTAGCAACTACACTCAGCGGTGCAATTGTTCCCGAGGTAACCGCCGCAGTCTGCTGAACGGGTTTTGCAGGCTCGGCAGAAGCCCTGTCAAAGCAATATGTGCTTGTTGTTAAGACTGCCGAACAGAATATGACAAGCACTGCAGATTTAATATATTTCCAATTCTTCATTTAATAACCCTCTTTCCTATTATTATTCTAGCATGTTTTAGTAATTATGCAAAAAATTATGTTTGAAAATCCTCTGTTTTTCTGATATATTATAAAATATGAAGGACTTGGAATCTATAAGCAAAGAGAGAGAAGGAAGGATTAATCTTTCTCGTTATAAAGATTTAATTGAAACTATATCCAAAATTGAATATAAAAAGTTTTCTAATCTTGGTTTAATCGATTTGTCAGAAGTTATAAGTTTGGCGACTTATACTGTTTATTATCTTGTAAACAGTTCTTCAAAGCAGGAAGAGTATAATGAGGCATACATTGTAAAGGCGATTAAATGGGCAATAAGGAACGAAATGCGTCGTCGTTACAAATGGCATGTAATGAAGGATTCCGATACGGAAGAACAGGAAAAGATCAGGAATGCGGTTTACAAGACTATTCTTTCGATTGAGGAGATGGCTGAGGCTGAAAACCCCACTATTATTAAAGATAATTCAAGGACACCCGATGAAAAAGCGGAGATTTTTGAACTCAAAAACAGAATTTGTGAGGCAATGAAAAATCTTTCTCAGCGAGAGCAGGATTTGATTGAGGCAAAGTATTTCTATGACAGAAAACTGAAAGATATCTCAGACGAATTTAACATATCACAGTCAAGAATTTCAAGAATTATACAGAACGGTTTGGACAAGATAAAAAAAGAATTACTCAAACAGGAAGAATTAGATGAAGACAATATTTGAGAAGAGCACGGGCGTTGATGGTGTCAGTTTCGGTGAATGTAAGTTAACGGAAGGAATTATTCCCGAGACCTTATTGAGAAAAGATTTAATCGGACTTCCGCAGTTGAGCGAATTAGATGTAATGCGTCATTACAAGGAACTTTCGGACAGGAATTTCTGTATCGAAAAGGGTTTTTATCCTTTAGGCTCTTGTACGATGAAATATAATCCTAAGGTAAATGAACTTCTTGCAGGACTTGAAGGCTTTGCCAATCTGCACCCCATGCAGTCTGATGAGGATTCTCAGGGCGCATTGGAACTGATGTTTAACCTGCAGGAGAAACTTAAATACATTACGGGTATGGACGCAGTCACTCTGCAGCCAGCAGCCGGTGCACACGGCGAATTGACAGGCATGATGATTGTCAAAAAATACTTTGAAGTAAAGGGCGAAACCCAAAGGACAAAGGTAATTATTCCTGATTCTGCGCACGGTACAAATCCTGCAAGTGCCAAAATGTGCGGGTTTGAGATTGTTGAGGTTAAGTCAAACGAAAAAGGACAGGTTGATATTGATGCTCTTAAGTCTTTGCTTGACGAAAATGTTGCGGCAATAATGATGACAAATCCCAATACTTTGGGTATTTTTGAAGAAAAAGTTTTGGAGATATCCGATTTAATGCATAAAAATGGCTCGTTGCTTTATTATGACGGTGCTAATTTCAATGCAATTATGGGTTGGACAAATCCTGCTTTGATGGGTTTTGATGTCGTGCATCTCAATTTGCACAAAACCTTTGCGACTCCGCATGGCGGAGGCGGTCCGGGAGCAGGCCCTGTTGCGGTTAAGGAATATCTGAAGGAATTTTTGCCTTCACCTGTTGTAAAGAAAGATGCGGACGGCAAATATTACAGAGATTATGACATCAAACACACCATAGGCAAAGTCAGAAGTTTTTACGGTAATTTCGGAGTTTTGGTAAGAGCATATGCGTATATCCTTATGATGGGTGACAACCTGAAACTTGCAAGTGCCGATGCTGTTTTGAACGCAAATTATATTAAGGAAAAACTCAAAGGTGTTTACGACCTGCCTTATGACCAGCCATGTATGCACGAATTTGTTTTGTCCGGAGAAAAACAACATCATCAGGGTGTTTCAACTCTCGGTATTGCAAAGAGGTTAATGGATTCAAACTGCCACCCGCCTACGGTTTATTTCCCGCTTATTGTTCATGAAGCAATTATGATTGAGCCGACCGAATCCGAATCTAAAGCGGTTTTGGACGGGTTTATTGACACAATGCTTAAAATAGCAAAAGAGATTGAAGAAAATCCTGAAGAGGTTTTGAAATCACCTCAGACAACACCGATTAAGCGTGTTGACGAAACATTAGCGGCAAGACAGCCTAACCTTGTATTTAAGGAATAATTATGAAAAAAGTTTATATAGAAACAATGGGCTGCCAAATGAACAAATCCGATGCCGAAAGAATGTTTGGCATGCTGGAATATTTGGGTTATACAAAAACCGAAAATCCAAAAGAAGCGGATATGCTTATTATTAACACTTGCTCAATCCGCAAACTTTCTGAGGATAAGGCATACAGTCAAATCGGAGTTTGGGGCAAGTGGCGGGGTAAAATTAAAGGCAAATATAATTCTTATCCCAAAATAGTTTTTGCGGGTTGCGTGGCTCAGCAGGTTGGGGAAAATATTTTCAGACGGGCGCCTTATGTTGATTTGGTGCTTGGAACGCAAAGACTTTATGAACTTCCTGATTTGGTAAAACGTATTGAAGCCGGTGAAAGGGTTGTTTCCTGTGGTGAGACTCCCTATGAAGAAAAGAAAATAAAAATAAACCGTGTAAAAGGGATTAATGCCTGGATCCCGATTATGGAAGGCTGTAATAATTTTTGCACATACTGTATTGTTCCTTATACAAGAGGCCGTGAACGTTCAAGAAAGCCCGAATTGATAATTGGGGAAGCAAAAAAGGCCTTGGCTGAAGGGTTTAAGGAGATTACGCTTCTCGGGCAGAATGTTGATTCGTTCGGCAAAGACCTTGAGGACGGACAGAATTTGGCCTGGCTTCTTCGGGAATTAAATTCCCTCGAGGGCAAATTCAGAATAAGATTTGTAACTAATTATCCGACGGATATTACTGATGAATTGATTGATACCGTACTTGAACTTGATAAAGTTTGCGAATATTTTCATATTCCTATGCAGTCGGGTGACGATACCGTTTTGAAGAAGATGAATCGTAGATATGACTACGCAACATATAAGAAGATTTGCGACCATTTACGCTCAAGGGTTAAAGACGTCACTATTACGAGTGATTTTATAGCAGGTTTTCCGGGTGAAACAGAGGAACAGTTTGAAAACACTCTTAAGGCGATGACGGAACTTGAATTGGATTATTCAAACACGGCGGCTTATTCTCCAAGAGAGAGGACGGTAGCGGCAAAGTGGACGGATTTGTATATTCCCGAAGATGTTAAAACCGAACGTCTTGCAAGGCTGAACGAGCATAATAGGGAGTGCTGCCTGAAGTCCAATAAGAAATATGTCGGCCGTGAGATGGAAGTGCTTGTTGAGAATTTTGAAGTTCGTAAGAACGGAGACAAGGTTATCACCGGAAGAACGAGGAATAACAAGATTGTTCATATACCTTGTGAAAGGGATTTAACGGGCGAGTTTATAAATGTTAAAATAACACGTGCAAGAACGTGGTACTTAAATGGTGAGATTATTTAATTGGGCAGGTGCCGAAGGGCGGAAGGGGTGCTGATGAAAAACATCAGAC
The DNA here is from genome assembly GCA_002309875.1 of Cyanobacteria bacterium UBA1186. Lineage (GTDB taxonomy): Bacteria > Cyanobacteriota > Vampirovibrionia > Gastranaerophilales > Gastranaerophilaceae > CAG-196. Next base: position 35,896 of record DBYM01000026.1, read on the forward strand.
AATCAAATATAAATATACACAAAGATGCGTGGGTTGAAGTCAATCTCGAAAACCTTGCGCATAATGTAAGAGAGATAAGGAAAATAATACCTAAGGACAAAAAGTTTTTGGGAATTGTAAAGGCTGATGCTTACGGCCATGGCTCGCAGATGATTGCCCAAACAATGCTCGCTTCAGGTGTAGATTGGTTTGGGGTTTCTTCAATTGACGAAGGTCTGGATTTAAGAGAGATTAAAATTAAGGCTCCGATTCTTGTGGTTGGCGCCGTTCCTGTTTGGGCATTTGAAACGGCTGCGCAGAAGGATATTTCAATATCAATATTTAATGACGAACATTTGAAGGCTTGCAAAGATGTTTATGAAAGGACGGGGATAAAGCCAAAGGTCCATGTTAAACTCGATACGGGCATGAACAGGATTGGTGTCAGAGCAGAAGCAGGTGTCGGATTTATAAACAAAGTCCGAAAAGCGGATTATTTGATTTTTGAGGGTGTTTTTACCCATCTTGCCGCAGCCGAGGAGAAGGAACCTACGGAAGAACAGATCAGGCGCTGGAATTCGGTAATTGAGAATATCGACACAACGGGCCTGATGATTCACATTCAGAATACGGCGGCAACATTTGCTTATGATATACCATCAAATATGGTCAGAGTTGGGATTTCGCTTTATGGCTTATATCCTGATTTAGCGAAAGGTACGGACAAAAATAAAGTTCCACGGTTAAAACAGGTTATGTCTTTGAAAGGCAGAATTACCAATATTCACGATTTGCCTGCAGGTGAAAGTGTGAGTTATTCACATACGTTTACGGCTTATGAGCCGACGAGAATTGTCACAATTCCCATAGGTTACGCAGACGGAGTTGACAGAAGGCTTTCAAATAAGATATACGGAATTGTAAACGGGCAGGAAATCCGTCAGGTCGGAAATATTACAATGGACCAAATGATGTTTGATTTAGGCGATTTTGATGCAAAAATCGGCGACGTTGTTACGTTGTTAGACGAGAATAATCTATCTCTTGATAGTTGGGCGGAGATTTTGGGCACGATAAATTACGAACTTACCTGCCGGCTGAAAGTTCGTTTGCCAAGGGTTTACACAAGATAGTTCCTAAACTCTCTCGCTGAGAAATTTCTGCATAGCCTCTTGTGAAAATTCAACAGTGTCCTCGATTAAGTTGCCAACAACGGCTTCGGATTGCTGAGCCATTTTAATCAACTTGACTGCATACTGAGCCTCAAATTGTTGAGCTTCAGCAGCTGCGTTGATAGCACTCGGGTCGATTGCACCTATATCCATAAAACACCTCTCTTGGGGTACATATTCATTATAACTCGTTTTTTACCTCTTTCAAGGGGGCTGGGGGCAGCCTTTTCTTACAGTTCCCGTCTGCCTTCAATTGCTTTTGCAAGGGTAACTTCGTCTGCATATTCCAAATCCGCACCGACAGGAAGTCCGAAAGCAATTCTTGAAATCTTAATACCGAACGGTTTGATTAGTTTTGTTAAGTACAGACTTGTTGCTTCGCCTTCGACAGATGGAGAAAGTGCGAGAATAACCTCCTGCACTTCTTCATTTGTAAGCCTGTTAAGAAGTTCCTTAATCCTTATATCTTCCGCACCTATGCCTTCCATTGGCGAAATTAATCCCTGCAAAACGTGATAAAGTCCTTTGTATTCGTTTGTACGCTCGATAGCAATGAGGTCTTTTGTTTCAGCCACAACGCAAATAACCGAACGGTTTCTGTTGTTTGATGAACATATTTCGCAGGGGCTTTGGGTTGAAATATTGTAGCAGATTTCGCATGTTCTTGAACTTCTTTTTGCGTTGAGAATTGCGTCAGTAAATTTTTCCACTTCGCTCCCCGGCATTCTGAGAATTTGAAATGCCATACGTTGAGCGGACTTTGGCCCTACTGACGGGAATTTCTGAAACTGTTCTATTAATGTTGCTATACTCTTCGGATAAATCATTTTCTTAATCGGTTAACTGTTTGCTACATTAATCCCGGGATACTGACTCCGCCCGTTATCGATTTCATTTTTTCTTCCATAACGGTTTTAGCTTTTTCCGTAGCGGTATTCATTGCAGTTGTAATCAAATCTTCAAGCATTTCAATATCGTCCTGGGAAACCGAAGAAGGGTTTTCAGGATTGATTGCTTCTGCCGTAAGTTTTATCGACTTAAACGTGCCTTTGCCGTCGCAGGTTACACTGACCGAGCCGTTGCCCGCAGTTCCTTCGATACTTGTATTTGTTAATTCTTCCTGTGCTTCAACAAGCCTTTTTTGCATATTTTGTGCTTGTTTCATCATATTCATCATGTTCATCATAATTGTCGTCCTCCTATTGTTGGGGGTATCCACCCGCGAATAATACTTATATGTCTAATTTTTCCATTAGTTCGTCATCTATATCAAAGTTTGCATAAACATTTTGAACGTCGTCGTGTTCTTCAAGTCTTCCCAAAAGACGCATAATGTTTGTTGCGGTTTTTTCGTCGGTTATCTCAATAGTGTTTTGCGGAATCCTTGTAAATTCTGCAGAAACAGACTTAAAACCTTCCGCTTCAAGCCCTTCGGTAATCGGCTGAAGATTCGGAATAGAGGTATAGACTTTGTATTCTCCGTCTTCTTCCGTAATGTCATCGGCGTCAAGGTTAATTGCGGCTTCAAAGAG